>NZ_CP067100.1:2411901-2721127 GCF_016616235.1 Bradyrhizobium diazoefficiens
GCTGCGCCGTATCGCAACTGCGGTGAGCATGCTGCACGAGGAAGGTACTATTCACCGGGCCATATCGCCGGCTGCGGTGTTCAGCGACGACCGCGGCGACTGTGATTTTCGCTTAAGCGGCTTCGAGTGGTCGCTCCGCGTCACATCAGCGTCGTCCGTCGGACGCGATGGCTCCAACAAGGTCGATCGGCTGCGGGCGCCGGAGCTCGAGAAATCGGATGCGCGGTATTCATTCGCGACCGATTGGTTTGATTTCGGTGTGCTCTGCACGGAGATTTTTGGGTTCGAGCCTTCCGGTAGAGGAATCAAGACGGTCGAAAGACTGCGCGAAGTCGTTTTGAACCTTGCTTATCTCGGCCCTCCCGAGCGAGCTCTCATTCTTGGTCTGCTCGAGCCTGATGCCGAGCGGCGATTTACCGACAGTGCCACCATCTTACAAGGGCTTTCGGAGGCGCATGCCTCGGTACGCAACCGAACGATCGTCATCGGTAAACCCTTGTACATCGGCTTCAATCTCGGTTCGGGTTCCCGTCTTTCCGAAGCCATCGCCGACATAACAGCGAACGCGGCCAAGGGGGCCATTCGAGCTGCAGACGTTGAGGCGCAGCTTGATTTTATCCAACGAGACTTGACCGGAGACTTGCAAGTCCTTGTCCGTCAGACGCCCTTCCAGCACTACGTGCTCAACGGTCGTCTGCTTCAGTACCGCGTACAGCGATGGGAGAGGGATAACCCGACCTGGGACGTCGGATTTTGCCAGTCCGCCGACCCGCCTTCGCTGGATCCAACAGAAAAGGTGGCTTCGCTCGACGGGCGGAAGCTTGAAGTGCGGGCGGCGCCGAAGCTTTCACGAGACTTGAACCGGGCGCGCAGCATCGGTGCGGCTTGGGATGCCGTCTTTCCGTTCGAGTCGACCACGACCGAGTTGGACGATGCTCAGAATCAAGTTTTGGAGTTCTTCAGGATCACGAACCAACTGGATGCATTGCTGACGGCGGCCCAGATCTGGCCGGTTCGTGTGGTCGAGGTGGAGGAGCAGACAGAAGGCGCGGTCGTTGAGGTAACCTCGGTTCCCGACGGACAGCGCGATGAGCTCGCGTTGAACTTAAAGCTCTCTCGCTCAGCAGATCAGATGAGAGATTTTTTCACGCGCGATGCTGTCTCTCTGCCTCTTGCGGAAGAGTCAGATTTTACGCTCGGCTATGAAGGCGTTTTGGGGCGCGGCGAGCAAGAGACTAACATCCGTTGGCGTTTCGACCGCGTGATTTTTCATCCCGGCGGGATCAGGTATCGCTTTTATCACGAAGATGCGGGGCTTCCGGCTCCGACGCTGGATTCCCGGATGTACCTGATGCCGTCGGGTCTTGGCGGAACGATCGCGCAGCTCAAGCGGCGTCAGCGGGCGATCGACGGCATGCGAAGTCATGCCGGTCTGCTGACCGCGATCGCTGATCCCGATAGAGCACGGCGGGATACGACCGATAGTCCGGGAAGCAGCGATGCTATCGAGAGCATGGATGAGTCAAAGCAACTCGCGCTCAACAGAATCTGGAAGACACAGCCCCTATTCGCGCTCCAGGGGCCGCCGGGGACCGGAAAAACGCGGCTTCTCGAGACATTGACGACCCGCTTGCTTGAAGTCGATGTATCGACGCAGGCACTGATCACCGCACATTCGCACGAAGCGGTCCGGCATGTACGGCGCAAGCTTGCCGAGCGTATCGCCACTTTGCCGCAGACCACACGTCCAATTGTCGTCCGTCTCGACGACAAGGCAGACACGGACTACGTCTCCCGCACCACGGCTCGTTTGGCCAGAGCGATTTCCGACAGCCCACTGGCGGCGTCTGCCCCCAGCCACATCCTAGAGCGGGCCAGGTCGATCGCTGTGGATATGGAACAAGGCAAGCCGGCAACGCGAGACATACGCAGTCTGGAATCGCTGGTTCGCCAAGCGGCCAATGTCGTGTTTGCAACATCGAACTCGGGCGAGTTGGCGCAGTTACTGGAAGACAACCGGCGCTTCGATTGGTCGATTGTTGAAGAGGCCGGAAAGGCGCATGGTTTCGACCTAGCGCTCGCGCTTCAGGCAAGCTACCGGGTGCTGTTGATCGGTGACCAAGAGCAGCTTCCCCCTTTCAATTTCGCAGCGCTCGAGGGCCTATTCCGCGAGCCTCCTCGCATTCTGAACGCGTGGAAGAACGGCGCTGGATTTGCTCCCGGCCTAGTCGGTCGCGAGTATGTCGGATTGGACGATGACGATCAGCAGAGGTTCGGCGAGAGCTGCACCGTCTGGCTCGACATGGTCCAGTTCTTTGCGGAAATGTTTCGACGATGCCAGAGAAGCGTGGTCGCGGAAGCGCCGATTGCGATGCGACTTGAATTGCAACATCGCATGCATCCGGACATTTGCGATATGATCTCGCATTGCTTCTATCACGAGAGGCTGCGGACGCATGAAGACGCTATCGCGCGATTTGAGAGCGAAGGTCCACCGTTTGGCATCGTGGCCAACGGATGGATGCCGGAGCAGCGCATCGTCTTTGTCGACTTGCCCTGGATGCAGGAGGTAAAGCACGCGACGGGCGAGGTGGGCGGAGCCGACGGCAAGCGCCGATATACCAACCCCGCGGAGATCGATGCCGTTCTTCAGGTGTTGACGCAGTTTGTTCCCAAATCGGGACAGGATTGCCATGTTCAGATTTTGTCGCCCTACCGCGCACAGGTTCGCGAGATCGTATCGGCGGTTTCCGACAGGACCTCTTCAGGAAAGCTGAAAAACCTGCTCTATCCTGAACTCGACATCCGCCTTGCGAAGCGGATGGGGGCAACGGTGGACGAATTTCAGGGAAGTGAAGCCGACGTCGTGGTTGCCTCGCTCGTGCGCAACAATGACGAGAAGGTCGGAAAGGGACTGGGCTTCCTCGCCGACCGACGTCGTTTCAATGTTCTGCTTAGCCGCGCAAGGCAGAAGCTTGTCCTGGTGGGAAGTTGGAATTTTCTGGTGAGCCGGGTGGACGTCTCTTCCGAACCGAACGAGGAGGACGAGCTTGCTCACATCACCAGATTGATGCGGTGGTTGATCGCGGAGGAGAAACGCGGCCGAGTGAAGCGAGTACAGCCGAAGGACTTCGGAGGAGCTTACAAGTGACGGCTCGGATGACGGTCTATATTCCGATCTACAAGGTTCGGGCGGATTACATCGTCAAGCAGGGCCGCACGTGGAGCGCGTTCGAGCACATGATCCTGTGGAAGCTTGCCCAGGAACGGGCAACTTCCGTCGAACTTGCTGAACTCTCCAGCGTCCCGCTTCGACTCGTTGTCGAATGCCTGATCGAGCTGATCGGTGTCGGATGGGTCGACATTCACACGAGCTCAGGCCGTGTAGCGTTTGAGGCGACGGCAGGTGGCAAGAAAGCGGCGACTCTCAAGAAGCTGCCTGAAGATACCCGCAACCTGCGCAGGCGCGACACTTTGTGCATGGAGCGGATTACCATGAGCTTTTTCCAGCCCGAGGATCTCACCCTTATCCACAAGGACAAGCTTCCCGAGAATGCTTTCGTTCTGAGACCGAGGGTTTTCAAGTTGACCATGTCGCCGACAGGCAGTGTCGACCGGTTGTACATGAAGGAGGACGAGACCTTCGAGGAGTGGGTCGACCACAGGATCACGGCTCAGCGTCTTTTCGCGTCGGTGCAAATCTCCGGTTACCAGGTCGAGGGACTGCCGCAATATACCTCTCCCGAATTTCGCCAAGCGATCGTGGAGGCCGTAACCATGTCGCCTGAAGCGGGCGACGATACAGCTGCTGAAGAAGTGATCGCTCGTGCCGATACCCGCCTGGAAACAGAGGATGGCTATAGCTATGCCGAGGTGACCGCGGACGATCTCGTCGTTGGTGGACCTGCTCATCTGTCGGAGCTGAAACGGGTCCTTTCGGATGCAAAATCGTTCGTGGTGATCCATACATGCTTTGTGGGAACGGAAGCCGTTCGCCGTCTGATGCCAGATCTCGAGGCCGCGGCGAAGCGCAAAGTGAGAGTTGATCTCCTGTGGGGTCAACGAAACGAGGAGCTGAACGAGGAAGCGCTGAAGGATTTTCGAGAAGCAAAGGCGATGTTCGACAAGCTGTCTCCTCATACGAAATCATACCTGCGCTTCGCCGAGACCGAGACCGGATCTCATGCCAAGATCGTGCTCGCGGATTCGGGACCTCACGGATCCTATGAAGCTTGCGTCGGATCGTGCAATTGGCTTTCCTCGCTTTACAAATCCGTTGAAGTGTCGATCAGGCTGCGGGAGCCGCACGTGGTCGCCACACTTGCGTCGACTCTGGCGTTTCTTCGGATTCCATCATCGGGCAAGTGGACAAAGGACGTCTATCGTCTGGCTGAGCTCCGCAATGAATGTCGCCGAGCTGACGCGCGGATCGAGGGGCCACATCGTGTAGCGGTGCTGAGAGATCATGAACACTTGGCTGCCGTTCGCGAAGCCCGTGATGGCGCAAACTCCAGCATCGTCGCCGTCTGCGATCTGTTGGGACCTGCCGGTGAAACATCGGTTTTCGTGCCGATGCGAGCGACCGACAGGGACCAGGTTGCCGTAGCGCTCATCCACAACAAGCTCGCTAAAAGCGTCTCACCCGAAGAGCGTGAGCGCACTGCGGCCGCGCTTTCTGAAGTTGGCATAAAGCTTTTCGCCGTCGATCAGGTCCACGGAAAATTCATGACCTGGGACGATGACGCTTTGCTGATCACGAGCTTTAACTGGCTCGCGACAACCTCCAATCCATGGAAGCCACGCGGGGCGGAAATAGGTGTCATCGTCAAAGGACCGGGACTGGTTGGCCATCTCAAGAGTAAATTCAGCGAAATCGCCGGAATTGACCGCGATATTCTCGACTGCCAGGCCTGAGAACTGACGCGAGTTGTTTGGAACCCGCCAAGGCACGCATATTCATTTTTGGAGTGAACCGGCGAGAAACCTACGCCTTTTTGATCCCCGTCGTGGCATGGCGCTTGGAGCGCGATCGTCGCAGACGTTGTCTAGCGCCCCCCCCATGCGTCGATGCATGGTGGCGCCGTTGGTAGTCTGTCTCGTCGGTTACATTGTGGACCCTGCTTGGTCTTCCTTGACGCCCCGGGCGACGACCCGGGGGATTCCATCCGGAAGCGACCTTTGCAATTTCAGGGCCTCGTCCGGAGTTGCCGTCATCCAGGCTTCGACTTCGTCCTGTGTCGTCAGGATAGCGGGCATTGCCTTGGGGTGGATGGCGCCGACTTCGGCGTTCGGCTCCGTCGTGAGGAACGTATAAAGGTCGTTGGTAGTCTCACCTTCCTTGACCTTCCGCACAGACGTCCAGTTGGTCCAGATGCCGGCGAAGCAGGCGAGGGGGCGGGTCTCATCGAGCGCGAACCAGATACCGCCGCCCTCGGCCTTGTTGAACTCGCTGAACGAGTTGAACGGCACCACGCAGCGGTTTTCGACGCCGAGCCAGCGGGCCCAGTGTTTGCTCTTCACGTTGCGGATGTTGGTCGTGCCGCTGTCCGGCTCCATTCTGAGCAATTCCTTGAAATCCACCGCCTTGCCCTTGGCCTGCAACTTCTCGGCTCGCTTCTTCGTGGCGTCCATCAGCGCTTTTGACGACGATGGCATTCCCCACCGCGCCGTAGCGAGCTCGCGGCCCTCGGTCCCGTTTCGCACGATTGGTGCATTGTAGTCCGGAAACACGCCGGGCATCGGCGCCAGGTTGCCGACGTATTGGTTCACGACAGGAAACAGCGCGCTGATTGCGGCTTGGTTGGTCGTGATCGAATAAGGATTGCACATCGGTCAGGATTCGGTTCGAGGGTGACGCGGCTGCCACGTCAACTGTAGCAGAGTCGCGGATGGACGCCGGCCCGCCTTGGCGCATTTGCGGCAGCGCAGCCGGCTGGCGAGATCGTGCACGAAGGTGGTCGGCGGGTGCTTCATGGCCGCGAGGTCCACATCGCTCGGCGTCTTGCAGCGCGCGCACCTGATCTCGAGCCAAGCGAAGCCTCCGTTCACCGCCTGATCGATGGTCGGCGATGGATCGATCGGTTCGCCGTCACTCCACATCCGCTCGTTCCAGCTTTCGCAAAGCAGCCTGTCGGCTTGCTGGATCATCGCCTCGCCTTTGGCCCGCATCTCCGCCGATTGGATGGCCAGGATGTTAGCCATCGCACGTGCCTTGCCGAGCTCTTTCGCCAGAGCCTTGCGATCGCCGCCCGACAGGGGCGTAGGGTGATACTTCGGGGCCATCCGGACATCCAGGCGCAAAGAGATCGGATCGGCAAATCCAGAGCGACTACGGCGTCTCGAACGCTGGCCAGCACCCGTCTTCTTCATGCCTGCCGGTGCGCTGCTGGCAGGTGTTGTCGAGCAACCGCTGCGCCACGTCCTTCCAGACTGCGTTGGTGCCATACAGCCGGACGGCATCGGCGGTCTGGATTTCCACGGTCCGCTCGCAGCGGCGGCAGGAGACGCGCAGCACGTGGGCTTTGATTTCCGAAAGACGTCGCTCACGAGCCTGCGCCACGGTCCCGTGGGCGCGAGGGTCTTTGAGGACCGATTCCCAATATTCGGCCGGGAGGGGGGCATCTGGAGCGGCAGCGGGCGGCGCACGTCTACGGTAGGCTTCAACGGCCAATTTTTGCATCTGTTTCGGGGTCGGCATGCGCCAGCTCGCGGGTCGGTCGGTCATGCTCGAATTAGAACATAACAAGAACAAATGTCGAGTCCGACCGGGACAGCCGGTCAGAAAAAATCCTCCTGTGGGACGGGTCGCGATGTCGGAACCAAGCCGGATCGTTCGTCTTGAATCCGGTATTAGTATCGGAGTTCCCCGGCATGGCCCCCCGCGCTAACTGGAAAGGCTTCCTGCGTCTTTCTCTCGTCACCTGTCCGGTCGCGCTCTATCCGGCCACCTCGGAATCCGAAAAAGTCTCGTTCAACCAGCTGAACCGAAAGACCGGCCATCGGATCAAGTACGCCAAGGTCGACGCCGACACCGGCGAGGAGGTCGACAACGAGGACATCGTCAAGGGCTACAAGGTTGATACCGACACCTTTATCGAGGTGACCAAGGAGGAGCTTGAGAACGTCGCGCTGGAATCGACGCGCACCATCGAGATAGACGAGTTCGTCGACCGCAGCGAGATCGATCCGCGATATCTGATCCGTCCATACTATCTGCGACCCGACGGTAAAGTCGGGCACGATGCCTTCGCCGTCATTCGGGAAACCATCCGCGAGATGAACAAGGTGGCAATTGGTCGGGTAGTGCTGACCAATCGTGAGCACATCATCGCGCTCGAGCCGCTGGACAAGGGGCTGATGGGAACGCTGCTGCGCTACCCTTATGAAGTGCGCTCCGCCGAAGAGTATTTCGACGATATCCAGGATGTCAAAGTTACCAAGGACATGCTCGATCTCGCCAAACACATCGTCAATCAGAAGGCGGGCCATTTCGAGCCGGACAAGTTCCAAGACCAGTACGAAACTGCCCTCATCGATCTCATCAATCAGAAGCGCGCCGGCAAACCCATCACCGCGAAAGCGCGTCCCCGCGGCGAGAACGTGGTGGACCTGATGGACGCGCTGCGCAAGAGCATCGGAAGAGAGGGGGCTGCGACAGAGGCACCCAAGAAATCAGGAAAAAAGCCGCGCAAGGCGGCCGTCGGGCAAAAAGAAATGCTGATGCCAATCGCAGGCAAGAAGCCGGCGAAGGAGACCGGGGCGAAGAAGCCGGCGGCCAAGCCGCAGCGGAAGTCGGCTTAGGTGTCGTGAAGCATCCGGTGACGCCGGACGGCCACTCCTTCGTCGTCCGCGGCAGGCTCTGGCGAATGGCAAATCCCGTCTCGACGAGGTCACGCGAGATCATCTCGTCAGCCGTCTAATGGCGGCCCGGCGGGTCGGTGCGCGCGCCAGGAAGGCGGCCGACCGCGAGGCCGCAGTAACGGTGCATAGGACCGTGGACGAGGCTAAGCAGGCGCTCGGCGAGCGCGGTCCGGTATGGCGGGACGACGGCTCGCCGGCTCTCGATTGCTCTGCAAAGCAGGAGCGATATGGCTGCCGTGAAAAAGATCTCCAAGAGATCGACCTTCAGCGCGGGCATTCTCGCATACCGCAAGGGCGCTCGTGGGCTCGAGGTTCTGCTCGTTCATCCCGGCGGTCCGTTCTGGCGTAAGAAGGATGATGGCGCCTGGTCCATTCCTAAGGGCGAAATCGATGCTAATGATGCTCCGGAGCACGTCGCTCGACGCGAATTTGCCGAAGAACTCGGCCCGAGCGCTTCGATTGGTCCACTCCAGGCGCTGGGGGAAGTCCGACAGCGAGGAGGGAAGCGCGTCATCGCATTCGCCGCCGAGGGCCACTTTGATCCGGCAGCGCTGACCAGTAATACCTTCGATATCGAATGGCCGCCTCGAAGCGGTCGAAGGAAGACCTTTCCCGAAGTCGACCGGGCGGAATGGTTTGATATCGAGCTCGCGCGGACCAAGATGCTGTCCGCTCAAGCTGAGCTTCTCGATCGACTTTTGGCGATTGCGGTTGAGAGCGCCGAGAAATGATGTTCAGGATTGGAATCATTTCCGACACGCACGGCCTGTTGAGGCCCGAGGCGGAACGAGGCCTGACGGGCGTCGATCACATCATCCATGCCGGCGACATCGGGCGCCCCGAGATCGTCGATGCGCTTCGCCGGATTGCGCCCGTCACGGCCATTCGTGGGAACGTGGATGGTGGCGAGTGGGCTCGCGACTACCCCGACACGAACCTTGTGCGCCTGGCAGGTAGGTCGATTTACGTTCTGCACGACTTGAAAACGCTGAAAGCCGACCGCGGCGCCGGCATCGACGTCATCGTCTCCGGGCATTCCCACGTGCCGAAGATCGACACGGTCGGTGGCGTTCTCTATCTGAATCCCGGCAGCGCGGGACCCCGGCGTTTCAAGCTGCCGATCACGTTTGCGACGCTCGAACTCACGCCTGATGGCATGCGTCCGGAAATCCACTACCTCGGAGGCGACTGAGTGCCCACCGCGGAGGGCCGGTTAATCCCTTCCGTTTGCCGGGTTACGCTCGGAGGGGAGCGCTATTTGCGCGGACGTTCTCGCTCGCGCACGACCTCCCTCGCCCGCTTGTCAGACCTGAGCCCAAGGTAGACGGCCTGGCGCAGTTCGCCCTTACTCGTCCACTCCGCGAATTTGACCTCGGCAACCAACGAGGGCTTGACCCAGGTCGTGGCGCCCTCGTCCTTCACTTTGGAAGGGAAGGGTGATTTAGGAGTGGTCAGCTTCACGAGCTTGGCATGGAGATCTCCCAGGACCTTGTGACTGAAGCCGGTGCCGACATGCCCGATGTAGCGCCATGCGTCGTATTCCCGCACGGCGAGGACCAGGGCGCCGAAGAACGGCCTGGAGCGCTTGGGCGCTGTGAAGCCCGCGATCACCACTTCCTGTCGCTTTGCCGTCTTGATCTTCAGCCAATCCGCCGTTCGGCTTCCGGAGGTATACGCGCTGTCGGCGCGCTTCGCCATGATGCCCTCCAGACCCTTCCGCTCGGCCTCGGCGAAGAATTTCGTGCCGTTTGCTTTGCGGTGGCGGCTGAAGGCGATCAACCGGTTGCTCGGCAGGATCGCTTTCAGCCGCTCCTTGCGCTCGAGAAGAGGCTGCTTGCGCAAATCAACTGCGTTCTGAAACATGAGATCGAAAGCGCAATACAGGAGCTTCGCTTCATGGCGCAGCGCGTTCTGAAGCAGCTGGAAATGCGAGACGCCGTCCTTTCCGATCGCGACGAGCTCACCGTCGATCACGGCGTCGCCCTTCACGCCCTCCAGCGCTTTGGCGACCTCGATATAGCTGCGGCTGATGATCTTGCCGTTGCGGCTGTAGAGCGAAACCTTGCCCCGGCGGATTTCCGCGATCATCCGGAAGCCGTCGTACTTATCCTCGAAAACCCAACCGGGATCGTCGAACGGCGCGTCGGTGAGCGTAGCAAGCATTGGCTGTAGGCGTTTGGGCAGGGTCGACGTTCGGCTCATTCAAGGGCCAATCCTTCAGAGCGTGTTGCGTAATGCATGGACGGCACCTTATCGCTCGAGTGGCCAGGGCCGGTTCGATGAAGCCCGGGAAAAGCGCCGTGACACCGATAGCCGCCGGCCTTTTACGCTGAAACGCCACTGAAGAACTCCACGCTACAGCCGATTCAAATTGGTACAGTTCGAATCGTTCCGGAACCTGCGAATCCTTGTCGCGTTTGCTTCGATGTCACAACGGGAGGCACCGATGGCGGTAGCGAAGAAGAGCAAGACGGCGCGCGGACGAAAACAGGACCGGGCGCGGGTGGCTGGCGGGCAGGACTATGAAGTGCGGTACGAGGCGAAGAAGACGCGAAAGTCCGCACCCGCGGTGAAAAAGGCAGTCAAGAAGGTCGGCAACTCGCGCAAGCGTGTTGAGAAACGGCTGGGCCGCTGAGTCGAGAGACGGGCTGGCGTCCGAGGGTGGCGGCGATCGTTCTAGTCGGAGGGGCATTCAGGGCAGGTATCACCGATCGAGTCCAGAACGTCGCGAACTGCGGCCTCCGCTGTTTGACGGGATACGCCTTCCGGCAGGTCTCGACGGGCGATGTCGAAGGCCCGCTCTCGGGCATGCGGATCGGCGCGGTCTTGCATCCAGCCGTGGTCCTCGCATTCGCGGATGGCGCCGGCTTCGTTCAGCACGTTGATCGCCCAACCGCGCAGGGTGCGGATCGCCGGCCGTCTCTGCTTGGTCATCAGCATTGAAAGGTTCTCCCACGCTGAGACGAATCGTTTAGTCCCGCAGACGTTCCCCATCGCTAACACACGGCTGGGATTCCGGATCGTGGGATCTCGTGGTTTTTCGAAGGCCGAATTTTCCAGCCGGCCAGGTGGTAGGGTGGGCGAGAACGAACCGAAGAAACCGTTTTCCGATACTTCAGACGTGCGAGCTCAAGTGGTGCTCCCTTATCCGTTTTGCGCGTGCGGCTGTCGCCGCACTGGGCTCTGGTGAACCGAGCCACGCAGCGTCTCGGCCTTGCGGCTTCGATCCCTCGCACTAGAGCAGATCACCCCCTTGCGGGGGCAGAAACGAAAAACCGGACCTTTATGCAGCAGCCACCTGCACAAAGGTCCGGCCTTATCCTAGCGTGCCGCGATACCGAACGGCTGCAAAGGACGCTTCATATCCTTTGGGAGGTCTCGCTTTTCATCCGGGTTGCGACCCGGAGGCGGCAATAAATCAGTAGCCGATACGACTACTTCTTTTTCTTTGAAGTCTTCTTTGCCACCTTCTTGGTGGCTGCCTTCGCGGTCTTCTTTGCCTTCTTGGCTTTCTTGGCCATGTCGTCCTCTGTAAAGAATTGACTCAGTGAACATGCCCACGCCGTGCATCGACATGCGCACCGGTGAGACGCTATCACAAAAGCAAAACTGATACCAACGAGACGTGATCCGCATTGAGTCGCTCGCCGGAGGCACTCGCCCTCGGGCCCGCCGTCATTGCATGCCGGCGTCGCTATCACTGCCCTTCGGATCGGGTGCCTTCTTAACCGGTCTCGCGACTGCACTCGGTCCCGGGTCCCGCCGCTACGCGTCGGCGCTATGCTGACCCTCCTGCGGGTGCCTCTTTTGATTCTCTCACTCTTCTCTTGTTGTGAGCTCTGCCGGGCTACCCGGCATTCTCATGGTTGAGATCTAAGGGGCGCTGCCCCTCGCGCGCGCCAGGGTAAAGCGTCGGCTTACGCCGGCGCCGTCCCGAGCGGTCTCCCCGGTCTTCCGCGCGTCCTCTGATTCCTCACTCTTCCGAAAGACCGGCATGCGCTTGTGCAGACCCGCTCACTGAGCGGCCCTGTCGGGCGGGTGATCCCCCTCCGCCCGGTTCGCCCTGGCACTTGTTACCCCCGGTCTCGCCGACGGGCAGGGGCGCAGGCGCGGAGTGCGCCCTGCACCCATGAAGGCAAAGGGAGATTGATCATGTCGGCCAAGCACATTGAAGCCATTCCCGAGAGCGGGACGGAGATTTTCATTCCGCTGAACAAGCTCAAGAAGTCGCCGAAGAACGCGCGCAAGACGCCGCACAGCGAGGCGGCGATCGAGGCGTATGCAGCGAGCATCGCCGCCAAGGGCATCTTGCAAAATCTGGTGATCGAACCGGAGTTGGACGGAGAAGGAGCGACCACGGGGTTCTATTTCGTGACCATCGGTGAGGGCAGACGCCTTGCCCAGCTTCTGCGGGCGAAGCGGAAGGAGATCAAGAAGACCGAGCCGATCCGCTGCATCATCGACACCGCGAACGATCCGCACGAAATCAGCCTGGACGAGAACGTCACCCGGGAAAACATGCATCCTGCCGACCAGTTCGAGGCGTTCAAGAAGCTGGCGGAAGAACGCGGTTTCGGTGCAGAGGAAATTGCCGCCCGTTTCGGCGTGACGCCGCATGTCGTGCGGCAGCGCCTACGGCTCGGCGCGGTCTCCCCGAAACTGATGCAGGTCTATCGCGATGGCGATCTGACGCTAGAACAGCTGATGGCCTTTGCCATCACCGATGATCATGCCCGGCAGGAAGGCGTCTATGAGCGCCTGTCCTATAACCGGGATGCCAGCACCATCCGCCGCATGCTCACCGAAACCCACGTGGCCGCCACCGACCGCCGCGCGCGCTTTGTCGGGATCGAGGCCTACACCGAAGCAGGCGGTACGGTCCTTCGCGATCTTTTCACCGAGGATCGCGGCGGCTATCTGGAGGATGTGGCGCTGCTCGATCTTTTGGTAACCGCAAAGCTCGGCCGTGAGGCCGATGCGGTGCGGTCAGCCGAGGGTTGGAAATGGACGGAAGCCCATCTTGATTTTCCGCACGCGCACGGCATGCGGCGGACCTATCCGCATCCGGTCGAGCTTTCCGCGGAAGATCAGGCCGCTCTTACTGCGGCACAGACGGATTTCGATCGGCTGACCGAACAGCATCAGGCGGCTGAGGAACTTGCTGACGACGTAGATGCACGGTTCGGCGAGCTTGAGGCCGAAATCGAGCGGCTGGAAGCGAAGCGGCAGGCCTATGATCCTGACGACATTGCACGCGGAGGCGCTTTCGTGATCCTCAATCACGACGGCAGCATTCGGATCGAGCGCGGGTTCATCCGCCCGGCAGACGAGAAACCCCAAGCCCAAACGGAGGAAGGGAGCGACCCGCAGGGGGCGAATGAGGGCGCGGACACAGATGGCCATGCGGCGCAAGGTGGTCATGAAGAAGCCGTTGCGGAGGACGAGGACGACGACAGACCCCTATCTGACGTTCTCGTTCGCGACCTCACCGCACATCGCACCTTGGGGCTGAGGCTCAATTTGAGCGAACAGCCCGAAACCGCAATCGTGGCCGTCACGCATGCGCTCGCGGCCCAAATCTTCTATCTCGGCGCGGATGCGCATGTCGTTGGTATCCAGCCAGTCAAGACCGATTTGGCTGGGCATGCGGACGGTATCGAGGATACACCCGCCGGCAAGGCCTGGGCGGATCGTCACGCCAATTGGGCAAGGCAGATGCCGCGGGACGTGGCTGGTCTTTGGGCTTTCGTGGCCGAACTCGACCACGACAGCCGCATGGCCTTGTTTGCGCATTGCACCGCATTGACCGTCAATGCGGTGAAACTGCCGTGGGAGCGGCGGCCGCGGGCGCTGTCAACGGCCGACCGGCTGGCGGAAGCCGTGTCTCTTGACATGACCGGCTATTGGCGGCCGACGGTGCGTAGCTATCTGGGTCGCGTCACCAAGGCGCGTATTCTGGAGGCGGTTTGCGAGGGCGTGAGCGCCGAGGCGGCCGAGCGTATGGTGGACATGAAGAAGGTCGACATGGCGGAAGCCGCCGAACAATTGCTAGCGGCGACCGACTGGCTGCCTTCGCTGCTGAGAACAGCGAAGTCGCAGGATCGCGCCGATGCTTCAACTGACGTGCAGGACGGCGACGCGTATTCGGAGGCCGCGGAATGAGGACTGAGCCGGGGCCGCGTAGGCGCCCCCGGCGGGTTTTAAATTTTCGGCCGCGCGCCGGACCCGCGCGCGGCCGCTTCGATCAATGCAAAGCGGCGACCGCCCACACAAGCCCTCGACTCGGATATGGGCCACGATCTGTCCGATCCACGCCGTTTGCCGCACCAGTGAGGACGGCTGTGTCGCACTCGCCTCATCAGGACGATGCGATTCAGGGCGGACGCTTTGATGGTGTGATGACTGCGAGCATCGAGATCGCGCGCAGGCAGATAACTCCAGCGGCACATTTGGTCTCCTACGCGAAAATGCGCTTGGTTTCGCTTGTGTTTGCCAAGATGCGTCTTTTTTGCCGTTGATGCGCGGGTGCCAGCAGATGTTCGATCCGCCCAGGCATGTCCTTGTGCCGCGTCGGTGTCGGCCGCCATGGTTGTCTCCGTCAGTTCGTTCATGGCGCGTCCAACGCAACCTCGAATGGGCTGATCAGGCCCGAGGGCCGGCAAGAGCCTTGATCGCCTTCCCGCAACGGCTGCGCCTGCTTTTTTCCCCTGCCGCGAAGTGGCGGCATTCCTCGCGGGAAGACAAAAAAGCAGGCTATCGCCGTCCTCCGCTGTCGCTGCGGGCCTGACGGCTGCGGGCCGATCGCTCCCCGGGCCAAGGATCGCCATCGAGGCTGCGATGGGCGCGGCCCGAGCAACAAACGGAGACCATCATGGCTACCATCGGCACCTTTACCGCTTCGGACAACGGCTACATCGGTTCGATCAAGACGCTGACCCTGAACGTCAAGGCAAGGTTCGCGGCATCCGAGAAGGACAACGACAAGGCGCCCGACTACCGCATCTTCGCCGGTACGACCGAGCTCGGTGCCGCCTGGAAGAAGACCGCCCGCGAGACCGATCGCGAATACCTCTCGGTCAAGCTCGACGATCCGACTTTCCCGGCCCCGATCTACGCCTCGCTGGTGAAGGTCGAAGGCGACGAGGGCTTCGCCTTGATCTGGTCCCGCCGCAACGGCGACTGATCCCACGGGATCGTCAGCCCCGCCTCCTCGGAGGCGGGGCTTTTCTGCATTTTATTTCGCCGCTTCGGGAGGAAGAAGAAGCGCATTTTTCTTTGAGGAGATTGCTAAGGGCTCCGCCCTCGCGCAGGCAAGGGTGAAGCACGGCTCGCCGTGCCGGCCGGAGCGGTATCCCCGGTCTTCCGCGCAAAAGATCTTCACGACGACGATGTCGTCGGGCGCGTGCAGACGCGCGCTTCGCGCGCCCTTGTCAGGCGGGTGATCCCCCTCCGCTCCGGCCGCCCTTGCCCTTGCTACCCCAGGTCTCGCCGACGGGCAGGGTTGCAGCGCAGCGCTGCGCTTCAACCTCAGCCCATAGGAGAACGACCATGAACATGATGACATTGTCCCAGAGCGAACAGCCTGTTTCGGGAGGTTTCCGCGTGGATGTATCGCGCGGCCAGCGGATCGGCCGCGTGTCGTCCGAGTGGTTTGCGCGACCGGATGACGAGCGGTATCTGAACCTGCCGGACCTTTATGAAGCAGTGCGAGGACGGGCCGAGCGCGCGCAGGCGCGGACGGTGGAGAGCCGCGCGATCCGGGTGGAGGCGAGCCGGGACAATGCCGAGCGGCTGACCCTGACGGTGCCGGGACGTGACGAGCCGGTGGCGCCGACCCATTGGAGTTTTGGCCAGTTGTGTACGCTGGTCAGTGCGCCGACATCTTATCTGCGGCAGCTTCCCGCAGCCCTATCCGCTATCAATCTGCAACACGGTTTTTTGTCACATCGCGCCGAGCTCGTGAAAACCTTGGAGGCCAACAACGGACGCGTTGAGCTTCGTGCCGTGACCGGGCCGGACTATGGCCGCATCTGGGATCATGAGTTGGTCGCAGCGGTCATGAAGATCGCGGGCAATGGCACGGGTGACACGCGGTGGAAGGTCCCGGGCGTGATGGACTGGGCCACCATGACCCATAATCCGTTTGTGGACGTGACCAAGGACACGACCACGCTCTATGGCAGTGACCGGGATGTGTTCCTGTTTCTGGTCGACGACACCAACCCGATCGAAGCCGGGCGCCTGCCGGATGGATCACCGGATTTGTATTTCCGGGGGTTCTACTGCTGGAACAGTGAAGTCGGCAGCAAGACGCTTGGGATCGCGAGCTTCTATCTCCGCGCCGTCTGCATGAACCGTAATCTTTGGGGCGTCGAGAATTTCGAGAAGATCACGATTCGGCATTCCAAATTTGCCGCTCAACGGTTCGCCCATGAAGCTGCGCCAGCGCTAACGAGCTTTGCCAACTCGTCACCTGCGCTATTCGTGGCCGGGATCAAGGCAGCGCGGGAGCGGATCGTTGCCCGCACGGACGACGACCGGGAGACGTTCCTCCGCAAAGGCGGGTTTTCCAAATCCAAGACCTCGAAGATCATCGAGACCGTCTTGGGCGAGGAAAACCGCAAGCCGGAAAGCATCTTTGATTTCGTGCAAGGCATTACTGCGTTTGCTCGCGGCAAGGCTCATCAGGACACACGACTTGAACTGGAAGGCAAAGCGAAACGATTGATGGAGCGCGCAATCTGATGACCTGAGCCGCGCGACCGGCTTTCGGTTGCGCGGCCATGCTATCCAGAATGGTGCGTCGCCGCCGATCCGGCAGGCTGGATCGGCGGTGACGCGTATCCGCGTCCGGCGTTCGCCGGCCTCCGGCCGGCTCGTGGAAGGTCAGGATCGAACCTTGGACACTTTTTCCTCAAGCAGATCTGCAGGTCGGACATCCAACGCTTGGGCAATCTGCCAGATTGTAAGCAACGTTGCGTTTTGCAGCCCTCGCTCCATGCTGCTTA
The DNA here is from genome assembly GCF_016616235.1 of Bradyrhizobium diazoefficiens. Lineage (NCBI taxonomy): Bacteria > Pseudomonadati > Pseudomonadota > Alphaproteobacteria > Hyphomicrobiales > Nitrobacteraceae > Bradyrhizobium > Bradyrhizobium diazoefficiens. The sequence continues at coordinate 2,428,770 of NZ_CP067100.1, forward strand.
CGAAGGCCCGGTCGACGCCCATGCGTTCTGCAACTGCCTCTTGGCTCAAGCCAAGGGCCAGTCGAAATCGACGCGCGTTCGCTCCGAAGACCTTGCGAATATCCATCCGCAGGATAGGAAGCAATCGCGTATTTTGGCGCTACGTGTTATAATACGCGGAGCTTGGATGTTGAGGGTCACGGACGGAGCTTCGATTGCTGAAACGTCGAGAAATGCGGCTTATTGAGCCCTCGCCCGAGCGGGTGGCATGCCATATGCTCAGGCTGGGAACCGTTCGAGCCGCCGAGGCTCGCGCGTCCCAATTTGATTTTCGATCACGCGCATATTGTAGTCTCTGATGTCGAAGCCGCCGCTAAATCCTGACGTCGCAGATGTCGCACCGAACGAGCCGGCGCTGACTGCCTATGACGAACAGCATGTCGTCACGTACATTCGCCTTTTGCAGGCGGAAGGCGAGAGGGCAGACTGGCGAGAAGTGGCTCGCGTGGTCTTGCATATGGACCCAGAGCGAGAGCCAGACCGCGCGAGAAGCGCATATCAAAGTCATCTTGCGCGCGCTAAATGGATGACTGAACAGGGCCGCCTATTACGTGGCACCGGCTCGAAATAGAACAGAATCGCCGCCTGGTGACCTGCAGGAAGAACTATTTTCTTTTGGTGACCGGTGGTCATTCCGGTGCACCACGTGGTGCCAAACTAGGGTCTTCCTGCAACCGCTTCGTTCATACCTATTGCGGCGCAATCGTTGTTAGCTGTGTGCAATGGGGCGGAAGCAATGCCTGAATTCGACTGGCGGTCGCCGGAATCCTACAAAAGCCTAAAAGACGCTGAAATCACCGACATCGCCTGGGAATGTCTTCGCCGCAACGCGGACTACCGACGCGACTTTGAGGCGATGATCGCCAGCAGCCCGGACGGCGAAGTGACCGAGGAATTCAGGAGGAGGTGGGGCCTCTGCTTTCGCCCATGACCCGCAGAGGTCCTACGACGAGCAAACGATCTTTTGGGCGCCAGAGGTTTTAGCGGCGGTCGTTCCGGTCAAGGTCGCAGTGCCTGAAGAGGGCGGGGCGCCGTCTCAGCCACTGCTCGACCTTACAGCTGGGGAGGTGCGCCGAGCTGTCGATGGCTGGCATGCCGTGCTGCGTATCGGCCCGGTTGATCACCGTGTCTGGTCCAAAGAGCCGCCGGTGCTCGGCGCGTCATACGCAGCCGAACTGCCGTTTGACGGCGATTTCGACGCGCGTGCGTATGCAGCCCGCCGGCTGTGGCGAGCGATGAATGGACGCGCGCCAGGTCCTGCCTTTCATCATCTCTCGAAACAGCGACGCGAACGCTTGAGCGCTGCGATCCGAGCGCTCGATGCGCATAGCGCCGGCGGCAGCTATCGCGTTATCGCCGAAGCGCTGTTCGGCAAGAAGCGCGTGCCCGATCGCGCGTGGAAGACGCATGATCTGCGCAATCGAACGGTCCGCTTGGTGCAAAGCGGCCTCGCGTTGATGCGCGGTGGTTACCGCAAACTCCTGCGGCCAAGGCGCAGGGACGAGTAGCGCAGTCGCCCGAGGGGTGCCGAAAATCATACCCTCAACATTCGGCATTCCCCTTCGAGATCTTGCTCCTCCATGATGTCCGCACACACGCCGGCCTAGCCAAGCGTGGTGCGCTGTCCTCTTGGAGTCCTCAAATGCCCGATCCGATGGCCGGTCTTCCCCCGCGCTTCCTGCGTACACCTGAGGCCGCGCGCTATCTTGGCCTGTCCGGTCGCACGCTGGAAAAGCACCGCACGTACGGTACTGGACCGACCTATCGGAAGATTGGCGGACGTGTCGTCTACGCCCTTGATGACCTGAAGGCGTGGGCCGACCGGGGCGCCAAGACGTCGACCTCCGATCCGGGGAAGGGGACCGTTCTGCCGGCCAAAAAGCATCCGGCGCTGCGGCCGTATGCAGGCCAAGAGCGCCGCTGATTGCCGCGTGAGAGCAACGATCATGCGGCGTAAACACCATTCGGAGCGCGAGCAGCTTGAGCTCTTTCGGGCATTGCCCGGTGATCTTGCCGCCCGAGACGCGCAGGATTTGATGGCTTATCCGTTCTTCTCGCTCGCAAAGACCAGGCGGATCGTGCCGATCGATTTTCGTGCCGGTCCGATCGCAATTCGTGTCGAAGCCGTGCCGGAACACGGCATGGCGACCATCTGGGATGCAGACGTTCTGATCTGGGCCGCCTCGCAGATCGTCGAAGCCCGTGACGCCGGCCTGAAGACGTCGCGCCTAATGGCTGCAACGCCTTATGAGATCCTGACGTTTGTCGGGCGCGGGACTAGCGCGCGCGACTATGACCGGCTGAAGGCCGGTCTCGACAGACTTCAGTCAACGACCGTGCTGACATCGATCCGCCAGCCGGCAGAACGACGGCGGCACCGTTTCTCCTGGATCAACGAGTGGAAGGAGACCGCCGATGCAAACGGTCGTCCATTTGGCCTCGAGCTAATCCTGCCTGATTGGTTCTACGCGGGCATCATCGATGACGCGCTCGTGCTGACGATCGATCGCGCCTATTTCGATCTGACGGGCGGACTGGAGCGCTGGCTCTACCGGCTCGTGCGCAAGCACGGCGGCCGGCAGGAGGGCGGCTGGAGTTTTGATCTTGTGCACCTCCATGCCAAGTCCGGCATCCTCTCGCCGCTGAAGCATTTTGCATACGACGTCCGTCAGATCGTCCAGCGCCAGACATTGCCAGGCTATCAGCTTGTGCTCACGCGCGATCCTGATGGCACCGAGCGGCTGAACTTCGCGCCGACACCCGTTGATCCCTTAACGATACGCCTGCGCCGGCGCGGTCTCATTCCAAATTCGGAGGACAACCTGTGAGTCAGCTCGTGCTATCGGGGACCGCAACCCTCGTGCTATCGGGGACCAGATCCTCGTGCTATCGGGGACCGGAATCGGACTTAAGAGCTTGTTTCTCCGCGCCTTCCAGCCGCTCTAACTTTACTAACCGGAAATCCTTCGGATTTCTTCTAACGGATCAGGCCGAAAGCCGCGTGGTCGGCGCCCGGCAACGGCGGTCCGGCAGTCTAGCCCGCGTTTGCAGGCCACACACACTCTCCACCGAGCCCTCAGTTCACGGCTGCCCGCTCCAGCGTCAGAGAGCCACGGCATGACCGATCTCACGGAAGTGGAAGTGTTGTGGCTCGAGAAGCGCATCGAAAACCGCATTCGGTTCGGTCGTATCGTCAAGGAACGGAAGCTTGATCGCCACCGGCGTGTCCTGTCATTTGCGCCCGGTAGCATCTTTGCCTTCGTCCGGTGGACCTCGAACGACTTTGGGACGATCATTTCGCGCATCGACATCTTGCGCGCGGTCGCACCAGGACAGCGCTGCTCGACTGTGCCGTATGTGACGCCGGGCGGGGAGATCCTGCTGCGTCTGTCTGGCTGGCCGAAGGTCGAACGAGTGTTGCAGATGACCGATGCCATTGAGGCGCTCGGGATTAATCCCGCTGATGTTGCGCCCGATCATTGGCATCACGTTCATAACCGCCTGTCCGTCAACGAAAACCCGCGCCCGTACACGAAAGCCCGCCACCAGGCGTGGCTTCACCGGCAGAGGATTGTGCGATGACACCGCGGCTCAAGACGTTGACTGCGATGCTCGGCGGCGCCGTCGCACTTGTTGCGCCAATCGTTCTGGAGATCACGCCGGCCTACATCTGGAATGCATCCGAGAGCGTACCGATCGGGCTCTACCGTGTGCAGCCGCCGGGCAAACTATTCGTTCCAGAACTCCTCGCCATACAGCCGCCGGAACCGCTCGCGACCTTCCTCGATCTGAACGGCTATCTGCCAGCTGGTGTGCCGATGCTCAAACGTGTGCTGGCGCTTCCGGGGCAAACCGTCTGTAGAAGCGGGCTCGCGGTGTCCGTCGATGCAATCGAAATTGGCGAGGCACGAGATCGCGATGGACGCGGTCGACCGCTGCCGAAATGGCAGGGATGCCGCGTAGTCGGCGAGGGCGAGCTCTTCGTCATGAACTGGCAGTCCACCAGCTCGCTGGATGGGCGCTACTTCGGGCTACTGCCGGCATCGTCCGTCATTGGCCGTGCGCTTCCCGTCTGGACCTGGGAGGATTGATCGTGCGCGAATTGAGTTTCCGAACAGCCATTCCTCTGTTCGGCCAAGTGCTGCACCATTCCTCCGTCCCGACCAACGATCGCACGGCCGTCGCGCGCAGCGGCGGTCCAGGGCGGCCGAATGGCCGGCGCGAAGCGGCTTCACCCTGGACGGCCGGGAGCACGGCGGCATGCTTGCGCTTGTTCGAGGGGAGCCTGCGCGCTGTCGTACCGGTATTCGTTGCGCTGACCGTGAGCAACACCGTTGCTGTCGCCGAGACGCGATCCGTGGAGCCTTCAGCGAGTCATCGAGCTGGCGATCAGTTTGGGGAGTTCGTCGAGCAGGCCTCGCGCCGCTTTGGCGTGCCGGTGCGCTGGATAGGCGCAGTTCTGCACGTCGAAAGCGCCCGGGGCGTGCGTGCCAGATCACCAAAAGGCGCCATGGGACTGATGCAGATTATGCCGGAGACGTGGGCGGAGCTACGGCTGCGGTACCAGCTCGGCAACGATCCCTACGATCCGCGTGACAACATTCTTGCTGGCACGGCGTACCTTCACGAACTGCACGAGCGGTACGGTTCACCGGGCTTTCTTGCGGCGTACAATGCGGGACCTGCTCGCTACGAAGAGCATCTCGCAAGCGGCTCTCTGCCAGATGAGACGCGAGCATACGTCGCAAAGCTTGCAAATCTGCTTGGCATCGAACTGCCGCCGACGTGGACGTCCAGCGGACAGTCATCAGCAGCTGCGACGCTATTTGTCACGCGATCCGATCTCATGAAAACGCGCGATCGGTTACTGGCGCTCATGCCCTCGAGCGGTGTCACGACCGCAATCTCGGCGCACGATGTAGCGCCCATGGTGCCCCGGCCTGTTGGCATGTTCGTCCCTCGATCGGATTCGGGTGTATCGCGATGACCACGTGTGCGGGTTCGCAAGGTGATGGCGTATGGGCGATGCCTTCGGCCCGCGCTCTACTCGTCGCTTCGCTCCTCACCGAGCCACCCTTCGGGTGTCTCGGCCCTTCGGGTAACGATCGCTATCGCAAGCGCTCGGAAGCAGTGGGGGCTTCGCATGTTGGCTGCCAAGGCGCGGCGGCTCTTTCCGGATTCAGCGACTTTGAGACCACGACGGCAGGACGGCGAGATAAAAGCGGCTCGCCGGTCGAACCGCAAGCCATTGTCATGGCTTGGGTTCTGGCGTGCCGGTCGGTCGGGGCGCGTGCCGCGCCTTGCGTTTTGAACAATGTGATCAAAGACATTTTCGGCACTGCAGCTGTTTTAATGGTGTTCGAGGCTCCGCCATGACCGCCGGCGACAGCGATCTGCGCATTCGGCCCGGGCGTATCCGCAGCACCCGCGCGCCGAAGCCCAAGAGCTTCATCAACCAGGTGCTGCGTGCCGCGAAGAAAGCAGGACACACCTCGGGACAGGTTGCCGCGGGCAGGCGCTCGGCGGCCTATGGGCGTTCGACGTTCGGCCGCGGCCGGCTCGCTTTTAGTCGCAGCCGGTTGTTCAGTCCGATACGGCGAGTTGTGGTGAAGGCGCGCATCGTGCGCCACAAGGGGCGTTCATTCCGTTCGGCGCCGTTAACCGCGCATCTTTCATACCTGAAGCGCGATGGGGTGACCCGAAGCGGCGAGCGGGCCGAGATGTTCGATGCTGGCAGTGACGGAGCCGATGGCGCGGCCTTCGCCGAGCGGTGCCAGCACGACCGGCATCATTTCAGATTCATCGTCTCGCCCCAGGACGCTGACGACATGACCGACCTCAAGGCGTTCACCCGCGATCTCGCCAGGCAGATGGAGACCGATCTTGCCACGCGGCTCGATTGGTTGGCCGTCGACCATTGGAATACCGACAATCCGCACGTCCACCTTCTCGTCAGGGGAGTCGATGAGCAAGGGGCGGACCTCGTAATCTCCCGCGACTACATCAGTCGGGGCCTGCGTTCACGAGCCGAGGAGCTCGTCGCCATCGAACTCGGTCCAAAGCCCGAGCACGAGATCCGCAATTCGCTGGAGAGGGAAGTCACGGCGGAACGATGGACGCGGCTTGATCGGGAGATCCGGCTGTCGGCCGATGAGACCGGCTATATCGATCTTCGCCCAGAAAATCCCGGCAGCTCCGATCCCGAGATCCGGCGACTGATGGTTGGCCGCCTCCAGCAGTTGGAGAAGATGGGCCTCGCCACGTCCGCCGCGCCCGGGGAATGGATGGTGGGGCTCGAGGCCGAGCGTAGCCTGCGCGACCTTGGCATGCGCGGCGACATCATCAAGACCATGCACCGCGCCTTTACCGAGCGTGGGGAGGCGCGCGGCGTGTCGGACTACGTCATCGAAGGCGGACAGCCGACGTCCCAGATCATCGGACGATTGGTCGATCGTGGATTGCTTGATGAACTGACGGGCGAGACCTATGCCCTGATCGACGGAACAGACGGACGCGCTCACCACGTCCGCTTCCGAGGAATCGAGGCCTTCGAACATGCACCGCCCGTCGGTGGCATCGTCGAAGTGCGACGCTTCGGTCAAACCGATGATCCGCGCTCCACCTTGGTGCTCGCAACTCGTTCCGATCTAGATGTTGGTGATCAGGTGACCGCGAAAGGTGCGACCTGGCTCGACCACCGGCTGGTCGAACGCGATCCGATGCCGCTCGCCATGGGTGGTTTCGGCCGCGAGACCCGCCGTGCCATGGAAGCCCGTGCCGAGCATCTGGTTAACCAGGGTCTTGCGCGGCGGCAGGGGCAGCGCATCATCCTGCAGCGCGATCTCCTGGATACCTTGCGCCGGCGCGAGCTGGATGAGGTGGCGGCAAAAGTCTCGGCCGACACAGGTCTGCCTCATCTGAAGGCCGCCTCCGGGGAGCACGTGACGGGCACGTATCGCCAGCGGCTGACGCTCGCGTCGGGGCGCTTTGCCATGATCGACAATGGGCTCGGCTTCCAGCTCGTGCCCTGGTCGCGTGACCTCGAAAAGCGGCTCGGCCAACACGTCATCGGTGTCGTCAAGGACGGCGGTGGCATCGAGTGGGGCTTTGGTCGCAAGCGCGACCTAGGCCTCTAGCAATCTCTCCAATTCCAATTGCGGAAGGGCGTTCGGGATGTCCGGAACCAAGATCCTCTGGGGACAGGTGATCGTTGTCGGCTTGATCGTTCTGCTGGCGATCTGGGGAGCAACCGAATGGACGGCGTGGCGGCTCGCCTATCAACCGGAGCTTGGCCGGCCCTGGTTCGAACTGCTGGGTTGGAAATTCTACTACCCGCCGGTCTTTTTCTGGTGGTGGTTCGTCTTTGATGCCTATGCGCCTCAGGTCTTTGTCGAGGGAGCCTTCATCGCGGCGTCGGGGACCTTCATTTCGATCGCGGTGGCGATCGGCATGTCGGTCTGGCGGGCGCGTGAGGCCAAGAACGTCGAGACCTATGGTTCTGCGCGCTGGGCCAACGCGGAGGAGGTCAAAGCCGCCGGGCTTCTCGGTCCCGATGGCGTGGTGCTGGGCAAACTTGACGGCGACTACCTTCGCCATGACGGACCGGAGCATGTGCTGTGTTTCGCGCCCACCCGGTCGGGCAAAGGTGTTGGGCTGGTTGTGCCCTCGTTATTGGCTTGGCCCGGCTCGGCCATCGTTCACGACATCAAGGGCGAGAATTGGCAATTGACCGCCGGCTTTCGCTCGCGACATGGCCGGGTGCTGTTGTTCGACCCGACGAACCCAAAGTCTTCGGCCTACAACGCGCTGCTCGAGGTCCGGCGTGGAGAGTGGGAAGTTCGCGATGTCCAGAACGTGGCCGACGTTCTGGTCGATCCCGAAGGCTCGCTCGATAAACGAAACCACTGGGAGAAGACCAGTCATTCGCTCCTGGTCGGGGCCATCCTCCATGTCCTTTATGCCGAGGCCGACAAAACCTTGGCAGGCGTCGCCGCCTTTCTGTCCGACCCCAAGCGGCCAATCGAGGCGACGCTGAAGGCAATGATGACCACCGCGCATCTGGGCGAGCAGGGCGCCCATCCCGTTGTCGCCTCCACCGCGCGCGAACTCCTCAACAAATCGGAGAATGAACGTTCTGGCGTCCTGTCCACCGCGATGTCGTTCCTTGGGCTTTATCGGGATCCCGTGGTGGCCCTGGTGACCTGCCGGTGCGACTGGCGGATTGCCGATCTGATCGCAGATAGCCCTACAACGCTTTACCTTGTGGTGCCGCCCTCCGATATCTCGCGGACCAAGCCGCTGATCCGCCTGGTGCTGAATCAGATCGGCCGGCGGCTGACCGAGGACTTGCATGCCCGCGACCGCCGGCATCGGGTCCTGATGATGCTCGATGAGTTCCCGGCTCTGGGGCGGCTCGACTTCTTCGAATCCGCGCTCGCCTTCATGGCGGGGTACGGCCTTAAGAGTTTTCTGATCGCGCAATCGCTCAATCAGATCGAGAAGGCCTACGGGCCCAACAACGCCATCCTCGATAACTGTCACGTCCGCGTCAGCTTCGCGACCAACGACGAGAGGACCGCAAAGCGGGTGTCCGACGCGCTGGGCACCGCGACGGAAATGCGGGCGATGAAGAACTATGCCGGGCACAGGTTGAACCCCTGGCTGGGGCACCTCATGGTCTCGCGCCAGGAGACGGCAAGGCCGCTCTTAACCCCTGGCGAGGTAATGCAGCTCCCGCCAATGGATGAGATCGTCATGGTGGCGGGCACGCCGCCGATCCGGGCGAAGAAGGTCCGCTACTACGAGGATAGGCGATTCACGGAGCGGGTTCTACCGCCGCCCGATCCGGCAAGGGCCGGTCGATCATCGCGAACGGACGGATGGTCAGCGCTTGGAATGTTGAAGCCGACGGGAGGTCCAACTGACAAGGCCGCGGAGGTCGAGGACGACACGGCGAACAGTGGGCTCCGCCGAGAGCCCGAACTGCCTGATCACGTTGCCATCGCTAAAGAGACGACCGAACGGACGCCAGCCGAGGAATTTGCCATCGTGTTTGACGATGACGACGAAGCGGTCCGCCAGTCTCGGCTCGTACGAAAACAGATGCGAGGTGTGGCCCGCCAGGTCGCGCTCGACCCAGATGACGGGATGGAGCTCTGAGGCATCATGCGCGACAGGATGAACGTGTATTTCCCGCCCGAGCTCTTGAAGCAGATCTCAGACCTCGCCGATCGCAGGAACCTCTCGCGATCCGCGATCGTGGAAGCAGCGGTCGCTTCCTTTCTATCGCCGGATGGTGCGGACAGGCGGGAGGCGGCGTTTACCCGGCGCCTGGATCGTTTATCGCGTCAGATGCAGAGACTGGAACGTGACGTCGGTCTGACTGCCGAGACTTTGGCCCTGTTCATCCGCTTCTGGCTGACGATCACGCCGCCATTGCCCAACGACGCGCAGGCTGCTGCCCAGGCAAAAGGCCGGGAACGCTTTGAGGGATTTGTCGAGGCGCTCGGGCGCCGTTTGCAAAAGGGGCAGAGCTTCCTGCGTGAAATCTCGGAAGACGTCGTTCGTGACGAGCCGGTCGCCAAACTGGATTAATCCACCAGAGGAGCTACTTCGCCGGTCCTTCCTTTTTCTACGCCAGCCTACGATCGCAGCAATGTAGCTAAGTCGACAAAAAGCTGGACGCGCTATCGGCTCGAATGAGCTGAGTGAGCAAGAAGGGCCAGCATGCCAATTTCAATAGCATGGCGTCTCATCGCCTCCGTTTTTCTCCCATTTGCTGCTGGATACTATCTTTCATATTTGTTCCGAACGATCAACGCTCTGATCTCAGGTCATCTCATTTCCGATATCGGACTTGATGCTGCGGACCTCGGGTTACTGACGTCCGTCTATTTCCTGGTCTTCGCCGCGGCCCAGATCCCCGTCGGCATAATGTTGGACCGCTTTGGCCCACGTCGCGTCCAGAGTGCTCTGCTCCTGATCGCTGCCGCTGGTGCCGGAGTGTTCGCGATATCGGCCGGATTTTTTTCACTCTTGATCGCGCGTGCAATGATTGGGCTTGGCGTAGCGGCAGCGCTGACGGCGGGGTTGAAATCGATCGTCCTCTGGTTTCCGAGAGAACGAGTGGCCTTGCTTAATGGCTACATGGTCATGTTGGGATCGCTCGGGGCGGTCACCGCTACGGCGCCCGCCGAGCACCTACTCGCGTGGATAGGATGGCGACAGTTTTTCGAGATCCTTGCAGTCGCAACCGGCGTCACGGCCATGCTGATCTATGTCGTGGTTCCCGAGCAAGTCGTCGTCCCGTCGACAGCGTCAATCTCTAACACCCTCAGCTCTGTTGTTGGCGACAGGCGTTTCTGGCGAATTGCCCCATTGTCGGCCACGTGCGTGGGGTCGGCTTGGTCACTGCAAGGATTATGGGCCTCGACGTGGCTAACAGACGTGGAGGGCTTTGATCGGGGAAGTCTCGTCAGACAGCTGTTCACGATGTCGATCGTGTTGAGCGGCGGTGCTTGGTTGTTCGGTACGACGGTCCACTACATCAGACGAAGAGAAATCGGAGCGGAATCAATATTGGCGACGATTGCGGTGCTGTTCATCGCTGCCCAACTTTTTTTGATGTTTCGTGTGCCTTTGCCGTCCCTCTTGCCATGGTCCGTTGTCGCAGTCGTCGGAGCGGCCTCCGTGGTCAGTTTCGCTGTGATAGCCGATTACTTTCCGCCCGGGCTTGCGGGTCGTGCCAATGGCGCATTGAACGTGCTGCACTTCGGATGGGCATTTTTGGCCCAATGCGCGACGGGCTTGATCTTGGAGCAATGGTCTCCCGGGGCGAGCCATAAGCCCATATTGGCCTACCAAGTCGCGTTTGGTCTCAACGTATTGCTGCAGATCGCGGCGCTCGCGTGGTTCGGGCTGCCATGGGTCCGCTACGTCGGCCGTTGGATCGGCGCATTTGACGCTTCCGATGTAATCGAACCGGTCTGTTTCTACGAACAAGCGGTCCTACAAGGGCCCGCGGATGACGATACGGAGTGGTGAGTGGCGACCCACGTTAAATTGCTCTGCTCGTCTTTCTTTTCCTACGCTGTTCTACGATTGCCCGAAGTGCTTGTTGCCCTAGATCGGTTGGTGGCTTTTCTAATCATCCCCATCTGAGGGCGCTCTTTGGACGTCCTCATTCCGTGGGGGCAGCGGTGGCGATCAAATCCATTCAGTCGGAGACGACATCACGCGGCGCGCGTATGCTGCGGAGCGCGCTTGGTGTGGCAATTTCAGGCTACCTTGAAGATGAATCGATCGTTGAGGTCATGCTCAATCCAGACGGGAGGTTGTGGATCGACCGCCTGTCGAGTGGCCTTGTTGATACCGGCGAGACATTGTCCGCGGCGGACGGCGAGCGCATCGTTCGCCTGGTAGCCCACCACGTAGGGGCGGAGGTGCACGCCGGTTCACCTCGCGTTTCGGCCGAACTGCCCGGCACCGGCGAGCGTTTCGAAGGTCTCCTGCCTCCGGTCGTTGCGGCGCCAGCTTTTGCAATCCGCAAGCCGGCGGTGGCCGTGTTCACGCTCAACGATTACGTCGCTAAGGGGATCATGACCTCGAGGCAGGCCGCGGCACTGAGAGGTGCCGTCTCCGCTCGCAAAAACATCCTCGTCGCCGGTGGCACATCGAGCGGCAAGACAACACTGACCAACGCGCTGTTGGCTGAAGTGGCGAAAACCTCCGATCGCGTCGTTCTGATCGAGGATACGCGCGAACTGCAGTGCAAAGCACCCAATCTCGTTGCGCTGCGCACCAAGGATGGCGTTGCCACCCTATCCGACCTCGTCCGCTCCTCGCTCCGACTGCGCCCGGACCGCATCCCGATCGGCGAGGTCAGGGGCGCCGAAGCGCTCGATTTGCTCAAGGCCTGGGGCACGGGCCACCCCGGCGGCATCGGCACCATCCATGCGGGTACGGCACTCGGCGCGCTGCGGCGGCTCGAGCAACTCATCCAGGAAGCCGTCATTACGGTTCCGCGTGCCCTTATCGCCGAAACCATCAACCTCGTCGCCGTGCTTACAGGCCGTGGCGGCGATCGTCACCTCTCTGAGCTCGCCCTCGTCACCGGCCTTGGAGCAGCGGGCGACTACAGCCTTTCACAAGCAGGAGACTGACATGCGTCCGCAATTTCGTTTTCTTCGAGAAGCCGCTGGTTTGGCTGCTTCGGGTGCGCTTCTTCTGACAACGCCGCCGGCATGGGCGGCTGGTTCGAACATGCCGTGGGAGCAGCCGCTCAACCAGATCCTGCAATCGGTCGAAGGTCCGGTCGCCAAGATCATCGCCGTGATCATCATCGTCGTCACCGGTTTGACGCTCGCGTTCGGCGATTCGTCCGGCGGTTTCCGCAGGCTGATCCAGATCGTGTTCGGCCTGTCGATCGCATTTGCCGCCTCGAGTTTCTTCCTGTCGTTCTTCTCGTTCGGCGGCGGCGTGGTGATCTGATGGATGATCCCGTCGCAGGTTTTGTCGTGCCCGTTCACCGTGCGCTCACGGAACCGATCTTGATGGGCGGCGCGCCGCGGTCGGTCGCGATCGTCAACGGCACATTGGGAGCCGCGCTTGGACTTGGACTGCGGCTGTGGATCGCGGGCCTCGTGCTCTGGTTCATCGGACACATGGCCGCTGTCTGGGCCGCCAAGCGTGATCCCGCCTTCGTCGATGTCGTGCGCCGACATCTGCGCATTCCCGGTCATCTCGACGTCTGAGCTCTCGATCATGATGAACCTTGCTGAATACCGCCATTTCAATGCACGTCTGGCCGACTTTCTGCCTTGGGCAGCCCTCGTCGGCGAAGGAATCATCCTGAACAAGGACGGTTCGTTTCAACGGACCGCGAAATTCCGGGGACCCGACCTGGATAGTGCAGTGCCGGCTGAACTTGTCGCCGTCGCCGGTCGCTTGAACAACGCCCTGCGTCGCCTCGGATCTGGCTGGGCCATCTTCGTCGAGGCGCAGCGTCATTTTGCGGGGGCTTACCCGCCGAACAGCTTTCCAGACGTCGCGTCCGCGCTGGTCGACGCGGAGCGCAGGGCTCAGTTCGAGGAGGCTGGCGCCCACTATGAATCGAGCTATTTCCTGACGTTTCTCTACCTGCCGCCGGAGGAGGGCGCCGCCAGGGCAGAGCGACTGCTCTATGAGGGCCGCGATCGTACGGTTGGAGCCGACGCTCGCGAGGTGCTCCGCGGATTTATCGATCAAACCAACCGCGTGCTTCAGCTAGTGGAAGGGTTCATGCCCGAATGCGGCTGGCTCGATGATCAGGACACCCTGACCTACCTGCACTCGACGATCTCGACCAGGCGTCATCGCGTTCGCGTGCCCGAAAGTCCCATGTACATCGATGCGCTCTTGGCTGATCAGCCGCTGACCGGCGGGCTCGAGCCGATGCTGGGTTCGGCCAATGTGCGGGTTCTGACGATTGTCGGCTTTCCAGGTGCGACGACGCCGGGAATCCTGGACGACCTGAACCGCCTGGCCTTTTCGTATCGCTGGTCGACACGGGCGATCATGCTCGACAAGACCGATGCGACCAAGCTGCTGACCAAGATTCGCCGACAGTGGTTTGCCAAGAGAAAGTCGATTGGCGCGATCCTCAAGGAAGTCATGACCAACGAGGCGTCGACACTCCTTGATACCGACGCCCACAACAAGGCGATGGACGCTGACGCGGCGCTACAGGAACTGGGTTCGGACCAGATCGGGCAAGCCTTTGTCACGGCAACTATCACGGTCTGGGACCGCGATCCCGGTGCAGCCGACGAGAAGCTGCGGCTGGTCGAGAAGGTGATCCAAGGTCGCGATTTCACCTGCATGATTGAGACGGTGAACGCCGTTGAAGCCTGGCTCGGCAGTCTCCCCGGGCACGTCTATGCCAACGTGCGGCAGCCACCGGTTTCGACCCTCAACCTGGCTCATATGATTCCGATGTCGGCGGTGTGGGCGGGCGAAGCCCGGGATCTCCACTTCAAGGCTCCGCCGCTCCTGTTCGGCAAGACCGAGGGCTCGACACCGTTCCGGTTCTCGCTCCACGTCGGTGACGTCGGCCACACCCTTGTGGTGGGGCCGACGGGTGCCGGCAAGTCGGTGCTGCTGGCACTGATGGCATTACAGTTCCGCCGCTACCCGAATTCTCAGGTCTTTGCGTTCGATTTCGGCGGTTCGATCCGGGCCGCCGCTCTCGCCATGGACGGCGACTGGCATGATCTCGGTGGCGCATTGTCTGACGGGGACGATCAACCCGTCGCATTGCAGCCGCTGGCCTGGATCGACGATTCCATCGAGCGGGGGTGGGCCACGGAGTGGCTCGGCGCGATCCTGGCCCGAGAGAAGATCGAGATCACCCCGGAGGTGAAGGACCATCTCTGGTCGGCGCTGACATCTCTCGCTTCCGCGCCGATGCAGGAACGCACCCTGACCGGTCTGTCCGTGCTGCTGCAATCGAGCTCCCTGAAACGTGCGTTGCAGCCCTATTGTCTGGGCGGACCATCCGGGCGCCTGCTTGATGCCGAGTTCGAGCGTCTCGGTGAGGCCTCGGTCCAGGCCTTTGAGACCGAAGGTCTGATCGGAACGAGCGCAGCTCCGGCCGTGCTGGCGTACCTCTTTCATCGGATTGGAGATCGCCTCGACGGCAGGCCAACACTCCTCATTGTCGATGAGGGCTGGCTGGCTTTGGACGATGAGGACTTCGCCGGCCAGCTTCGCGAGTGGCTGAAGACGCTTCGGAAGAAGAATGCGTCCGTCATCTTCGCCACCCAGTCTCTCTCGGATATCGACGGCTCCGCAATCGCGCCGGCCATCATCGAAAGCTGCCCGACGCGCCTCCTGCTGCCGAACGAACGGGCGATCGAGCCGCAGATATCAGCCATCTACCGACGTTTTGGCCTCAACGATCGCCAGATCGAGCTTCTGAGCCGTGCAATGCCGAAGCGGGACTATTACTGCCAGTCTCGCCGCGGCAACCGGATGTTCGAACTCGGCCTAGGCGAAGTGGCGCTCGCCTTTACCGCAGCCTCTTCAAAGACCGACCAGGCCGCCATCGAGCAACTCCTCGCCGCACATGGGCGCGAGGGCTTCGTGACGGCCTGGCTTCAGCACCGCGGCATCGCGTGGGCTACGGACCTGATCCCCAATCTCGTCAACCTGGAGAAATCGCTATGAGGCGTCTTGGCCTATTGGCAGCCGCCGGCACCGTCGCGCTTGGGCTTGGCCTCGCGGTGCCCGCGCGGGCGCTGATCGTCTTCGATCCCAACAACTACGTCCAGAACGTCCTGACAGCCGCTCGAGAACTCCAGCAGATCAACAATCAGATCGTCTCGTTGCAGAACGAGGCGCAGATGCTGATCAATCAGGCGAGGAATCTGGCAAGTCTGCCGTATTCGTCGCTGCAGCAGCTGCAATCGTCGATCCAGCGGACCCAGCAATTGCTCGCCCAGGCCCAGCGGATCGCTTACGACGTCCAGCAGATCGATCGGGCGTTTTCAACCAGCTACGCGCCGGCCAACGGCAGCCAGTCCAACCAGGCGTTGATCACCAACGCCCAATCGCGCTGGCAGAATTCTGTCGCCGCACTGCAGGATGCGCTCCGGGTCCAGGCCGGCGTCGTCGCCAACCTCGATACCAACCGCGTCCAGACGTCGGCGCTTGTGACGTCGAGCCAGGGCGCCAGTGGCGCTCTGCAGGCAACCCAGGCCGGCAATCAGCTTCTCGCCCTTCAGGCGCAACAGCTCGGCGATCTCACGGCTGCCGTGGCGGCGCAGGGCAGGGCGCAGAGCTTCGAATCCGCGCAACGCGCCGTAGCCCAAGACCAGGGCAGAGAGCAGCTTCGGCGGTTTTTGACGCCTGGGCAGGGCTATCAATCGCAAGACGTGCGGATGTTTCACTGATGCCGGATGTAAAAGCGTTCAAAGCGCTGTCGCTGGCGGTGTCGGCCGGGGTGTTTGTTGTCGCAGCCTGCACGATTCAGCTTCGTGGTGGAGAGGATGCTTCTTCGCCGCCAAAGGCAGAGAAGACCACGGACGGCGATCCTATTGACCTCGCCCGCTGCCGCGCCGTCACGCCGGATGAAACGGCCAAGTATCAGCACTGCCAGCAGGTCTGGGCCGAAAACCGGCGAAGGTTCCTTGGCAAAAAGGATGGTGCTGCTGCGTCCCGCCGCGCGGATCCCGCCGCCGGTCCAACACCCGCGCCAAAGGATCAGAGCCGGATGCCGCAGGGGTATCCATCCGTGGCATCACCCGAAGCGAGCAAGCCATGACCAGTACTGGGATCATCGATCAGTTCCTGGAGACGTTCACCCGTTACATCGACAACGGCTTCGGGCTCTTGGGTGGGGATGTCGGATATCTCGCAACGACCCTTGCCGCGATCGACATCACGCTCGCTGCGTTGTTCTGGAGCTGGGGGCCAGACGAGGACATTATCGCGCGCCTCGTCAAGAAGACGCTGTTCGTTGGTGTCTTCGCTTACCTCATAAGCAACTGGAACAGCCTGGCGCGCATCGTTTTCGAGAGCTTTGCCGGTCTCGGGCTGAAGGCATCCGGCGCAAGCCTCTCCGCTGCAGATTTTCTGAGACCTGGAAAGATCGCTCAAGTAGGACTCGACGCCGGCCGGCCGCTGCTCGATTCGATTTCGAACCTGATGGGCTACATCAGTTTCTTCGAGAATTTCGTCCAGATCGTCGTTCTCCTGTTTGCCTGGATCGTGGTGCTGCTCGCTTTCTTCATTCTGGCGATCCAGCTCTTCGTCACTCTGATCGAGTTCAAGCTGACGACGCTGGCTGGCTTTGTGCTCATTCCCTTTGGCCTGTTTGGTAAGACCGCCTTCGCTGCCGAACGGGTGTTAGGCAACGTCATATCATCCGGAATCAAGGTTCTGGTTCTGGCCGTCATCGTCGGCATCGGCTCGACCCTGTTCTCGCAATTTACCTCCGGCTTCGCTGGCGGCCAGGCGACCATTGAAGACGCGATGACGCTGGTGCTCGCGGCGCTCTCGCTGTTGGGCCTCGGTATCTTTGGACCCGGAATCGCAAACGGCTTGGTGTCCGGTGGGCCGCAGCTCGGCGCCGGTGCTGCAATCGGAACTGGACTTGCCGCGGGCGGTGTCGTTGCAGCTGGCGCGGGTCTTGCCGCGGGAGGTGCTGGTCTGGCCGGCGGTGCGATTGCAGGTGCCGCGCGCGGGGGCGGCGCCGTCCTAAGCGGAGCCACTGCAGCGTATCGAAGTGGCGGTCTTGCTGGCGTCGCGGAAGCTGGAGGATCGGCGGTCATGAGCCCGTTGCGTCGCACAACGGCAGCATTGGGCGGAGGCGGGCATGCCGGCGAGCAGGCCGCCGGCACTTCGGCCGAAGGGCAGCCCGATTGGGCGCGGCGCATGAAGCGTGCCGAGACTATTCGACATGGCGCGTCGGCTGCTGGTCACGCGGTGCGCTCCGGCGATCAAGGTGGCAGCGGCTCGTCCGTCGACTTGTCCGAAGGAGAGCGCTGACACGCAGCATTGCAGCTTCGCCACGCACTGCGCGGGCGTCTCAAGCGGACACCGCTCGACTCGAAACCGATCACTTGATCTCAGGGGCAACCATCGATGTTCAAACGACCTTCTGTCCACTATGGGCGCATGCCCGAGCCGATCACGCCTTATCAAAAGGCAGCGCAGGTTTGGGACGAACGCATTGGGTCGGCGCGCGTGCAAGCCAAGAACTGGCGCTTGATGGCGTTCGGCTGCCTGATGATGTCCGCCGGCCTCGCCGGGGGGCTTGTTTGGCAATCGAGCCAGGGATCGATCACGCCGTGGGTGGTCGAAGTCGATCGTCTCGGCCAGGCTCAAAGGGTCGCGCCCGCCAACATCGACTATCAACCCACCGACGCCCAGATCGCCTACCATCTTGCGCGCTTTATCGAAGATGTCAGGGGCCTGCCGGCCGACGGCATCGTTCTGCGTCAGAACTGGCTCCGGGCCTATGATTTTACGACCGATCGCGGGGCGGCCGCGCTCAACGACTATGCGCGCAACAATGACCCCTTTGCCAAGCTCGGCAAGACGCAGATCTCCGTCGACGTGTCGAGCGTCATACGCGCGTCTCCGGATAGCTTTCGGATCGCATGGATCCAGCGAACCTACGACAACGGTTCGTTGAGTTCGACCGAGCGCTGGACCGCCATTCTCACAATCACGATCGAGACGGCGCGCGATGCCGAACGCCTGCGCAAGAACCCCCTTGGCGTTTACGTCCGCGCTATCAACTGGTCAAAGGAGTTGAGTCAGTGACCAAGACGAAGTCCGACGTTCATTCGAAGCATCACTTCGCAGAATCTAGGCTCAATTCGGCTTGGCCCGAATTCGTGGGCTCGAAGCGCGCATTTCTGTCCGCTCTTCTGCTTTGTTCGTCGGCGCTTGGCGGGTGCGCGACCTACATTCCGCCGGAGATCAGCTATGACGCCGAAGTCCCGCCGTTGCCGGCGCCTCCCGTGCCTCTCGACGATAGATCGCGACCGCTGCACGTTCCACCCCTCTGGAAGCCGGCTCTTGGCGGGCAATCAGGAGGGAAGGAAGACGCTGAACCCGTGAGCCGAATTGAGACCGCAAACAGCGCAGCCCGCGTTGAACCTCGCAGGCGCGGGTATTTCAACGCAGCCCAAATCTACGCTTACAGTCCCGGAGCGCTCTATCAGATTTACGCAGCGCCCGGGCAGATCACGGATATCGCGCTCGAGGAGGGAGAGCAGTTGACGGGATCGGGACCCATCGCGGCTGGAGATACCGTACGCTGGGTGGTGGGCGATACCGAGAGCGGGAGCGGCGACGCGCGACGGGTTCATATCCTGGTGAAGCCCACCCGCGCATCGATCGAGACCAACCTGGTTGTCAATACCGATCGGCGCACCTATCTGATCGAGCTTCGCTCCCGCGAGCGGCCATACATGCCATCTGTTGCCTGGTACTATCCGGAAACAGTGCGCGAACGATCGCGTTCAGTCGCTCTGAAACCGGTCCTTCCCGATCCGGCGCGACGCATTTCCCGCTATGCCATCGAAGGGGACAGCCCTCCCTGGCGGCCGCTTGCCGCATATGACGATGGCCGCAAGGTCTATGTCGAATTCCCGCAAGGCATCGTGCAGGGGGAAATGCCGCCGCTCTTTGTCATTGGTCCCGACGGCAAGACCGAACTCGTCAACTATCGCGCCTACGGCAACGTGTTGATCGTCGATCGGCTGTTTGCAGCCGCCGAACTCCGGCTCGGCGGGGAGCACCAGCAGAAGGTCAGGATTGTGAGGACCGACGGGAGGCCGTCGTCATGAACACGCGGAGGGGAGACGATCACGAGGCAACAGTGCCGCCGGAGACACAACAGGAGCAGTCCAAAAGCTTCCGCTTAAGAGCAGAGCATCCGCGGGTGACACGGTTGTCGCGAAAAGTACTGGCCGGAGGGAGCGCGGCGGCCCTGCTTGTCATCGGCGGAGCGGTCCTGTGGTCGCTGCAGAATAAGCATCCCGGACGACAGGCGACCGATGAGCTTTACAGCACCGACCATCACAATGTTGCCGACGGCATCACGACGCTGCCGAAAGATTACGCTGGCGTTCCGCGCCAGCCGATCCCCCAGCTTGGTCCACCGCTCCCTGGGGACCTCGGCCGACCGATCCTTGCTGCTCAAGGCCAGTTACCGAACATGGGCGCTGATCCGGACCAGCAGCGCCGGGATCAAGAGACCGAAGCAGCCCGCATCAGCCATTTGTTCGCATCGACCAATGGACGAGAAGTGCGTCCGACCGCCGCCGCAGGTCTTGGAGGCGAGCGCGTCGTGCCGCCAAACGCCACGAGTACTGGCGACGATGGATCTGCGCAGAATGGTCAAGACCGCAAGCTTGCCTTCATCAACGCCTCTGTGGACCGTCGCACCGTCAGCCCTGACCGTGTCACCAAGCCCGCTTCACCGTATATCGTCCAGGCTGGCACGCTCATTCCGGGAGCCCTGATCAGTGGGATTCGGTCGGATCTTCCTGGCCAGGTCACAGCGCAGGTGACCGAAAATGTCTTCGATACGCCGACCGGCCGGTTTCTGCTTGTGCCTCAGGGAGCGCGTCTGATCGGCATCTACGATAGCCAAGTCACTTTCGGCCAGTCCCGCGTTCTGCTCGCCTGGACCCGGCTGATCATGCCGAATGGACGTTCTATCGTTCTCGAGCGGCAGCCTGGCGCTGACAGCGCCGGATATGCAGGCCTCGAAGATCAGGTCGACAATCACTGGGGCGAGTTGTTCAAGGCTGCGGCACTATCGACCTTTTTGGCGGTCGGGACTGAATTGGGGGCCGGCTCGGACACCAACAGCAACGACAGCGCCATCATCCAGGCATTGCGACACGGCGCCTCCGGCTCATTAAGCCAAACCGGACAGCAGGTGGTTCGCCGTAGTCTTAACATTCAGCCCACTCTGACCGTGCGACCTGGTTTCCCAGTTCGCGTTCTCGTCAATCGTGACCTTATACTTGCGCCTTACAGAGGATAGGGATGCCCAAGCTTAGAATAGGAACACTGCCCGACGACAAGCCGGTCAAGGTCACCGCGGAGCTCCCGGCATCAGTGCATCGGGATCTCGTGGCCTATGCAGAGGCTGTGGCACGCGAAAACGGGCAGAGCATCGATCCAGTGAAGCTGATCGCGCCCATGCTGGCGCGATTCATGGCCACTGACCGTGGATTTGCAAAGGCAAGGCGAAGCGCTCATCCCCCGAGAGCCGGTGGAGGCGAGGGATAGCGCTCTGCCAGCAAATCGAGGAAACGCTTCAGGGCCGGGTTTTCGTTATCTTGCCGCCAATACGCATAGAAGCCGATGCGGCTCATGCCGGCGTCGTCGTGCAATTCACGGTAGACCAAACCAGCGAAGCTGGCTCCCACATCCGACTCCATGACGAGACCAATTCCAAGTCCCATACTGATCAGGCTCTTTATGATGCCCCGACTCACATCGTGACGTTCGATTGTTGGGCGATGCTCGTCGGTCACCAGCCTGGAGACCAACAGATCTTCGAGCTCGCTTCCAAGATCCTGCTCGCCCAAGAGCACCGTCTGGCTGCGAAGATCTGTCCAGTAGATGACTTGACGCGTAGCCAGAGGATGATCGTTTGGAACCAAAGCTAGTGCACGCTCGCTCCAGACTGGCAGTGTCTTGACATCGGACAGCGGTCTTCGCCCCGGAACGATGGTTATGTCGAGAGTACCGTTCCTGAGAGCGCTCATTAGAAGAGGGCGTGGCCGCTCGATAGTCGCGAGCTCGACCAGGGGCAATCTCTTCTTAAAATCGATCATGGTTGCCCTCAGGTTTCCCGCTGAAATGGACGTGCAAAACCCCACTGAGAGACGTCCAGCTTCGCCGCGACCGCTGGATCGAGCGGTCGCAAGTATCGCGTCGACTTGCTCTAGAATTGTTCGCGATATCCGTAGGACGCTCTGACCTGCAACGGTAGGCACAACTCCTGCATTGGAGCGCGCAAATAATGTCGCTCCGACCAGATGTTCTAACTGGCTGATCAAGCGGCTTAACACGGAATGTCGGACCACCAGAAGCTCCGATGCTTGCCGAAAGCTTCCGCATTCTGCGGCAGCTATCGCGGCCCGCAAGTGACGCAACTCGATCCGGGTAGCTTGCGAAGAAGGAGTCATTTGAAGCTTCCTGATGCTGGGATCTGACAGTCGAACATTCGAAACGGCGTGCATTTTTATGCGGCTTTCACTGCAGGTTCCCAAAGTATCGGAGACTGCAGGTTTCCAGCAGTTCGTACCTGTGTTAGGCATTCCGAGGAGACCGCAAGATACCCAGCAACTGCCTCAGTGTTTCCAAATCTTCTTGGCTGGCCTGTTCGGCGTAGGGGCCATCCCGCACGGCGTAAGAGGCGCTCCATGCGGCTGTCCGTGACGGTCACAATATCCGTTAGATGTCGCGATAGACCGAATTCGATCATGCCAGCGAAGAGCTCGTAAGTTGCGTTGGTCATTCCACGAATTGTGCTGCGCGCATCATTGGCAACGTCGAGTGCGAAACGGCTACTTTCCCAGACCGATGGAGTTGCTTGGAATGACTTCCCATCCAGCAAGGCGGGGAAGATATCTCGCAACATCGTCGGTCCCGTAGACGGAAGCATTCGAACGCAACCTTGAATACGGGAGTCGCTTGCTCGCTGAATTAGGTAAATGGGATGGAGTGCATCGAATTCGTCTATCTCCATATCGCCGCTGATTTGGACGTCCCATTGGAGGCGTTCTTTGAATACCCGGTACCGAAGCCGATGCATTTCGGCGATCTCATAGGCGAGAGCCCCGTAGTATTCTGACGTTATGACCTGCATCATGATGTGCCTCCAAAGACGACAATAGTCTATTGAAGGACAAGCTTCGTGGGCCTACAGCCTCCTCAACTAAGGAGGGGGCTAACGTCAGGCTCATGCTTCAGGTGCTCGACCTCGCTGAAGCAAGACGCGCGACTGCCTGAATTGTTGATCTAACACCGAGCTTTGCCTTGGCATTTTCGAGATGGAATGCCACCGTATGACGCGAGATTCCCATGATGCGTCCAGTTTCCCAGGCCGATTTCCCCTCAGCAGCCCATTTGAGACATTCAACCTCTCGCGGCGAAAGATTAACGCCGTCTATCCGGTTATCGAATGCGATCTTGCGCTGGGCGTGAGCATGAAAGAAAATCGCCATGAGCTGCAGGACGAGTGCATGATCGTCGATTGTGCGCTCGAAAGTGGACCGACGCTCATCGGCAGCAAAGGTAACCGCGGCAATGGCTCCGCTGCTATCATGGATGGGAATTGTGAACCCGCAGCGAATACCAAAGCGAGCCGCTTCCTCGAATAATAGACGCTCCGAGTCCGAACTCGCTGCCAATCCTACTCCGAGGCCCCAACGAAACGGACCTGGATGACGGGTCGCTTGAACAATTACTGGATCGATCCGCTCATATTGCCTTTGTAAATATAAGGACGTCCAAGTTGAAGGATAGTTTGAAATTAGCAGAGGCAGCGCGCCGGGAGCGCGCGGCAGAGAAAGGTAGGCGAAGCAGCAGAGATTCAGCGCCGCAGCAGTTTCGGCCAATCCGTCTCCGAGATCGTTGGGATCCCTACTTTCGACGAGACGATCGACAAACGTTTGAAAGACAAGCCGCACGGTACTGTGTCTCGCTTTTATCTTAGGCCACTGGTCTTGCCTGTCGGCTCAGCCGCAGCATCCGAAAAGCCGCCGCGCAATGCGGCCTCGGCTCCTTCCGTTCCGATGCACGAGACAGCCGCTGCTTTGGAGGCCCGCTGATTGAAGCGTGATCACGCCCAGGGAAACCTACTCGGGCTGCACCGTCGCCCTCACAGACGCGGAATATGCGCGTCAGACCTTGCACCTGAGCTTGGGCTGCAGCGCGAATGACCTCCCGTCAAAGCCGGCATACCCGAGGTCACTTAAAGTCAGAAGGAACCGTCGCATTCGAGAAGCCTTTCGCGTCTTGCGCACTTACAAGCGAATCAATAAACCGCTGGAAAACGCGATGCATCTGCGCCTGCGCAGTAGTGCGGCCGAATCTTCCCTGATCGGACTCCTCTGAGAAAGGTTGCGACTCTCCCCCCAAAGTTAAGCCGAAGCGCCGGATACTCCGAAGTTGATGAAGCCAATGTACAGAAGCGTAGCCGATCAAGGCTTGTAGGGATGCGACATGCCAATTGCTGCTGTTGATATCGGCGATCAGCTGGCCAGAGTCGGGTGTCGACGACGCAATGGGCCCCCTCACGGACGTGTTGCGGGGCGAAGTGCAGCCCCTCAACGATCACGCCGGCGACCTCGCGCTCCGGTTCACAACTCGCAATATGCACTATCCTAGAGTTGCGCATTCTACTCTTCCAGTTCGTTCCCGCCAATCGGGGCCGCCCCTACGGTCAGAAGTGTGAAGCCTTGAGAAAGGCGGCTGTTTCCGGCTGCTGTGGACACTCAAAGATCTGTTGCGGCGTCCCGATCTCATGGACCAAGCCTCCGCGAAAGAAAGCGACTCGGTCGGATACCTCTCGCGCAAACCGCATTTCATGCGTGACGCAGATCATCGTCATGCCCTCCTTGGACAGCATGCGCATTGTATCGAGCACTTCACCGACGAGTTGCGGGTCAAGTGCCGACGTGACTTCGTCGAACAGCATATAGTCGGGAGACATCGCGAGCGCCCGAGCGATCGCCATTCGCTGTTGCTGTCCTCCCGATAGGCGAGATGGAAACACCTTGAGCTTGTCGTGGAGGCCGACATGCCGAAGCTGTTCGACAGCGATTGCCTCTGCCTCCAGCCGGGTCTTCCCGAGCACCTTGCGCAGAGCCAACATGACGTTTTCGATCACGGTCAGGTGAGGGAAGGCGTTCCATTGCTGGAAGACGATACCGATCTTGCGACGCAGCTCGTTGAGATCGGTCGTTGCGGCATGAACATCCACGCCATCGACAATGATGTTGCCGGACTGAATGGGCTCGAGGCCGTTAATGCACATCAACAACGTCGACTTTCCGGAGCCGGAGCCACCGATCAGCGACAGAACCTCTCCTTTATTGACCGTGAGGTTAATTCCTTTGAGCACCTCAAGGGAGCCGAACGACTTACGCACATCCTTGATATCAATCATTGCATCTGCCACTTTCTCTCGAGATATCCGCCGACGCGCGCAATCGGGAAGCTCATTGCGAAGTAGATGAGGCCGGCGATCGCTAATACGAGCAGCGGCTCTTGGGTCCGAGTGACGATTGTTTGCGAGGTTCGAAGAAGCTCGGCGATCCCGATCCAGAGGACCAGGGCCGTGTCCTTCATCACAGCCAGGACCAAGCCGATCCAACTCGGAAGCATGACTCGTGTTGCAATCGGAAGCACGATCGACATCAGGTCCTGGCACCTCGTGAGGCCGAGCGAGCGAGCGGCACGGCGCGTCGTTTGCGGCACGGCCAGGACACCGCTTCTGACGATCTCAGCGCAATAAGCTGCCGTGTATATCGCGAGCGTTATGCAAGCGATTTTAAAGGGCGGTAGTCCGAATTTCGCGATCGAGCTGAACGAATTGATCAGGACAAGCTGGATCAGCAGCGGCACCGATCGAAAGATCTCCAGGAAAGCGCCGAGTACGATTTGGACCCAACGCGCAGCGCTGGCACGCACGACGCCGAAGACGAGCCCGAGAATGGTTCCGCCGAGGACGGCCCAGAATGTGATCGCAAGCGTCACACCTGCGCCCTGCAGCATGAGCAGCACATCATTCCATGACAGAGAGCCCTGAAACACGACGCTCTCCCTCAGTACCGAAATAGCCGTACGGCCATCAGACCCGCCGAAAATGTGAACGTCTTGGCGACAAGCAGGTATAGAACCGCTGCTGCTAGGAAATATTCGAACGTGCGGAATGTGCGCACATTCAGTTCCTGCGTCACGCCGGTCAGATCGGACGTGAGGCCAACGACCACGCCCAAGGAGGTCATCAATATTGACCACACCATCTGATTGGTCAGAGCGAAATAGACGACACGAAACATCTGTGGAAGGATAATCAGGCGCATGCTTTGCCCGGCGGCCATGCCGAGCGAGCGAGCCGCGCGCATTTGCGTGTCGGGCACCGCCTTGAAGCCACCGCGGAAGGTTTCTGCCAGATAGCCGGCGTTGTTGAACGAGATCCCAACCAGCAACGCCCAATAGGAGTCGATGCGGATGCCGAGCGATCCGAGCCCGAAATAGATCATATAGATCTGAAACAAGGCTGGCGTGTTGCGCGCGATTTCAACCCAGGTTGCGGCGACCGCCGACACCAATAGGCTTTCGCTACGCTTGAAGAGAGCGAGGCTTAGGCCGATGATTGTGCCCACCAGCATCGCGAGGGTGGCAATCTCGAGTGTAACGAGCGCTCCCCACAACATGTCCGGAAGTGCCTGGAACACCGGGCGCCAGTGAAACGAATACTTGAACATGATGACGCCAACCTCGCCTGTGAACCTTGGGGAGGCGAAGCGTGGATGCTCCGCCTCCTTGCAAGGTTCAGCGATACACGCCGGGAACGGTCAGAGCCGGCACATCGCCGGCCGCCTTACCGACCCACTTGTCGTAGAGTGCATTGTACCGGCCTGATCGAACCTGCTGATTGATGAACAAATTCAGGTAGTTGAGGAGGCCCTGCTCCTGACGCAGCGCGATGAGTGCGACGTAATCGGGCACAATGGGTGCAACGCCGACGACCTTTAGGCCGGGATACCTGCCGGACTTGATGATGTCGGCCGCAACCGTCGATGCGACCCAGGTCGCGTCGATCTGCTTCTGACTGAGCGCCAGAAACACATCGGCTTGCGACTGAAATGCGCGGAAGCGACCTCTAGGATCGTTGAGGGCCTTCACATTGGCCTCAAGGCCGATCGTTTCATAGTTGCCTGCGACCCCACCGACAGGGTGGCCCTTGATCTCGTCAGGCTTGGTGATGCTTGCGTCCTCGCGCGCGAGTACGACCGTGTTCAGAACGAAATACGGGATGGTGAACCCAATCGTTTTCGCACGCTCGAGCGTATCCGAGGTCGAGGCCACGCCGACATCTGCGCGATCGGAGATCAGCGCGGGAATACGATCGGGAAACGGCGTTTCCACGATTTGGGGCTCGACACCGAGAGCCTTTGCCAGATCGCGGCAATACTCGACATCGAAGCCTTCCGGTTCGTTCTTGGCATTGCGATAGCCCATCGGCGGATAGTCGAGGACCACCGCGCAACGCAGCTTTCCGGAGGAGATAATATCGTCGATTTTGTCGGCTTCCGCGCCGGTGCTGACACCGATCGCGAGGACAGCCACGACACAGCCGATGTGTAGGTTGCGAAATGGGTAGAACATCAGGCGTTTCCAGAATTTTGTTGTGGTCTGCTCGGTCGGATTCCCCATTGCCGTACAGCCGTCACAATCTAAACGCCGCGGGACAGCAGTTCCTGCCGTTAAGAGGGCGGAGCTCAGGGCCACTTCGTCGTTTTCTCGCGAATTTCCTTGGCATTCTGCTGGTAGGGCTGCGTGATGGTGAGCCCTGAATGGTTGCTACGGGAACGTTGCGTCTGGATCGGGCCAAGTATTAGCAATGGGCGACTGCTGCCGAAAGAAGGCCTTCGGCACAGCTTGGTGGCAATGCTCGTCGTCTGCTTCCCTGAACACTCATCCAGACTAGCGTCAGCCAACACTAACGAAGAAGGACTTGTAGAAGAGGACAAAATGACAAAGCCTATAAGCATCGATGATTTTCTATCCGTTGATATCAGGGTTGGCACTGTCGTTGAGGTGGCCGCCTTTCCGGAGGCCCGCAAGCCTGCATGGAAACTGAAGATCGATTTTGGCGCCGAGATCGGTGTCAAGAAATCCAGCGCGCAGATTGTTGCGCTGTATTCGCGTGAGCAATTGATCGGCCGGCAGGTCGCGTGCGTCGTCAACTTGTCGCCCCGTAAGATCGGTCCGTTTCTCTCTGAAGTGCTGACGCTGGGGTTTCCCGACGAGCAAGGCCGCGTGGTTCTAATCGCTCCGGAACGCAGTGTTCCGAACGGCGCTAGGATGTTTTAGCCGCACACCGAATGGTGGGTAATAGCCTGTCCTTGTCTTGTGATCGGAAAGGACAGGCCGCCGTCCCGGTGGCGCTCTTGGCTGTAGATCGGGAAGTCGCGTACTACTCAGGCCAAGATGCTTGTTCAAATTGACGATCTTGAGATGTCGGAATTCGTTTTGGAGATGCCTGACGAAAGAACGCAAGTCCTTTAAGACGAGCAGGAATTTCGCGCCGTAAGTCTCGGCGCCGCACTATACGCCGCGGCCCGGCTGCGTTGCTGCGCCGCTGACGTTCCTCGGCTAGTCCCACGTGTGGCTCCGGCTACCCTAGAGCCACAGGGTCGATTGATCTACTGCTGCGCATGATCCAGGTGACCTGCTCTAGGCCGTTAGCAGGAGAGTTATCAACTCCGCAGTGTTCGCGGCATTGTACTTCCGCAGCAGTCGCGTGCGATAGATGTCGACTGTTCTCGGGCTGATACCCAAGGCTTTCGCGACCTCTTTTCCAGTCTTCCCCTCGATGAGAAGCGTGGCCACGTCGCGCTCGCGATCCGTCAAAGATGATCTGAGCGATTGCCCTTCGGCGCCGGTCTTTGCCAGTTCTGTGAACACCCACAAGGTGTGCGCGTGAGCGTTCCTTGGCGTATAGGTGAAGCCGCTCACCCGGACCCAGAATAGGTCGCCGTTGATCCGGCGCATGACACGGTCGTCACTATAGCTACGCTCCGCCGATAGCCGAGCACCAACCCGACGTCCCGTGCTCTCGTAGTCCGCCTGGGTTGGATAAAGGCGCTCGAAGGTCTGACCGACCAGATCTGCGATCGAGCTGCGGAAAATGGCTGCGAACGTGTGGTTGCACGCAACGATCACGCGGTTACGCGCAATCGCTTGGCCGACGGGAGAGTTCTCGAACGCGCGCTTGTAATCCACCTCCACCCCTGTGTGCTCCCGGTTGTGCGAACGGCGCTGATCGGCCCGAACACTTAAGTGTTCAACACCTATAGCATTAAGTGTTTAGGTGTCATACCGTAAATGAACGCACCTGGAGGATTTCCCGTCGTGAGGTTCCAGGTGAAATCAAAAGAGCCCGGTTCTGGGCCGAAATCGCGGGGAAGCGTTAGGTAGAGCGGAAATGGCAGAAGCACAGCTTGAGATTTCTGATCTCTCGATCCATTTCGGAGGCGTTCACGCGCTTGATGGTGCCTCCTTTGCAATCAGGTCAGGCATCACGACAGGTCTGATCGGCCCCAACGGCGCCGGGAAGACAACGCTCTTCAATTGCATCTCGGGACTGACGCCTGGAGCGAGCGGGACCGTCAGGTTTGGCGGGCGCGATATCTCCCGCGAATCTCCCCAGCAAATCTCCCGCGCGGGTCTGGTCCGCTCGTTCCAACTGGCTCGCGGCTGCGAGAACATGACGGTGTTCGAGCATCTCATGCTTTATGGTCCACGCCAGCGTGGTGAGGGACTCGCGAGCGCGCTGCTAGGCAACGCCGAGGTGCGCAGGCAAGAGGAAGCGCTTCGCGAGGAGGCGCTCGACATCGCGCGGCGCCTCAAGCTTGCGCATGTTCTCGACAACCTCGTCACGCGCCTGTCCGGCGGCCAGAAGAAGCTGTTGGAGGTCGGGCGTGTTCTTCTCGCCAAGCCCAAGATGATCCTGCTCGACGAGCCCATGGCGGGCGTGAACCCCACGCTTGTCCAGGAGATCGCCGATCATCTCGTTGAGATGCGCAAGAGCGGCATCTCGATTGTGCTGATCGAGCACGAAATGGAACTGATCGAGCGCCTTTGCGACGAGGTCATCGTCATGGCGGGCGGGCGCTTCCTAACGCGCGGCAGCTTCTCCGAAATCGCGGCGAACCGCGACGTCCAGGAGAGCTATTTGGGGATTCGGCGCCAATGACCGACCTTGCTGTCCAAGGCATCCGGGGCGGCTACCCGAACGCTGAAGAAATTGTTAAAGGCATCGACCTGGACGTCCGGCCTGGCGATCTCACGGTCATTATCGGCCCAAACGGAGCCGGAAAATCGACGTTTCTGAAACTCGTCGCGGGTTTGCTGAAACCATCCTCGGGAGTGATCAGCCTGCAAGGGCAGCCGCTCCAACTTGGAAATGCTCAAGCCGCGTGCAGGGCCGGAATGAGCTTCGTCCCGCAGGAGAGAAACGTTTTCGCGAGCCTGACGATTCGCGAGAACCTTGAGATGGGCGGATATCTTCTCCGCAAGGGCGTGAAGGACCGGATCGACGAGCAACTGTCGCGCTTCCCGCTGTTGAAGACCAAATTCCGCGAAAGGGCGGGGAACCTGTCGGGCGGGCAGCGCCAGGTGCTCGCCATGGGCGTGGCGCTCATGACCAGTCCGAGCGTGCTGCTGCTCGACGAGCCGACGGCCGGGCTATCGCCGGCTGCAGCGGACGAGATATTCGAACTCGTTCGGGATTTGGCGAAGTCGGGCCTCGCAGTCCTTATGGTCGAGCAGAACGCCCTCCTGGCTCTCGAATACGGGACCAAGGGCCTGGCTCTGGTCGCGGGCCGAAAAGCACGCGAGGCCTCCGCGTCATCGTTGCTCGCCGACGACGAAGTGCGTCACCTGTTCCTTGGCCGACGCGAGCACGGTCCAGCCATCCAACACGAAGCAAAACGCGAGGATCATCATGAGGGAATTTGACCGTAGGCGTTTCCTTGCCGGTGCCGCCGGTGCCGGCTCTATGGCGGCTTTTTGGCCGCGTGCGCTGCTGGCGCAGGGCACGCAGCCCATCAAGATCGGCATCCTGATCCCCCTGACCGGGTCAACCAGCCAGTTCGGGGCGACGATGAGTGCTGCGGCCAAGATTGCCGTCAGCAACATCAACGCCGCCGGAGGCGTGGCCGGCCGGCTGGTCGAAGTCCTGATCGAGGATGACCAGAGCAACCCGGAAGCCGCGGTTCGGGCGGTACGCAAACTGATCGACGTCGACAAGGTCGTCTCGATCGGCGGTTCCTACGCTTCGGCCGTAACATCGGCGATCGCGCCCTTGTGCTATGAGAGCAAGACGGTGCTCTTCACCTCGTCGGGGGCGGATAGCATCACAAAGACGCCGCACAACGGCTACGTCTTCCGCACCTCCCCGACCGTCACTTTGCAAGGCACGCGGGTGGGACAATACGCGCTGGAACTCGGCGCCAAAAAGATGTTCTTCCTCGGGCCGCAGACCCCCTTTGCCCAGTCCTACATCGACATCATCTCGAAACTGTTCAAGGATGCGGGCGGATTCGGACAGGGACTGATCTACGAGGACAAGCGCGCCAGCTACCGGACCGAGGTCGATCAAGCGCTGCGGACGAATCCAGACGTCGTTGTGCTCGGCGGCTACGTACCGGACACCTCCGTCGTTCTCAAGGACCTCTATCGCGCCGGCTTCGGCGGCAAGAAGATCGGGTACTCTTTCGGAGTGAACCAGGTCCTGGCCGACGGACTGCCTCACGAGGTGTCAGAAGGCACCGCCTCGCTCGTGCCGTCGGCGTCCGAAGATTCGACGGCCTATAAGACACTCATCGGCAAGATGGGCCGGTCGGCCCTCGATAGCTATTCGTGTCAGGTCTACGATCATGTCGTTCTGACCACTTTGGCACTCGCGCAGGCTGCGGCCGCGTCACCGAACGGCACCGTCGTCCGCGACGCCGTGAGAGCGATTTCTCAGGATCCGAAGGGGGAAAAGGTCAGCGACGTCGCACAGGGGTTGAAACTCATCGCCGACAAGAAGCCGCTCAACTACGACGGCCCGAGCGGCCCACTCGAATTTGCTGCCAACGGCGATGTCGAAGGCGTCTTCTTTCGGTATGAGCAGGTTCAGAAGGGTAAGATGGCCCTTCTGAAGGTCGCCTGAGCGAATTAGGTGGCGATCCATGTTCACCGAATTCGCACAATATGTGCTGAACGGCCTTGTGCTGGGAGCGCTCATCGCATTGCCGGCGCTGGGGCTCACGTTGATCTTCTCCGTGCAGGGGTTCGTCAACTTCAGTGTTGCCGCCCAGATGACCGTCGGCGCCTACGCCGCTTGGCTCGCAGGAGCTTATTTGGGATGGTCTTCCATCCTGATGCTGCTTTTCGCATTCCTGGTCCCTGGCATGCTGGGCGTCGCGGCCGACCGGCTCGCGCTCGCTCCGATCCGGCGCCAATCCGGTGCCCACACCGCCTTGATGCTGGCGGTCGTCTCAATCGCGCTGAATCTCGCAATCGAGAATGCGCTCCGCTTCCTCTTCGGGAGCAATCTAAACAGCTTCGACATTCCGGTCGAACGCAACCTTCAGATCTGGGGGTTGAGCGTCGGTCCCCAGCAGCTTCGCAATCTGGTCACCGCACTCCTCATCGCGGTAGCGCTTGCGGCATTCTTTTCGCTGACCCGGTGGGGCAAAGCGATGCGGGCGGTTGCCGACAATACTGACCTCGCCAGATTGAAGGGCATCGAGCCACGCAATCTGGCGAACCTCGCGACGTTCATCGGCATGGGGCTCGCCGGCATCGGCGGCTCGCTGCTGGCGATCGATACCAGCGTCGATCCATCGACCGGCTCGCGGCTTATTCTAGTTATTTTTTCGGCGAGCGTGCTGGGGGGATTGACGAGCCTTTACGGTGCGGTCCTGGGGGCGCTGATCATCGGTGTCATGGGCGAGGTCGCGATGATCGCGATGCCTCCCGTATATCAGTCCCTCACGGCCTTTCTCGCGATTCTCTTCATCCTGCTGGTGAAGCCGACAGGCCTCCTCGTCGGCGCGGAAGGGGTGAGAAAATGACCTCGTATCTTTTGTTCATCGGAACCATTGCCGCCATCTACTCCCTGCTCTCGCTCGGCCTCGTCGTCAGTTGGGGCCAGACCGGTATGGTCAATCTCGGCCTGGTCGGTTTCTTTGGCCTTGGCGCTTATTGCTCCGCACTGCTGACGAAGTTCGGGGCACCGATCGGAGTTGGATGGGTCGCGGGAGCGGCACTATCAGCCGCGATCGGCGTGGCGTTCTGTCTTCTGACTCGAACGCTCCGAGGCGACTACCTCGCCATCGTGACACTGGGCTTCGGCGAAGGCCTGCGTCTTGTCGAGCTCAATGAGCGCTGGCTCACGGGCGGCAGCGACGGCATCTCTGGCATCCGCGCCCCGTTGAAGGATACGCTCGGCGATCTCTATCCCTGGTTTTATTTTGCGCTGGCGTGGGCCCTCGTCGCCCTCGTTGTCTGGGTCCTCACACGCATCCTTGGCAGTCCCTTCGGCCGAGCCCTTCGCGCGGTACGGGACGACGAGAAGATCGCTGCCGTGGCGGGCAAGAACGTGCTGCGCCTGAAATGCCAAGCCTTCGGAATAGGGGCAGCTCTTTTCGGCCTTGCCGGCGCGCTCTATGCCCACCTCACGAGCTACATCTCCCCCGACAACTTCGTCGTTCAACTCACCATCTATATCTTCCTCGCCGTGACCGCCGGCGGTTATAGCCGATTGATTGGCGCTGTGTTCGGCTCCCTGGCAGTACTGACGATCCTGGAATCCTCGCGTTTCGCTGCTGAGTACATTCCGGGCCTGAGCGCCGTGCAGATTGCATCGCTCAGGGAGTTCGCGATCGCGGTCGCACTAATCGTGATCATGCAACTACGGCCACAGGGCGTTTTCGGCCTTCGGAACGAGCGTGCGGGTGCTGGCGCTATCGACGCCACGTCCTCTGCGCCGACCGTTGCGACAGCATCGAAGTGAGAATGCCACTATGACAAATAGCTCCATTGCCGGGGGGCCGGGAGACGAGTTCGCCACCATGTTCGCCGCGGCCGGCCTGCCGGGATTGACGGCGGCGACCAAAAGAACACGAGGCCGCGAGCCCCATCGATATCTCAAACTGACGGGCGCCCGCGTGATCGACGGGACGGGCGCGCCGCCGTGGGGGCCGGCGGATCTAGTCGTTGAGAATGGCCGGATCGTCGCGCTCGCCAAGACAGGCAAGGCGAAGCTTCCAGAGACGGAGAATGCCAACGATGTGCTGGAGATCAACTGCTCCGGCAAGTTCCTCACTCCAGGGCTCATCGACTGCCATGCTCATATCGGCGCCCCGTTCCATGCCAAGAACGGGCCGCAACCTTCAGCCGACTACATCTACAAGCTCTGGCTCGGACATGGCGTCACGACCGTGCGTGAGACTGGATGCTTCAACGGCCTATCCTGGACGTTGCAGCAGAAGGCGGCGGCCGAGGAGGGGCGTATCGACGCCCCACGGATTATGGCCTATGCGCCTTTCCCGGCGACGACCGACTATGTCAAGAGTCTGCATACGCCGGAACAGGCCGCGGCCTGGGTCCGTGATGTCAAGGAGGCCGGCGCTGACGGCATAAAGTTCTTCGGAGCGCCGCCGGCTTTGATGAAAGCGGCGCTCGAAGAGTGCACTCGGCGCGATCTGCGGAGTTGCTGTCACCACGCTCAGCTCGCGGTCGGCCGGATGAACCCGCTCCAGACGGCCGGTTGGGGTCTCAGCAGCACCGAGCATTCCTACGGAATCCCTGAGACGCTGCTCGAAAACCAGACGCTGCAGTCGTTCCCTCCGGATTACGATTACGGGGACGAATATCTGCGCTTCTCGGCGGCAGGCCAGACCTTCATGCAGGCCGCCCTCCCGGGCTCGCCGAAGTGGGAAGCGGTCCTTGGCCTCTTCCTTGAGGCGCGCCACACCTTCGTCCCGACCTTCAACGTCTACGACGGCAATCGCGACCTAATGCGCACGCGGCGGGCCGATTGGCACGAGCGGTTCACCGATCCGACGCTCTGGGCCTATTTCCAGCCGCAGCGCGGCGGACACGGGGCCTACTGGTATCGCTGGTCGACGACGAACGAGATCGAGTGGCGGGAAACTTTCCGTCTCTGGATGCGCTTCGTCAACGACTACAAGAATCTCGGCGGTCGCATCGCCGTCGGTAGTGATTCCGGCTTCATGTTCCAGACATACGGCTTCGGATATATCCGGGAGCTGGAGCTCCTCCAGGAGGCCGGATTTACGCCGCTAGAGGTCCTACGCTCTGCGACGGCGTGCGGTGCAGAACTGCTGGGCATCGAGCAGGATACGGGGACGCTCGAGATCGGAAAGCGCGCCGACATCCTCATCCACCGCAGCAATCCGCTGACAGATTTCAAGCTGCTCTACGGCACCGGGGCCATGCGCCTGAACGACGTGATGAAATCCGTCGACTGGGACCGCAGCCTGGAGACCGTGATCAAGGGTGGGCTGCTCTATGACCCGGTCGAACTCCTCGACGATGTCGAGGCGATGGTCTCCGCAGCCAGACAGGAGCGCTGATGGATCGCTCGGGCTCAACCGCCGATCGTCCGGAATTCTTCGTGCTGACGGGGCCTTTGGGGACCGGCAAGACGACGCTCCTGTCGGAGTACCTCTCCTTCGCCGACACGTCCGACACGGGTGTGCTCGTCAATGATGCTGGCGAGGTCAACATTGACGGTGCGGTGATTGGTTCGGACCATCGTAATCTCGCCCTCGCCACGCTGGACGGTGGCTGCGTGTGCTGCTCGCTCGGCAACGATCTTCAGGAGGGGATCGATGCCTTGCTGCAGGCGCGCGCTGAACGACGTCTGGGCCCTCCGCGGCGGATCATTCTCGAAACGAGCGGGCTTGCCGAGCCCGCGCCCATCATCCGATACCTGCGCGCGATTCGGCAGGTCGAGTTCGACGTCCGGATCGTCGCCACCTTCGACGCATCGGGACCAACCGTCGGCGAAAGCTTTCTTCCACACTACGCATCCCAACTCGCGGCCGCGCAAACGATCGTGCTGACCAAGCTCGACAAGATTTCCGAGCGACAATGGGCTCGCAGCGCCGCAGAGGCTCAACGCTTCAACCCGCTAGCCGGGCAGGTCGTAACGGATCGGGCTTGGGAACGGGCGCTTGCCGCGTTCTCTAGGCATGGCGACCGACCTTTCGCTCGGGCTCCGCAATTCTCCGCAAGCGCGGCCTCACCCTCCCGTATCACGGTGGTCTTCGCGCAATGGCACGCGACTGCGTCCTGGGAGGCAATTTCCGAGTGGATCGAGAACCTCGCGGGTTTCTTCGGAAGCCGCCTCTTGCGCCTGAAGGGTCTGGTCAGGCCCGACGGCTATCTAGACCCCGTGCTAATCAACGGTGTCGGCGACGCGTTCTCGCCGCCCAGGCGGATCCGCGTCTTGGACGACATTCGTCTCGGCGTGATGCTGATCATGCGTGATGTGGCGAGAGATGAACTCTTCCAACCCTTCGGGGTCGAGAACCCACCCACGGTGAGGATCCGATGATTGCGTTTGACGATCTCCGGGACTTCCTCGGCTCGTTGACGCGAGCGACGAGCGAGGGGGCGGCGTTCTCCGCTCTCGAGAAGAGGTCGGCGCGTCTTCACAATCATGTCCTCTTCACTTGCTTGCGCTTCGACTATCGCGATCAGGTCATGTTGAGGCTCTATTCGAACCGTGAGGAGGTTAGCCCGATAGGAGGCCAGAAGCCGCTGCCGAGCGGACCATGGGCCGATCGGCTCATTCAGGAAGGCAGGAGCTATATCGGGCGGAGCCGGCAGGATCTGAAAGAGGTCTTCTTCGACTATGAGCCGCTCTGGGCCATCGGCTGCGAGAGCGTGATGAACATCCCCATTCGTTGGAAAAGCCACACCGTCGGCTCAATCAACATTCTCGGCCGCGCCAGCCAATATGATGACGTTTCGGCCGAGCATTTCGCACCCTACGCCCAACTCGCCGTTCCGTTGTTTCTGGACACTCGAGGACCGTGCGATGCTCGCCTTTGACGCGACCCTTCCGGCCCGTCGGGACAGATCAGGCGCGACAGCGCCTGAGTATAAGATACCGAATCTCGCGTTCCGTTCGGGCGACGCGACGACGGCAGCGCGAAGCGATCTCCTTCGACGCCCTGTCGCAGCGCGACTTTCCCTTCGTCCGCGTTTAAGTCGCCGTAAAACAAAACGGCAGAACGGATCGATTTGGTGGCTATTTTCGGCAGCGTCTGCGGTCTAGCCAGAAGAGTTGTTTCCCAATTGCTTCCCCTTTGGAGGCAATGTGGTTGTGTTCAAAGGGAGCGAACGATCTTGCGGGGCAGGTTTTTATAAGCGCGATATGAGTGAAGCGGTCAGCAGGATCCGACTTGGTTTTCCGACGACGCAACACTTCCCTGGATGAGACGATCCGCGTCTCCTTCCGTAAAAGCAGGATATAGGTCGATGAAACTGACAGACTTCAAGGCGCTGACGTTCGATTGTTACGGAACGCTGATCGATTGGGAATCGGGCATGTTCGAGGCGCTGAAGCCCCTTACGGCCCGGCTCTCTTCTCCGCTGACGCGCGATCAGGTCCTTGAGGCCCACGCGCGCCATGAATCGTCGCAGCAGACTCAAACACCGGCCACGCGCTATAGCGATGTCCTGCCGATCGTGTACAAGCGGCTCGCCGAAGAATGGGGGCTGCCTGTGACGTGGGATGAATGCGTCACCTACGGGCAATCGGTCAGAAACTGGCCCGCTTTCACGGATTCGGCCGGCGCGCTCCGGTATCTCAAGCGCCACTACAAGCTCATCATTCTGTCGAACGTCGACAATGCGAGCTTTGCCGCGAGCAACAAAAGGCTTCAGGTCCAGTTTGACGCGATTTACACGGCCGAGGATTGCGGTTCCTACAAGCCCTCGGATCGCAATTTCGAATACATGCTGAAGAAGCTTGAGGCCCTCGGTATCAAGAAAAGCGAGATTCTTCACACTGCCGAGAGCATGTTCCACGACCACGGACCCGCCAACAGGCACGGTCTTGCCTCCTGCTGGATCTATCGTCGCCACGACCAAGAAGGTTTTGGCGCGACCATGCATCCCGGCGATATGCCGAAAGTCGACTTTCGCTTCAACAGCATGGCCGACCTTGTGAAGGCGCATCAGGAAGCGCTCAGGGACGGTTGAAATGGGGTGGCGCGAAAATGGCTGGAGCACCAAGGCTAGATCGGATCGACATCAACATCCTTGCGCAGCTCCAGGAAAACGGTCGGCTGACCAATGTCGACCTCGCGGAGGCCGTGGGCTTGTCAGCAAGCCCATGCCTTGCCCGCTTGAGGCGGCTGGAGGATGCGGGCTACATCATTAGTTACAACGCTCGGATTCATCTTCCGAAGCTCATCGAACATATCACCGTCTTCACGGAGGTGACCCTCAACGATCATCGCCGCGAGGACTTTATCAAGTTCGAAACAGCAATCCGCCGGTACGATGCGCTCCAGGAATGCCACCTCGTTAGTGGAGGCTATGACTATCTGCTGAAGTTCGTCATACGGAGCGTGGCAAAGTATCAGGAAATGATGGAACGCATTACCGAACGAAATATCGGTGTGGAGAAATACTTCAGCTACATCGTAATAAAGACGATTCACGATCGCGGCAGCGTACCCGTCAAGTCGCTCATGGAGCATTAGCTCTCGCTTAGTTTTCCCGTTGGTAAGTCACATCCGCCATGCGACAGCTGCGGTCTTCAGAGTGTTGCCTTGTGGGCAAGTCGCTTCGCGGTTTGCCATTGCACTGAGAGAGAACTATGGACGCCATCGGCACTGTTCTTGCCCGACTTCCCGCCGGCATCGTTACCGACGATCCGCATATCGTCGCCGGCTACACGACGGATTTTCGCGGCGTCTATACCGGAAGCGCAAGGGCGGTACTGCGCCCCAGAAACGTGGCAGAGGTGCAGGCGATCGTGCGGACCTGCGGCGAATTGCATGTTCCGCTTGTTCCGCAAGGAGGCAATACGAGCTACTGCACAGCCGCCACCCCGAGCCGCGAGGGAAATGAGCTCGTTCTCAGCCTTGAGAGGATGAATCAAATCCGCGAGGTTGATCGTGCCAATCTTTCGATGTGCGCGGAGGCGGGCGCAATCTTGAGTGAACTCCAGGACGCAGCCGCGAAGGCGGATCTTCTTCTTCCTCTCTCGCTCGGATCCCAGCAGTCCTGCCGTATCGGCGGAAATTTGTCGACGAACGCTGGAGGAATCTCCGTGCTCCGGTACGGAATGGCGCGCGACCTCGTACTCGGTCTTGAGGTGGTGTTGCCGGATGGCAGCCTCTACAGTGAGCTCAGCCCACTTCGAAAAAACAACACCGGTTACGACGTCAAGCAACTTTTTGTCGGCGCGGAGGGCACGCTCGGCGTCATTACTGCGGCAAGCTTGAAGCTCACTAGAAAGCCGCAGCAGAGCGTCACCGCCTTTCTTTTGCTGCAGAATATCGGCGATCTGGATGAAGTGCTCGAGCGCGCTCAGATCCAAAGTGGCGAGGCCGTCACGTCATTCGAATACATTTCCGTAACGTCGCTTCAGTTGCTTCTGAGTGCCAATCCAAATCTGCGCCTTCCCGTCGAAACGACCGGCAATCATTACGTTCTTCTAGAACTGGCGACGGCGTCTCCAACGCTCAATTTCAACGAAGTGGTGACGCAGCTCCTTACCGAGCTCATGCAGCAAGGCCTGATCGTTGACGGCTCGATCGCCTCCAGCGGGCAACAAGCGACGGAGTTCTGGCATCTCCGGGAAAACATCCCCGAAGCTGAAGTCCGCCATGGAGGTTCGGTGAAGCACGATATCGCGGTTCGGACCTCGCGTGTCGCAGCCTTCATCGAAGCCGCATGCTCGCTTGTCCGTGGCGCTTCGCCCGGTTCGATTCTGTCGGTCTATGGTCATGTTGGAGACGGGAACGTTCATTTCAACGTTCTCGCGGCGCCCGGCGTCGAACCGCAGGACTTCAAGCAACAGTTCGAAAAAGACGTTTCGCCGCAGATCTACGATCTTGCCGCGCAGATGGAGGGAACCTTTAGCGCCGAGTACGGCATCGGACGGGTGAAGCTTAAGCACCTTGAGCAGTATGGCGCTCCGGGCAAAGCCGAGCTCATACGTCGCGTTAAGTTGGCTTTTGATCCCGATGGCCTCCTGAACCCGGGCAAGGTCGTCAGCGTCTGAGAATCCTTCTTGACGACGTACGTCGAGGCAAGGGTTTCGGGCGCGCCCAAGGCGGCTCTCGAGGCGGCAGGCTCGCTCCATGCTTCCCTTGACGCCGCTTACTCGCCCGGTATGCCGATGTTCGAAGCGGGCGAAATCGGTTCTATCTAGGTCCCGTTGACCGACTGTAACGTGCCGAGGCTGGTCCGCACAGCAACTCACTTAGTGAGCGCCGCGGTGAGGCGGCGAACGAAGTTTGCGCAAATCCGGGGTTTTCACCTCGTCGCGACGCTTGGAACGCTTGGATGTTCGCGCAGGTCGGAGTGAGCCTCAATGCAACGCCGCCTGCGGTCTCGGCGCGGACGAACAATCGCTGGTTGTCACCTTGTTTGATCGGTCTGGCCTGGCGTCACGTTGACACAGGACGGCCGCGCATTTCTTCAGACAGCAGAACGACCGCTGCAGATCGAGGCTGAGTTCCTGTCCGGTTCGCGTTCGGGCAAATTGG
Source organism: Bradyrhizobium diazoefficiens (assembly GCF_016616235.1). NCBI lineage: Bacteria > Pseudomonadati > Pseudomonadota > Alphaproteobacteria > Hyphomicrobiales > Nitrobacteraceae > Bradyrhizobium > Bradyrhizobium diazoefficiens. The sequence goes on from NZ_CP067100.1 coordinate 2,468,873, forward strand.
CTGGCATCCCAAAGATCGGCATAGCCGACACGATCGCGACGTTTGAGAGATTGACCCGGCCCTTCCAGCAACTGGAGAACGAAATCAACGCCTCTGGAATTCCCTTGCGTTTGAGTCGGAGCGTCGTGACCTCGAACATGTAGCCCGCCTGCGTTGATCGAGGTCTGCATGCGTTTCCTTCGCAATTAAATTCGGCGTTGCCGCCTCGGGCCACGATGCGCAAAAAAGAGGGCCCGGCGATTGTCGCCGAGCCCATAGTATTGAGGCGCGCAATGCCACCCCAACCGGCGGGAGGAGCCGGATTTCGACGAAGAGGATGCTAGCGCCCGACCGCGGATAGAGATGCTGAAGGCCTCGCCGGAACGGCAGATTCTAGGGTTCGCGAAGCGCTCTCCAGCCGTTGTTGCTGTCGCGCTAAGCCAATCGTGTCCGACTAACTAAGCTAACGCTCACATATCCCGAGCGACAGGCTGCGCAATACACACTTGCCCGTTCACGTATCTACCAACTCAGATTGGACCCTTACGCTGATCGACGGACTCGTCTTCCCTGAATTCAACGATCGCTCGATCCTCAGATGTTCGAAAGCGGGCTCAATTCCGCTATCTATGCTGCTGCCATTGGGCAAGATGCGCCAGACGCATTTGCCGCGTTCGCTCGTGTCCGTCGCATCATCGGTGCGAGCGACAAAGGGCTTCTTGTCCTCGGGAGCGGACATTAAGACAGCCAGGGCCATTGGAGCGGTCGGAATCATTTCAGGTCGGTAAAAATCTGATGGATTCGCAGCCAACCTTGATTTAGTTCCACTCCATCACGAGCTTGGGCTACGGAGACCTGCGCCTGCGTTCAACTCCGCTAACGCTGCAGGCGGAGGATACTACGAGCCGAACAACGGTTTGACTCCTACGGTCGAGATCTAGTCGAGCGCTGCAACCATATAAGTATCCTTGTCGATCTCACCCATGTCGGCGATCGGACGGGTGCTGAGATCATCGAACTGTCAACAAGGCCGCTTTGCTGTTTCCGCGCGGGGTGCGAGCCTTTGCCGGCCAACGTTCGGAAAAAAACTGATCGACAATTGCGAGCGATAGCTGAGAAAGGGGGAATTGTAGGCATCGCCGCAATACCTCTCTCATCAAACTCCAGTCGACGTTCGATGACTATGTAATTGTGGTTCGGCACGTTTTTCTTGATTGGTGAAGATCATCTGGGTTTCGGAACCGATAGGATTTCCGGGCCAAATAGCGGCGTTTCTCAAACGCCGCTGGCGAAATGGTATTGGCGTGTTCCTCGGCCATGTCCGTCAGCTTCGTTGCGCAATCGCGCCTGCGGCTCACGGAAGCTCTTTACCGGCGGGTTGCGCGCTCGATATCGAACTATCGACGATGAGCCACGTTATCCTGAAACTGGAGCGCTCGATCAGACTGCCGTTCCGTGGCCGACGAGTTTGCGACAGCGTGACTGGAGGACATGCGGGGTACCGTGGCGGGACTTTCGTCGGTGTTGGGTTCGGCTTTCCCTCGGCCGTCGGCCCGGATCCAAAGACTCGGGGCGACGAACCTGTAGCCGTTGGCGGAGCGCATCGGCGCTTGATGAATTGAGGTGAAGGGATGGCGAGTGTTGCAAGTTGGATGGCGTCGCTTGCCATCGCACTCATTCCGACTGTACATGCAGCCGCAGCGCCAGCCGGCTTTATCTCTGCGGTTGAGGCGGTTAATGGTGCGCAAATCCACTATGTTCGTGGCGGTTCCGGGCCGCCCCTCTTACTGATCCACGGATTCCCGCAAAATTGGTCAGAGTATCGGCCAGTGCTCGAGCGCCTCGCTCGCCGCTACACTGTCATAGCTCTCGACATCCGCGGCATTGGTGAATCCAAGGGCGATGGTCCTTACGATGCGCGGACCCTCGCCGAGGACGTTAGGCAACTCGTGGCTAAGCTTAATCTGAAACGGCCGTACGTGGTCGGCCATGACATCGGGGGTCAGGTCACATACGCGTTAGTCCGGCTAGATCCAAGCTTTGCACGCGGCGCGATGCTGATGGACGCGCCGATCCCGGGCATCGATGGATGGGACGAAAGTTTAAAGCTACCTGGCGTGTGGCACGTCGGCTTCATGCAGACACCGGGCCTTCCAGAACAATTGCTCGCCGGCCGAGAAGCGGTGTTCATCGACTATTTTATGGGATTCAGTCGCTTTACGCCAGCTGAGCAAGAGGCGAGCCGGGCGGCCTACGCCACGCCCGCACAGTGGCGTGCCGCACTTGGCATCTACCGAGCCTTCCCTGAAAATGCGCGGTGGAACGCCGCTCAACACGGTGCGAACCCAACACCTATGGTGCTCGGAGCGGGCGAACGATCGCCCTTCTTACACCTGCTCCCAAAGTTCGCTGCTGGGCTACGTGCGTCGGGGTTCGCGCAAGTGAAAACCGAAGCCATCTCGGGAGCAGCGCACTACGTTATCGGAGAACAGCCAGCGTTTGTGACGGAGCTAATCGAGCGGGAAGCGGGCTCCTAGACCTTGCAGTCATGCATGAAGGCGCGGCCTGGTTGACGTCGGACTTCAGATTGTCGGGCACGATCAGGCGCGGCATGCACGAAGTTTGGGTCGGAAACGTGGTTAACTGAGCAAAGCCGGTAGCTCCAGAAGATCAGTCGGCTCTGGGTCTGCGCCCGCGGCCGTCAGCATGGCGTGGACCTGACCCCGATGGTGTGTCTGGTGGTTGAAAAGCTGCATGACACAGAACGTTTTTGGCTTCTCGATCCGGGTGGAGCCATCCCCGGAATACCAGACAAGGATCCCATCCAGGTCCGCGTCGAACAATCTCGCCGATCACTCTTCGATTTGCTCGTTCCTCTGCAAACGTAGCGCTTTGAAGTCAGCCCAATCCGATGGACTTGTAAGGGAGTGCTTGATGGTTTTCTCGGGACGCTCGTTCCCTTTTAATCGCCCCAGGATCAGGGCATCAGCCCAATAAAGGTGGTTTAACGTAGCTGCGATCGAGCGGAAGAACGCGCCTCGGTCCTTCCAGCGATCCTCGTTGGTAAGCCCCTCGGCGGCAGCAACCAATGAAGTGTTCTGCCAACTGTTGTAACGAGCCATAAGTCGGCAGTATCCGGCTGAGATCATTTTATCAGGCTCCATGCTTGTCAGTATTTGGCTGGAACAGTGCCGGACAGATTAGTCTTGTCCTATGCAATCCGCGATCACATCGCTAAGCGTCAGGCTGATGCCTGACTGACGGAATTGCCACACGTGAATAGCTTACGCTCTTTGCTGTCTCTGACAAGAGACTATTAGATCGCCCACATGGTTGTACGGGAATGGGCTACCTCCGTCCGCCGGCTACATCTTCGGCGATGAGCTCTTGTCGGCTTATGCGAACGTCGAGCGGCTCGTGACCCAGCGGCGGGCCGTGCGTCAAGAACCGCTGGCGAAATGCCCGTATGCTCGGTAAGGATCGTCTGCGCAGCACCGCAAAGGCCGATCAGCTACTTCCGTGGTTGATCTCGATCGTCTTCGGATGGACAATGCGCGCTGATCGATGACGCGCGCGAGTTCGGGAGTACAGTCAACAAATGTCGCGCGCATAGGTCGCCTCCAGAGCGATCAAGCTTTAATCCGCTCGATTTCTTATGCTTTCGGAATCGATCCAGGCCGGCGAACATTCGGCCTGGACCACCGCATTGTGTCGAGGTGCTAAGCGGCGCGAGCGACCTTGCCGGCGTCGAGTGCAGCCGCCAAGAGGCGCAATGCTTCCTCCAGGTCTTCATCTGACAGCACGATCGGCGCGAGGAAACGCACGATATTGCGGTGAACGCCGCACTTGATCACCAGTAGCCCCTGCTCGCGAGCCAGCTCCATGACTTGCTGCGCTCGATCTGCGTCGGGCTTCTTGCTTTCGGGGTCGGTGACGAATTCGATTGCGCGCATGAAGCCACAACCCCGTACGATGCCGATGTCGGAATGCTTCGCCTTGAGCGCTTCCAGGTTAGCTCCAAGCTTCTCGCCGAGTGCGGCAGCACGCTCGACTAGGCCGTCCTGTTCAAACGCGTCGAGCACCGCGAGCGCTGCGGCGCAGGCAATGGCGTTACCGCCATAGGTGCCGCCGAGACCGCCGGGTGTCGGAGCGTCCATGATCTCGGCCTTGCCGACGACGGCCGAGATGGGAAAGCCGCCGGCCAGGCTTTTGGCAACCGTGACCAGATCGGGCTGGATGTCAGAGTGCTCGAAACCGAACAGTTTTCCGGTTCGGCCGAAGCCGGTCTGGATTTCGTCGACGATGAGGACAATGCCATGACGCTGCGTGAGTTCGCGCAGCGCCCGCATGAATTCGACGGGTGCGTGTAGAAAGCCACCATCCCCCTGAACCGGCTCGATGATGATCGCGGCCACACGATCGGGAGCAATGTCGGTCGCGAAGACCTCCTCGAGCGCGGCGAGGGCGTCGTCCGAAGAGACGCCACGATAGCTGTCCGGGTAGGGCGTGTGGAAGACCTCGGGCGCGAAGGGCCCGAAATTTTGCTTATAGGGCTGGGCGAACCCGGTCAGCGTCACGCCCAGAAGCGTGCGCCCATGGAATCCACCGCGAAAGGAGATGATCCCGGGGCGATTGGTGAAGCCCCGCGCGATCTTGACTGCATTCTCGACAGCTTCGGCACCTGTCGTGAAGAGGGCACACTTGTACGGTGCGCCCTTGCCGATGAGTTTGTTCAGGCGCTCCGCCAGAACGACATAGGGCTCATAGGCAGCAACCTGGAAAGCGGTGTGGGTGACCTTCTTTAGCTGTTCCTGGACTGCGGCGACCACGCGCGGATGGTTGTGACCGACGTTGATGACGCCAATGCCGCCGACGAAATCGAGGTAGCGCCGCCCGGACTTGTCCCAGATATGGGCGCCCTCGGCGCGGTCGACTACGATCGGATGGGCGCTCAGCACGCCCCGCGGGATGTTGCTGGAGCGGGCGGCCAAGAGATCTTCGGAGGTTCTCTGGTTCTTAGACATGGGTTTTCCTTTCTGTCAGAACATTTCGTGTGCCGGATCACTCGAATTCTTCCATCGTGCCCACCACCGGCGCGGCGTGGTTCGGGTCGACCACGCAGCGGCGGCCCGGCGAGACGTTTTCGGTGGTAATGCCGAGCGCTGCGATGTCTTCCGGGATGTTGGTGTTAAGCGCGAAACTCGCCGCCAAGCGCGCCGCGGCCGCGCCGCCCATCACGCCATTGCCGCCCTGACCCGCCAACCAGACGAAACTCGGTTGTTCAGGATCACGACCGATGACGGGCTCATGATCCGGTGCGAACGTCCGCAGCCCACCCCATTTGTGCACAACCGTGCGGACATTCATCGTGGTGAAGCGGTGAATCCGGTCGACGGCAATCGCCACCTCAAGCTCATCCGCCTGGGCGTCGCACGGCGGGGAGGGCGCCATATCGATCGGCGAGACCATGATCCGGCCGGCCTCGGGCTTGAAATAGAACGTCTCGGAGACGTCGAACGTCATTGGCCAGGTTTGAATCACGCTGCCCTCTGGCGGATCGAAAACGACAGCGGTCCGACGGAAGGGAACGACATTGCGGTAGGAGAGACCCGCAAGCTTTGCGATCTCCTGCACCCATCCGCCAGCAGCGTTGACAATAACCGGCGCTTCGAATTCGCCGCGCGGCGTGGAAGCTCGCCAAGTGCTCCCAGACCGTTCGAGCGCCTCAACCCTGGCGTCGGTGAGGAAGGTGCCGCCATTCTTCCGGAGAGCCTTGAGGTAGCTCGTCACAAGAGCATTTGAATCGATATCCTTGCAGTCCGGCTCGTACATCGCCGTCGCAAATTCTTCGGCTCGGATGACGGGGCAGAATTTGAGCGCCTGCTCGGCGGTGGTCATTTCGATTGCCGCGCCCCTGCGAAGCAATTCGTCAGCCTGCCGGTGCAACTGCTTCCGCTCATGCTCGTGCGCGAGGAACAGCGCGCCGCGCGGCATCACGAGCGGGACTTCCGTGAAGTGGTCGGGAGGTGACTCCAGAAACGCCCGCGAGGCCGTCACCAGTCGACTCCAAAGGGAGGGCCCATAATTCTCCGACATCACCGCCGCGGATCGGCCGGTCGAGTGATATCCCGGGGACGATTCCATCTCGAGCAGGACGACCTTTCCCTCTCGACTAAGCTCGTATGCGACTGATGCGCCGGCGATGCCGCCACCGATGACAATGAAATCTGCTGTTTCCATGTTCCGTTTTTCCAGTCTCCACAAAGCGGACGTCATGGCGCTCGTATTCGCTTTGTTACGGAGTCTTGCACATCATGGTCAGTGACAAAGCGCGAATCGGCAGGTCGAATTCGTGCATTACTATCGTGCTTGAGCGCACCTTCGGCAGATCATGCCGCAGCCCTCGGGTGATGATTGCGACCAATCTGGAGGAAGCCATGACAATCGCGTCGCAGCTTAAGGACCCATCATTGCTTGCCGAGCGCTGCTTCGTCGGCGGCGGATGGATAGATGCGGACGGGGAGGCGACGTTCCCGGTCGACAATCCCGCCACAGGCGCGATAATCGGGAACGTTCCGCAGTGCGGCGCACGCGAGACCGGAGCGGCCATTGCCGCAGCCGAACAGGCTTTTCAAGTTTGGCGAAAGAAGACGGCGGGCGAGAGGGGGGAACTCCTCGAACGCTGGTTCGATCTCATGATCCAGAATAGCGAAGATCTCGCTCGCATCATGACTTTGGAGCAGGGCAAGCCACTTGCCGAGGCCCGCGGTGAAATCACCTATGGCGCTTCCTTTGTGAAGTGGTTCGCGGAGGAGGCGCGCCGCGTGTACGGCGAGACAATTCCCGCCGCTTCCGTCGACGGACGAATCATCGTCCAGAAACAGCCGATCGGGGTTGTGGCAGCCATAACGCCTTGGAATTTTCCGAACGCCATGATCACGCGGAAAGCGGCGCCGGCTCTCGCTGCCGGCTGCACGATCGTGATCAAGCCGGCTGAGGCGACGCCGTTCTCCGCTCTGGCGCTCGCTGTGCTCGCCGAACGAGCTGGGATTCCCAAGGGCGTCCTCAACGTTCTCACGGGTCGGCCGGCCGATATTGGCGCCGCGCTCACGAAGAGTCCGGTGGTACGCAAGCTGACATTCACGGGTTCGACCCGTGTTGGCAAGCTCCTGATGGAACAGTGCGCAGCGACGGTGAAGCGGGTCGGGCTCGAACTGGGCGGGAATGCCCCGTTCGTCATCTTCGACGACGCGGACCTCGACGCCGCGATCACCGGTGTAGTGGCGAGTAAGTTCCGCAATGGCGGGCAGACATGCGTTTGCGCCAATCGCATCTTCGTTCAAAGTGGCATCTACGACGCTTTCGCCGACCGGCTCGTTGCGGCCACCTCAAAGCTGAAGGTTGGCGACGGGCTGGTCGACGGAACGACTATCGGCCCGATGATCAACCAGGCAGCCATCGACAAGATTCAGCAGCACGTCGATGATGCTGTGTCGCGGGGAGCGGCCATCGTCCTCGGCGGCAATGCCATGGGAGGATTGTTCTATCAACCGACTGTACTGAAGGACGTCACGACGGAGATGAGAGTCGCCCAGGAAGAGACATTTGGGCCCGTGGCTCCGCTCTTTCGGTTCGCCAATGAGGCGGATGCGATTGCAATGGCGAACGACACGCCCTTCGGTCTGGCGTCTTATCTCTATACGCGCGATATTTCGCGAGCTTTCAGGGTCGCAGAAGCGCTTGAATTCGGCATGATTGGGATCAATGCCGGGTCGGTGTCGACAACGACCGCGCCGTTCGGCGGAATCAAGGAATCGGGGCTGGGACGCGAAGGGTCCCACCATGGCATCGAAGAGTTTCTTGAGATGAAGACTCTTCATCTCGGTGGCATCTGAGATTCGCCGTCATGGAACAGCGCGTCTTTCCTGGGGAAATCGAGAACCCTCCGAAGTTCAGACTAAGAACTCAACATTTGATGGCGACGATCTCCGTTGTGGTCATGGTGGCAATCATCTTCGTCGTCGCTTGGGCTGAACGATATTTGCCCGGGTCAAGTACGACCGACGCTGGCGCCGCTCGGATTCCGGCAAAGCACGACACGATGAAATCTACACGTAGGCTCCATAACTAAGCTTGTGCGAGCGGCACCCTCCGCGGCGGAATCCATCCTCCCTGGCATGATCGAAAGCCATGAACAAAAACAGGTGAAGCACCATGACTCTATTTGCAGGGCCGGTTTTCGACATGGCTCGCACTCAGTTCAATATCATCGCAGACCACCTTGAAATTCCCAGTGACGAACGCGATCGCTTGCTCTTGCCGAAGCGCGCCATCTCGGTTTCCTGCCCGATCCATATGGACGATGGCAGGACCGCGGTTTTCACGGGATATCGCGTGCAGCATCACCTAACACTGGGCCCGGCAAAAGGCGGAACCCGCTACGCCCCGAACGTCGATATAGGCGAGATTGCCGCCCTAGCTATCTGGATGAGTTGGAAATGCGCGCTGGCCGACCTGCCCTATGGCGGAGGCAAAGGCGGCGTGACTGTCGACCCAAGACTACTGTCGCCTCGAGAACTCGAGAGCCTATCGCGTCGCTACATGCAGGAGATGATTCCCTTCGTCGGTCCGCATACCGACGTGATGGCGCCCGATATGGGTACGAACGAGCAGGTGATGGCTTGGTTCATGGATACCTATTCCATGTACCAGGGAGTGACCGTCACGGAAATCGTTACTGGTAAGCCGGTCGGATCGGGCGGCACCCTCGGCCGTAATGAGGCCACTGGTCATGGAGTAGCCTTTCTCGCCAGCCGAGCTCTTGATCATCTAGGAATAGACCCGCTCGCCTCAACCGCGATCTTGCAAGGTTTCGGTAATGTCGGATCACATGCCGCAATTGGGCTGGCTCGTCGCGGCACCAGAATCGTCGGTCTGAGCGATCACACGGTGGCCATCTACGATCGGAACGGCTTTGACGCCCAGAGCGCGTTCGACCATGTCATGAAACATCGCGTGCTGAAGGGCTTCGCCGATCAAGCCGAGATTGATCCCACAGAGCTTCTAACAAAGCCGTGCGATATTCTGGCGCCCTGTGCGGTCGAGCGGGTCATAGACGAAGAGGTGGCGGCTGCACTGAACTGTCGAATTCTCGCCGAGGGCGCCAACGGACCGACAACACCAGATGCCGATCTTGTGCTTGGCAATCAGAACAACGCGATCTTCGTGATACCGGACATCCTCTGCAACGCCGGCGGTGTGATCGTTAGTTATTTTGAGTGGGTGCAATCGCTTCAACAATACTTTTGGTCGAAAGACGAAGTCATGGAAAAGCTCGAGCGCGCGCTCGATCGCTCATGGAGACAAGTCGTTGATCGCGCCAACCGGCACGGCGTTTCCAACCGAACCGCGGCAATGTCGATCGGTGTCGACCGAGTTCGTAAAGCGAAGCAAGCACGTGGATTGTTTCCATAGCGGCACGCCGACTGATCTCCGGTCTTCCAGGTGCGGCCCAAGGTCGGTCGAGCTTGAAGCGGCCACAGACCTAACGAGCGATCTCTGACAAGGGGCTGCCGACGGCCTGATGATTTGTCGGGATAGGCTTCGTGTGCCGCCAACACGCATATCTGAGCAGGAACCTGTCCATTGTCTGATCGGTCACCCCTAATCGCTCGCGAAAATGCGTCGCGAAAACTTGACATGTCGAAAAAATCCGACACTGAAGGCATGATTGCTTCCGCTATCCCCACCGTCGACGTCTTTTCAATCCTAGCAAATCCGGTTCGGCGGCAAATTCTGGCCGATTCGAGGAAGCGCGCGCTTAGTGCCACCGAGATTTCGCAGAGCTTCAAAAACCTTAAACGGCCTGCAGTTTCCGAACATCTCCAATCACTCCGAAGAGCGGGCTTGCTTCGCGAGGAGCATTGGGGCGCCATCGGTTCTATCATCTTGATCCGCGGCCGCTTGCTGAGCTCGATCATTGGCCCCAGCGGGCGAACAGGTCGTCGGTGAGGCGAGCTTGGGCAGTCATCCTGCCGGCTGAAACTGCGGTTGAAGAGGCAGATCGGTGCGTGTCTTGAAGTTCTCGTCCGCCTACCAGAAATATGTTGGTAAACACCTCGGTCGGCACCAATCTCCCCGCAGGAGAGCAGATATGCAGACGAAAAGACTTAAAGGAAAAGTAGCCTTGGTAACGGGGGCATCCTCCGGCATCGGCGAAGCGACCGCACTGGCGTTGGCGGCAGAGGGCGCGCGCGTGGCGATCGCCGCGCGTCGCGTTCAGCGCCTGAACGATCTTGCAGACCGCATTCGCCAAGGCGGTGGCGAAGCACTGCCGATCACAGCCGATGTGAGGGATGAAGCACAGGCCACAACCATGGTGGAGCGTGTTCTGCAAGATTTCGAACGGTTGGACATCCTGCTCAACATTGCCGGCGTCGGTGTTGCTGCGCCCTTCCAGAACACGACTACAGCCGAATATCGCCAGATGGTCGAGGTCAACTTTCTAGGACTGCTCTATCCGATTCACGCCGCGTTGCCGGCGATGAAGGCGCAAGGCGCGGGGCACATTGTGATCGTTTCGTCCGGCACGGGTCGCTACATCCACCCCTCGACGGTCTATTCCGGCACTAAGCATGCGGCCAGTGCCATGGCGGAGTCGCTGCGGCGCGAGATTGGTAAGGATTGGATTCGCGTGACCTCAATCGAGCCTGGTGCGGTGAGGACGGAATTTACCTCCCACATGCGCGACGAAGTCCGTGCGTCGGTCGAGCAGAGGTTGGGCGACATGGTGCAGCTCGAGAGCGAGGACGTTGCCGCGGCTATCCTCTACGCCGTGACCCAGCCGCCGCATGTTAATGTGAACATTCTGACCCTTTATCCGACGCAACAGGCATGAGGAATCCCCCAAATTCGAACGGATCGGCAGCAAAGCCTTGCGGCTGTGAAGCCCGAGATATGGTGCTTTGGCCGCAAATATGGCGCACCCGACACCATTCGAACGTGTGGCCTTCGCCTTCGGAGAATTTAACTCGCCTACGCTCAAAAACGATAGGGCACGCCATGCTGCGCCATAATACTGAAACTGCGCTTGCTTGTTCTAATGGAACGAACGCAGGAGCGGCGTCGTTCTTTGAGCGCGGTTACCCAACACGCAACCATAGATGAGTGCTCGAAGGAATAGGTGAGCATTGATCTTTTGACAATGAGGTCCGTCATGAACGCCAGTCCGCTCGCCGTCGCTCGCACCTGCCTCCAGGCTTATGTAGAAAAGGACCGTGCGGCGATCGAAGCGCTGATTGCCGATGCCTATCACTTCACGAGTCCGATCGACAATGCGCTCGACCGCAAGAGTTATATCGAGATCTGCTGGCCGAACAGCGAGACGATGGCAGGCTTCGAGCTCATCCATCAAGCGGAGGACGGCGATCGCGCCTTCATAGTTTATGAGGGGCGCAATTTGGCCGGAAAGACCTTCAGAAACTGCGAGGTGCACACGGTCCGGGACGGCCGTCTGGTAGCGACAGAGGTCTATTTTGGCTGGGACATCCCGCACAAAGTGCCCGATGGCCAACACATCGGGAGTGACGGAAAGGGACACGCTTGATTTGCCGCCGTTGACCGGTGTTGCGGAAGGGCAATGACTGAAACAGGCGCAGCCCTACCGCACCACTCCAAGCGATTCAAACGTTTTCCGCGCCAAGCACCGCCCTTCGCGCGACCATGAATCGTTGCCGGAGGCGCCCGGCGTAGCGGATCGCAGGAGGTTGTGGATTCGGTGGCAATGGCGCGCCACGGCCGATGAAGATGGGCACTACTGCTTCGCCGTGGCGCTATGATGCCGCAGCGCGGCACGCGCTTCAATCTGCAAAGCTGCGACACTCTACGACTTTGCACTGCGCCTCGCGGCGCTGCCTTCGATTTAGGCGCACTCCGGAATGCTTCGGTTCCCATCGAAGCATCGAGGTCCTCGACTGGGCTAACAGCCTCTCGACAGTTTTTGAGAGGTCACCACGCGACGACGATTGGGGATCTCGTTCGTACTGCTGATCACCGGAGGACAGGATATGGCGCTTGCAAAAAATCAGACGGTCATCTTGCCGGGAACCGCGGCTTCGGCAACGGAGCCCTGGCGGCCGGCGCTTTTGCTGCGCAAGCAAACGTCAGACGGTGCGGATCGCCAAAGCCCCGTTCTGTACATCCACGGCGCTACGTTTCCTTCGGCCAATTCCATGATGTTCAGATTTGACGGCGTGTCCTGGGCTGATGCTTTGAACAGATCCGGCCGTTCGGTCTGGGCATTGGATTTCGCCGGGTTTGGCGGCTCCGAATTCTACCCCCAGATGGCGCAGTCGGCACCGCCGGCTGGCGAGCCGCTCGGCCGCGCACCCGAGGCCGCGGTTCAAATTGAACGTGCCGTTCGCGCGATTGTCGCCGAGACCGGCGCGGCCCGCGTCTCAATCATCGCTCATTCGTGGGGCACGATGGCGGCGGGTCTGTTCGCCACGAAACATCCAGAACTAGTCGACCGCATCGTCTTCTTTGGACCGCTCGTTCGACGCGAAATCGTTAAGGGAGGACCGCCACTGGGGCCATGGCGTTTTCTGACCGTCGAAGAACAGCATAAGCGCTTTGTCGAGGATGTGCCGGCAGGTCAGCCACCTGTGTTGCTCGATCGCTACTTTGCGGACTGGACGGTACTCTATCTGAAGTCGGACCCGTCCAGCAGCACCCGCACACCGCAATCTGTGAGAACGCCAAATGGCCCGATGGCCGATATCATGGCTGCATGGTCCGGATCGCTCGCCTATGATCCGGCGTTGATCAAATCTTCGATCGCAATTGTACGCGGCGAATGGGACAGTCGCTGCAAAGATGCCGACGCGGCGTGGTTGCTTGCGGCGCTAACCTCTGTACCGCAGAAGACCGACATCAAGATTGCGAAGGCCACGCACCTGATGCATCTTGAGGAAAGCCGCGGTGACCTTTATCGGGCTGTCGTCAACTTCTTGGACGCAAATTGAAGTTAACATGATCGCGGCCTGCGGATGCAACTTGACGCTCTGTATTGGAAATCGGCGGTTTTTGGCGCCGATGGCGTGTCCCCAAGAAAAAACGCGGCTGGCGCTTCTTCCCGATGCTTTCATCGGCTGGGAACACGTCCAATGCCGACTATTTCGCCCTCGCCGAGGGCCTTGAGAATCCCATGATCAACGTCTTCCAGAAGGCGGGCGCTACCGTGCGACACGTTTGGGCTCAGAGATGTTCTACGCTCCCGCCGATCGCGGCCAGCACCCTCGTCACAACGGACCCTTGGACCTCATCTGGAATATCCTCGACCTGACCCCGCACGGCCGCGGCGTCGATGAGGATTGGCCGAAGCTCGATGATGAGGCGTTCGGCCAAACGGCATCATCGGCCAGCGCACAGATTAATTGGGATCTGGCCAATGCAACTTCGCAGTGCGGAGGCGCTGGTGAAATTCTTATCTGCAATTCGAACCATATTCGCAGCAACACTCATCGCATTTCCGCTGCAACTCTCGACGGCCGCCTCTCAAACATCCCCGACGGTCGTTGACTGCAAAGCATCACCTCCGCCAGAAGGCTTTCGGCGCGAGGAGGCGCGCGTCAATGGCGCAACGATCTCCTACGTGATAGGCGGGAGCGGGCCTGCGCTCGTCCTCATCCACGGATTTCCAGAAGATCATTCCGAAAAATGGAGCGACGCGCCGCTAATTACGGTCCGGCTCACATTTGTTTCGAGAAGCGCCAGGGCGAATGGGTTTTCGTCCATGAGCACCATTCGCAGGCAGTCAAACCCAAGGGCTAGAATCGGCGGCTGCTGGCGTTCGCGCTTTCTATGCGGTGGCCACCCGACACCATTTGAACGTGTGACCTTTGCCTTCGGAGGGCAACGCCCTAGAAGCGATGGGTTTTCTTAGACGATACTCTCGTCGCGACAGCGGTGCTCTTCGCGGTGCCGAGTCGAGCTGCATCCAGGTGTACACTGTCCACGCAGCGCTGAATGCGACCGGGGTAGGGCTGTTCGGTCCAGGGCTGATCCAAAACCTTGATATCGTCGACGCTCGCCAAACGCAGGCACATCCATTTTCCACGTTCTGCCCGAGTTGGCCTGCCAATCCCATCGACAGCCAAGACGAACGCGCGTTCCTCTTGCAAGGCGTGGCCTAATATGTACGGGCAGGCCGTTAGGTCTCTTCCGTTATAATTTAGCCGAAGCGTCTTCCGCCGGAGGATGGCGTCCTTCATGGCAAGAAAGGTGGCGCTGTGGCCTGTGCGAACGATTTGAAAGGCCTTCTTGCGAGGACCATACCTGAATATCTCAAAGGACGAACTGAACGTCGCCGCTCGCGTGATGCCACATCGTTGCATCACCGCGAAGCTTGTTCGGTCCACGAGCGAAAGCTCCTCATGGGGATACGCTTCCGACATTTGCCTGGCCGTTTCCAGGTCGGTCGCCGTGACGGGTTCAACGACCGCGTCAATCTCCCGCAAGCGCTCCCAAAAGGTATCCGCGACGCCGGTGCCGAACTGCGCGTTGAGCATTTGCCACGTCTGAGCCAAGACGTGGTTAGTGAGCGTGCACCGATCGATGCTGAGTAGTATGGACTTTGCGAGTTCATTGTTGCGGTCGCGCTTGCACGCGGCGGCAAACCACACTGAGCTGTCAACGAACGTGCTCACCCTTCTTACTCCTCGAGTGGATAGTCCCAAATCTTGCCATCGGGAGCGTTCTGCTCCAGCCATCGTTCTGCGACTTGCCTGGAGGCGAACAGCTTCGCCCACGCGGGGTCTCCGATCGCCCTGGAGTGTTCATCGGAGAGATAGAGCCAAAGTGAGGCTCGTCGCGGTCCGCCTTCGACCTCATATGCCCAGGCGACGCCTTCCGGATCGTGTTGCTGCAACCACCTGTCGGCAGCGTCATCCGAGCCGAAGAGCTTGACCCAATCGGGATCGCCGGGTTTACGCTGATCTCCGTTGTCGAAATCGTTCAGGTAGACCCAGACGATTTGCCCATTTCGCCGTAGCTCGGCCCAGTTCTCAACTGCGGCGTTGACTGCTTTGCGGCTTGAGCGCTCTGCTTCCGGCAAAGACATCACGGCGCCGTGTATCTCGTTCGATATTGCGAGCCTGCTGCCGGGGGGCTTTTCTCGCCACCGCCAGAATTCGTCAAATGCGTCGGTCATGGCTGCTTACCTCCGCGTCGCGCGGAATGGATTATCCATCGTGAATGCATCCGGCCTGATACCGCTCTCGATGCGAGTCCAGGTGACAGGCGCGGCAATCGGAAATCCCTCCCGCGCCCGCGGCGAGTAGGTGCCCACCGCAGTGGTCCCACGCCCGTTCCGCAAGTAATCGAGGAAGATCCGGCCGCTGCGCCTAGCCTGCGCTGAGAGGATGTAGCGGGCGGGGTTGCGCGCCGCGAAGTCGGCCACCAGGCGTCGTGCGATATGATGCGCCTGATCGTGCAGTATAGGTCCATCCAGCGACGCGATCAAATGGATGCCCTTGCCTCCGGTCAACTTCGGCCAAGTGTCGAACCCCTGACGTTTCATTGCCGCGCGGAGTTCAAGAGCGGTGTCGGCGACTGTCTCCCATTCGATGCCATCTCCGGGATCGAGATCGATCACGATACGATCGGCGTGCTCGAAATCCTCCACTGTCGAATTCCACGGGTGCAGTTCGATCGCCCCAATCTCGACCAGGCCGAGGAAGCCATGAAGACTGTCGACCCATAGGCGCGTGCCTTGGCCGCCTTCCCGCTTTTGGATTCGGAGCTGGTGCACCGCTTCCGGAATCTCCTTCGGAAGCGGACCCTTGTGGTAGAAGGTGGTGCCGTGTACGTGCCGGACGAGCTTGAGCGGACGATTGCCCAGGTGCGGCAGCGCCTTCCTCCAAACGCGCTTCCAGTACTCCGCGAGCTGTTCCTTCGAGGGGACGACGGCGTCGGGCAGCAGTTGCAGGATGTTTTCCCTGGGGACCCCGAGCTTCGGCCGTCCGACGGGGGAGGGTACCAGCCGGGGGGCCTTGACCTTTCTCACGGCGAGGTCCTCACGGAGCCCCTTGAACACGGCCTCACGCAACAGGCCATCGTCCGTCAGCGCGCCAAACTCGACTTCAGCGTCAACCTTCGGTTCGACCCAGGTGGCCTTTGGCTTCTTGATCCTGACGTCCAGCGGCGACGTCCGCCGGATCAATGGATCCAGCCGCTCGCGCAACTCACGCGCGGTCGTCTCCGTATAGCCGGTGCGGACCTTGCCGGCATAGACCAGCTTGCCGTTTTCACGACGGCCCACATAGAGCGAAGCGATCTTGCGAGGGTGGGCCCCGAGCTTCTCCACGAACGCCACGATTGGAAGGGTCTCGCTCTTCTTGCACTTGAGCTTGATCCAGGTCTCCTGCCTGCCCGAGCGATAGGGTTCTCCGAGCCGCTTGGCGATGAGCCCTTCCAGGCCCAGCTCGCACCCATTGTGGAAGATTCGGTCGCCATCGGCTTCCAAGCTTTCGACATAGATGAAGGTGTCGGGCGCATGCTTGAGGAGGCGTTGGAGTAAACGCTTCCGACCCTCATACGCGACCGCACGCAAATCGTAGCCATCTAAGTAGAGCAGGTCGAATGCGTGGTAGCGCACACGCTCACTGCGCTTTGGCCCGAGCTCGCGCCGGAGCTGCTGAAAGTCAGGTAATCCGGCGCTGCCGTACACCACGGCTTCGCCGTCGATGATCGCGCTGTCTGCTTTCAACCGATGCGCCGCCGCAGCGATTGACGAGAACTGCTCGGTCCAGTCGTAACCCGTGCGCGAATACACTTTGACGTCACCATCGTCCAGGTGCAGCTGCGCGCGGTAGCCGTCGGCCTTAATCTCATAGACCCAACCCTCGCCACGCGGCGGCGTCTCGCGCAACGTGGGATCACAAGGCTCGATGTAACCTGGAATAGCAGTCTTTTGCGCCCCGCGGACGCGCGATACTCCCGAACGAGACTGACGCAACGCTACAGCACACATGCGGATTCAACGCATCCCGGCCGATTCGTTCCCTCCTGGAAATGCTCCGCCACCGGTGAATGCGATCGAGGTTCGTCTCGGCCGGCCCGGTTTTAAGCCGAGGAGCTATATGGGCGGGAGAGCCCGTAAGGGAGGGCTCGGCAGGACCACTCGCGCAACATCGCCCGCAGCTACGCGTCCGCCGGTTCGAACAACGCCCATCACGCCGCATCTAAACGCTGGGCCTGTTTTCTCAAACGGGAGCAGGTGCTGTTTCAGGCTGGACCGGAAGCGATCAACCAGCACGCAGGCAGCCCGAAGCCCGTCAGTTCCACGGCGGCGGTCGGTCCGAGCAGGATCCG
This sequence comes from Bradyrhizobium diazoefficiens, assembly GCF_016616235.1. Taxonomy (NCBI): domain Bacteria; kingdom Pseudomonadati; phylum Pseudomonadota; class Alphaproteobacteria; order Hyphomicrobiales; family Nitrobacteraceae; genus Bradyrhizobium; species Bradyrhizobium diazoefficiens. The sequence continues at coordinate 2,486,222 of NZ_CP067100.1, forward strand.
CGTCCCCCGCGGCATCTCCTCAAGGTCGAGGCCGTCCGTCGATGTTCTCGCCGAGTTCTCCCGCGCCGATTTCGTAGCCGCATCTCCGGAGTGTGCCGAACAGCTCGGACGGGATCAGGTGTACTTGGCGCAGATTAGGCGGGCGAGGCTGCCTTCGGACGAGGTATCGGTGCCGAACGAAAGGCCCAGCGTGCGCATCGCCTTCGACGCCATGGCCTTCCACCAACAGGATCTCGCGTTGCGGCATCTTGCTGAAAACGATGCCTGTGATCTGCCGACACGGCCAGAACGATGCCTTCGAGGACGAGGCCCGTCATCGTCCGTCAGGCTGCACGTGCAAAGGAGCGCCGCCGCTGGCGAAGGTATCGCGTGATGTCCGACAGCGGCATGGCATTCAGCACCCGGTCGGGCGGCACGCCACCTTTTCGCGCCATCTCGACACCCCAATGCATATGATCGAGCTCAGCAATCGAGTGTGCGTCCGGATTGATGCTCAGCATGCAGCCGTATTCGAGCGCCGCCTGATGCCAGCGCCAGTCCAGATCGAGCCGCCACGGATGGGCGTTGATCTCGACCGCGACGTCGTGCTTGGCGCAGGAGCGAAGGACCTTTTCGACGTCGATCTCGTACCCCGGCCGGCGCTGGAGCTGGCGGCCAGTCATATGGCCGATGATGGTGGTGTAGGGGTTGGCAACGGCGCGGAGCAGCCGTTCGGTCTGCGCCTTTCTGTCCAGCTTGAATCGTCCATGGATACTGGCAACCACAAAGTCGAAGCTTTCAAGCACGTCGTCAGGATAGTCGAGCGCTCCGTCTGCCAGGATGTCCGATTCGATCCCTTTCAGGATCCGGAAGTCCTTGCCAAATTTCTTGTTGAGCCGGTCGGCTTCCTGGTGCTGCTCCTTGATCTCTTCGAGCGACAGGCCTCCGGCGTAGTGCGCGGACTTGGAATGGTCGGCAACACCAAAATATTCGAAGCCGCGCTTTCGCGTCGCCTTCGCCATGGTCTCAAGGGTCTCGGTCCCGTCCGAGGCGTCGGTGTGGCAGTGCACGATCCCGCGCCGACCTTCGCCGCTTTTCGCGATCGCGAGATTTTGCAGGATCTTGGTCTGCAGCGCTGACCCAAGCCCCTTGGCCTTCTTGATCCGGTCCTCCTTCGCTGCCTCCTCCAGTTCGGCGAGGGACGTGACGCCTAGGTCCTTGTAGAGCCGCAGCACCTTCTCGGGCCGGAGCCCGGGTAGGCTCAGGAGTTCCAGCACACCGGCGGGGACCTCCTCCCGGAGCTTCTCCAAGCTGGGATGAGTGCCTGTGCGGTGAAGCTTGAGGATGATGTCTGCGATGGCACCACCCACGCCAGGTATCTCCGTCAACCTGTCCTCTTCAATCAGACGCTCGATCGGGACGGCCAGCGCCGTCAGGCTGTCCGCGGCGCGCGAATAGGCTTTCGCGCGGTACGGATTGCCGCCGCGGAGTGCGCTCCGCTGCGCGTACCCCCGCAGCAACTTTGCGATCTCTTGCGTACCGATCTTGGGCACGATGTCTTCCCAAAATTCTTTCCGAGTCTCAACGGTCCCAAGCGGCTAGCAGTTCCGGGGAAGGGCTATTGCCGAGCCTGGAACGGCAGGGAATTGAGCTGGTTGGCCAGAGGGGGTGTGGAGGACGCTTGCATGATCGAGACCGACACTCTTTTGGAGAAATGCCTACGCTGCGGCGCCTGGCCGATGGCCGCGAGCCTGCAGCGGACGTCCTCTCCGCAGCCGGAAATCCGGTTCAGGTGCCCGAGGTGTCACGCCGACGAGACCGGTCGACTACGCCGCCGGCCGATTCAGCGCTCCGGGCCCCCGGATCTGAACGCAGCCTGACCCGGTGATCCCAGTCGAAACTGAGCTGGCGGTCTTTGCACGCTGCGAGACCTCCTCGTATCCCTCGGCGCGATCGGTGATCGGCGGCTGAGCGTTGCGGCGCGGCAAATTCCAGTTGCGAAGAGACGGTCCGAATGTAGAGTAGGCCGTATTTTACGCCGCTTTAACAATGTTGAATTCGGCGCCTCTGCGGTTGCGATACGATTGCCTTTCCTTTGGGGGGCTCCCATGTTCGATCCGGCAACGACCGCGCTGTTGCGCGCCGTCCTCGACGAGGTCTGCGAAGACGTTTCGCGCTCCGAATCCGGCACACGCGTCCACGTGGCATCCAGGATCCTGGAAGCCGTCAACAAGGGTGACACTTCGCCGGACCGGCTCAAGCAGATCGGCCGCGAGGCTCTCTACGACGCGCCGACCATGTGGCGATAGCGGGGAGACGTGGGGCGTGAACTTCCAGGTTACGGTGCTTAAGATCCTGGTGAGCTATCCGGACGGTTTTGCCGTTATGGCGGACCTCAAGCGCGACATGGCCATCCTCGCAACGAGCGGACGGGATTGGGCTGAGCGGACCAAGCGGCTTGCCGCGCGGGTGGCGGATCTCGATATCTTCTCGCAAGCGCTGGTCGAGCGCCTGAACGGCGGCTGGCGTATTACTGAGAAGGGGCGCGCGGTGCTCGAACTCATGGAAGCTCGTCCTTCTAAAACGGAGCCGGAAAGAGACGGAGTAGGAGCTGAGCCGTCCATTACGGCGCAAGCGGCGCGTCTTCCTGTCTCAACCCGGCTCACTGGGGATCAACGCCGTCAGCGCCGCCGAGCCGCTCGCGAGCGGGCCAGGGCGAAGGCTTCCTGATCTCCTCCCGAGCGGCTTCCGCCGAACCTCCGGCTACCACCGGTGACGGGAAATCTCTAATCCCTCCTTCGAACTGTTCGTCGGCGCTCTTTGAGGGCGCCTGAGCGGCGCTAAGCTTTCAGACAGCCCATATGCATTGGCATCGCGGATCTCCACCGACACCTCCGAGGTTTTCGGAAACTAAAATTAGCTCCTAAATCACAATGCTCCCTCAGCGGACGGATGCTACGCTGGCTCCAGTAGGGGGGACGAACAATTGGCCATCTACCGAATACTTAAAAACTCACCTCTTGGCCCTGAAGAGATCACGCGTCTTTCCAGCGTTTACGAGCAGGCTCTCCGTACGATTGGCGTACAGGATCGAAACACTGAATTGGTGGCCAGGAAGATCCTTGAGATCGCTCAGACCGGCCTCAAGGATCCCGCCAAGATCTGAGTCCGGGCCATTGAGGAATTGGACCTGCCGAAAGGCTGATTGCGAGCAAAAAAGGTCCGTGGTTTGGCGCAAGCCGAAGGGAATTCGATAGACGCCGACCTAACGCTACATCCGCGACTGGCTTTTCCCGAACGACCAGATGCGGCGTTTTCGAGGCTGGCCGAAACGCAAGCGCGATGGCGCTGATCGCCAATATTGCAAGGACAGAACAGTACGTCAGGCGCGCAGGCGCCTCTGGCTACTAGTGTGTAAGGCGGATTTGCAGTTCCAACCACGCATGCGGCAGGCGCTATCGCTTCCTCAAGCCGCAGATCACTGCATTTGCCTCGACGGCAGATGCTGGTTGCGGTTTTCAATGCGCAGAGGCGAACGGAGGTTCGACCCTCAAGCGGCTCGAGCAGTTGGAATTTCTCTCGTGAGTTCACGGTTGCCACAACCAGTCATTTGTCCGATGCACGTCGCGAGCCGACGCATCCCATTGCACGGCGTCTCGCCCGAAATCAGCTTGAATTGTTTCAGCGATCGTCCCTACGATGCAAACCGAAGAACGCCTTCTGCTGCGCGGCGGCGGCCAACACGGAAATCGCCCGCGCCGCAGCCCGCTTCGGGAAATGGAGTTGTGCTTGGATTGGAACGATCTGCGTTACTTCTTGGCCGTGGCCCGGCTTCACAGTCTAACGGAAGCGTCCCGGGAGCTGAGAGTGAGCCAGGCGACGATCGCACGCCGCATTGCGGCTCTCGAACATACCATCGGAAGAGGTCTCTTTACTAAGCGCCACGACGGATACAGCTTGACGACCGCAGGCGAAGCGTTGTTCGAACCCGCTGAGCAGGCGGAGGCTCACCTTCTGTGGTTGGAACGGGGGGCGGCCTTCCCGGCCGAGAGCCTCGCCGGGATCGTCCGCTTGGCGATTCCGGAATTGCTAGGCCAACACTTCATCATTCCTTCTCTCGCCGATTTCAGCGAGCGCCACCCCTCGATCCGGCTGGAGGTCATCGCCGACGTGCGCCCAATGCGCTTGAGCAGGCGTGAAGCCGACGTTCTCGTCCGTCTTGTGCATCCAACGCAAGGAGACTACCTGGTCCGCCGGGTAGGCCGGATCGCGCTCGCGCTGTATGGTTCGCCGGCGTACCTGGCTGCGCACGGCTCGCCCGCGGTCCCGTCAGATTTGCTGAATCACCGCATGATCGGCTGGGAAGCCGAACTCGGATTCTTGCCATTCTCTCGTTGGCTGCTGGACGCCTTGCCTGAAACCAACGTGGTCTTCCGCGCCCACACGATGAGCGCACAGTTGGCGGCGGCCGAAGCCAATCTCGGTCTCGCTGTTTTGCCGGCGTTCGTCGCCAAGAAATTCGGGTTGGTCCGGGTCCTCAAGGAGGAGGCTCCGTTCTCCTCCGACATATGGATGTTGCAGGCGCCGGGCTCTAGTTCGTTTGCTCGCGTGAGGGTGCTTGCCGACCATGTCGCGGAGGCGCTTCAGCAATCCTCGGCCGATTTCATGGACCTCGGCTAAGGGCTCTCTGGCGCCGCTTCATGACCGAATGCCCGTGCGCGCTTTTCAATTTTGAAAAACGCTTTTGCGTGATTGCCGCTGGTCGCTCAGGCAAAAGAGCAGAAAAACGTCTTCGGCAGTTTTCTGGAGCATTTTTGAAATGACCACCACCGCGCAAGCCTTCAAGTTTTCTCGTACCGGGGGTCCCGACGTACTCGAATGGGTCTCGGACCAGGTTCCTCCGCCTGCGGAAGGACAGGTGCAGATCCGCCACGAAGCGATCGGCGTCAACTATATCGACGTCTATCATCGTTCCGGGATATATCCCCTTCCGCTACCCAGTGGCATCGGCGTCGAGGGAGCCGGCACGATCGAAGCGGTAGGCGGCGGAGTCTCTGGCTTCGCCGTAGGCGACCGCGTTGCCTATGCTGGTGGCACTCCCGGCGCGTATGCCACCATCAGAAACGCACCTGCCGCGCGGGTTGTGAAGCTTCCGGCGGACGTGTCCAGCAAGGCGGCCGCGAGCCTTACCTTCAAAGGTTTGACCGTCGAATATCTCATCCGGCGCTGTCACCAGGTGAAGGCCGGGGACTTCGTCCTGTGGCACGCTGCTGCCGGCGGCATCGGCCTGATTGCGTGCCAGTGGCTGAAGGCAATGGGAGCAACTGTCATCGGCACGGTCGGAAGCGAAGAGAAAGCAAAGCTCGTGCGCGCCAACGGCTGCGATCATCCGATCGTCTACACGAAGCAGAGCTTCGTCGAGCAAGTGAAGGAGATCACGAAGGGCGAGGGCGTCGCGGTCGTCTACGACTCGGTCGGAGCGCAGACGTTTGGAGGTTCGCTGGATTGCTTGCGGATGACCGGCACTTTGGTCAGCTTTGGCACCTCCTCGGGGCCGGTGCCGCCGTTCGATCTGGGTGTGCTTGGCACGAAAGGCTCACTTTTCGTGACGAGGCCCTCCATCGCGCATTACACGGCGAAACGCCCGGATTTGGAAAAAGGCGCGGCCGCGGTGTTCGAGGCCATCGAAAGCGGAACGATAAAGGCCGCCGGGGTTACGGAGTACTTGCTGCCTGACGCCCCCCAGGCGCATCGGGATCTTGAGGCCAGGAAGACTTCGGGTTCACTGATTCTACTTCCCTGATCCTTGTGAATGAGGGAAGCACTTAAATAAGCAGAAGGACGCAGCCGTATTCGCGCGGTCGGTGGCGGCACCAGCTCTGGGCCATCCCGTTCGGAGGAGGAACAAATGAAGGCGGTTCTTGTCGAACAATTCTCGCCGGTTCAGTCGCTCCGTATCCAGGACGTCCCGACCTCAGATTTGCCCCGAGGACGGGTTCGCGTTCGGATCAAGGCCGCCGGCATCGGCTTCGTCGATGGTCTTAAGGTGCAGGGACTCTATCAGACCAGAGATCCGCTTCCCTTCGTTCCTGGGATGGAATTTGCCGGTGTGGTAGACGAGATCGGCGAAGCTGTTTCTCGGGTAGCGGTGGCCGATCGGGTCTTCGGCCTGGCTTCAAGGGGAGCGTTGGCCGAAGAGATCGTGGTGCCGGAGAACGAGCTATTCAGAATTCCTGAGAACCTCTCCTTCGTTCAGTCCGCCGCGATTCCTGTGAACTATCTCACGGCGACATATGGCCTGCGAGAGCGGGCGGCGCTGCGCGGGGGAGAGATCCTCCTCGTGCTCGGAGCGGCAGGCGGAACAGGGACCGCGGCGATCAAGGTCGGGAAGAGTTTGGGTGCGCATGTGATCGCCGCCGCTTCGTCGGAGGAAAAGCGATCGTTCGCATGTTCGCAAGGAGCGGACGCCGCAATCGACTATACACTGGAGAATTGGCGGGAGACGTTGAAGTCGCTCACCCAGGGGCGCGCGGTGAACGTCGTTTTCGATGCGGTCGGCGGTGAAATTTCGCCCGTTGCCTTTCGCACGCTGGCCTGGAAGGGGCAGCATCTTGTCGTCGGATTCGCTGCCGGCAAAATCCCCGCCCTTCCGTTCAACATCGCCCTCCTAAAAGGAGCCTCGCTCACTGGCGTCGACAGCGCTCAAATTCGAAAATTTGAGCCGGACGTCTATGACCGGCTAATGCAGGATGTTTGCGTCGCCTTAGAAAGGAAGTCGCTCGAGCCGCCGCCGACGCACACGTTTTCCTTCGCGAACTTCCAGGAGGCGTTCCAAACGATGAGTGCGCGTCGCGCGAGGGGAAAGATAGTCGTCGAAGTGGCCGACTAGGAATACGTCCTTCAGCGAATAATGCAGCTCAGTCGGTGTGCAAGCGGTGTTCAGACGAAGGTCTCGCTCAAATGCCCATCGCCGCCATTCATCTTTGCCCACGCTCGTCCGATGGGAATCCGCCACAAGTGGAAAACCATTTTTCACTTTTTTTGGTGGCCTCCGCACGAAAACAGGAAGAATGAAAGCCTGCGATTATCGTCGAGGTCGTGAAGGTGTTCACGCGCGGGAGTTCTTGATGGCGACCTACCTGATTTGTCACGGAGCTTGGGCCGGCAACTGGGCGTGGAAGAGGATCCGCGACATTCTTCGCACCGAAGATCACGAGGTTCTCGTTCCGACTTATACCGGCCTGGGCGAGCGCGCCCATCTCACCAACCCGCTGGTGGATCTCGAAACTCACATTCAGGATGTCAGGAACGTGATCGAGTACGAGGATTTGACCGACATCATCCTGGTAGGTCACAGCTACGGCGGAATGGTCACCACGGCGCTCGCCGATCGCATCCGCGAGCGAGTCAGACAGATGATCTACGTCGACGCCTTCGTACCGGAGGACGGAGAATCTCTATACGATTTGGCCGGGGGCGAATCCAGCTTTGCCGCTCCCGTCGAAGGATGGCTGATCCCGCCAGTGGCGCTGGCGCCGGATACATCCGCAGAGGACATCGCCTGGACGACGCCCTTGCGCCGGCATCAGCCCGTGCGGACGTTTTCACAAGGACTGCGACTGTCGCACACGAAACCTGCTTCTCCGCGCTCCTACATTCACTGTACCCGAAAAGCGAATAAGGATTTCTTTCGCCAGTTCGCCGACCGGTTTTCTCAGGATCCTGAATGGGCGTTCCATGGGATCGACGCCAGTCACAGTCCCAACATCACCAATCCGCGGTTGCTCGCGCAATTGCTGCTCTCGTATGCGCCGGCTCCATTACCGTGATCCAGTTTTTACGAGGTCGGACCGACAGGGCCGCCGAGCGAAACTCGTTCCCGCGACGAGGCGATCGACGTTCGGGTCGGTGACGGCGGCCCTCGTAGAGGGCTCGTCCCTCTGACTCCGCTCTCGCACCGTCGGTGCGGGAGCGGTTCTTTGCATCACCCGTCTAGCGGACGAGATTGACCGTGATGTTCTTCGTCTGCGTGAAGCTGTCGAGCATCGCGGCGAGGGAGAATTCGCGGCCGAGCCCGCTCTGCTTGTACCCGCCGTAGGAATGGCCGGGCATTTGACCGCCGCCCTGATTGACCTGTACCCATCCGGACTCGATGTCCCGCGCGGCACGCAACGCCTTGCCGATATCATGCGTCCAGACGTAGGCGGCAAGACCGTAATGGGAATCGTTGGCCATCCGGATTACGTCGTCCTCGTCTTCCCAAGGGATTGCGACCAGCACGGGCCCGAAGATCTCCTCTCGGGCCAGTCGCCATTCGTTCGTACCTTGCGCGAAAATCGTCGGACGCAAGTAATAGCCGTCGCCGAGCGACTTGTCATCGCGGGGATGACCACCGCAGAGGAGTTTCGAGCCGCTCTGCTTCATGCCGTCTTCGATGTAGCCGCAGACCTTGTTGTACTGGCGCTCGTTGATGATCGCACCGACGTCGCTCTCCTCGGCCAGCGGATCGCCGACGCGCAGCTTCGAAGTCGCCTCGACAAGACGTTCGAGAACGTTGTCGTAGATCTTGCGGTGAAGAAACAGGCGGGACCCGGCCGTGCAGGATTGACTTTGACGGGTGAAGCGCATCGCGGCGACGAGCCCTTCTATGACCCAGTCGTCTGTCGCATCGGGGTAGACGATGGACGGACTCTTGCCCCCCAGTTCGAGCGAGACCGGCAGCACGCGCTTCGCCGCGGCTTCCATGACCAGCTTGCCGACGGCCGTCGAGCCTGTGAACGAGAGCTTGGCGACGAGCGGATGATTGAGGAGCGGCGCGCCGCATTCCTGGCCGGTGCCGGAAAGCATGCTCAGCGTGCCGGAAGGAAGGACGTCGGAACAGATCTTGGCGAGCTCAAAAACCGCGAGGGGAGCGTCCTCTGCTGTCTTCATCACCACCGTGTTGCCGGCGCACAGAGCGGGGGCGATCTTCAGCGATGCGAGCAGGAATGGCGCGTTCCAGGGGATCACGGCGGCCACGACGCCAAGGGGCTCGCGCTGCGTGAAGCTGAGGAGATCATGGCCCAGAGGAAGAGTTTCTCCCTTGAGTTCGGATGCCAACCCCCCAAAGTACCGGAAGATATCGGCAGCGATCTTGATTTCGGGGCGCGCCTGCGTCCTCAGCGCGTTTCCAGTCTCCTCGGCGACCTGTCGCGCGAGGTTCTCATGCTCGGCTTCGATCTTTTTGGCGATGGTCTGCAGCAGGCGACCGCGTTCGCGAGGGGGCGTCCGTTTCCAGGATGCGAACGCCGCGTGGGCCTTCTTGACCGCGAGGTCGACATCCTCGGCGCCGCCGCGCGGCACCGTCGCGATGATCTGGCGGCGTCCCGGATTCTCCACGGCGATGGTTTCGCCGGATGCGGCGGGCACCCATTCGCCGCCGATCAACATGAGTTGGCGCCGTACCTTTTGATCGTTGACGACGGTGTTCATGACGTCCTCCTTTTTTCTCGTTCGAACTTCCATCTCGGACGGATCGGTCGCGAAAGACTCTCAGGCCCGCCGCCGCATATCGGCGACCAGATCGGCGAAAACACGCCCGCCGATGCTGATGTGATCGCGCATGGCGGCGGCTGCCGCATCACCGTCGCCCCTCGAGATCGCCTGAACGATCTGCGCGTGATCGGAGAACGATTGGCGTATCCGTCCGGCCTTCGTGAACGGATACCGGCGATATACGCGAAGGCGGCTGCGCACGTCCTTGATGCTCGTTTCGAGGTAGTCGTTGCACGAACCTCGGTAAATCACTTCGTGGAATTCCTTGTTGATGGCGTCGTACGCCTCGAAATCCTCGGCGGGGATGCAGGCCTCGCTGCGGCTATGGATCCTGGACAGTTCGCTCCGGTCCGACGCCGACATGCGGTTCGCCGCGAGCTTGGCTGCCATCGTTTCGAGTTCGGTCATGACTTCGAACATCGAGATGACCTGGTCGACGCTGAGTACCGTCACCATCGCGCCCCGGCGCTGGCGGAGTTCGACCATCCCGATTGTCGCGAGTTGGATGAGGGCTTCCCGAACCGGGGTTTTCGAGACGCCAAAGCGCTCGGAAAGCGGTCGTTCTTCCAAACGCGCGCCTGGCGGGAACGAGCCCGCCTCGATCTCGTCGCGAATCCATTTCGCGATCTCTTCCGTTCGGTACGTCTTTCGGTTCAGCAAGGCGCAATCCATCCCAATCATCACCTTCTAGACGCTACCCCCGACGGCGTCGCGAACCGATCACCGACCCTCACATATTTTTTTTACATTGACAAATATTTTTTTTATATGAAATAAAGCACTTATGGAACAGGCTCGCCCGATGGCTGGGAGATGTCCGTCGCTCGAGATTGGGGGCGCGGTCGCCCGTATCGCTCTGAACCGGCCCGATAGGCACAATCGGTTCGAGCCGGCTGACATCGAGGCGATGTCGGCGATGCTGGAAGAGTTAGCGAAGGGTGGCGCGGCACGCGTACTGGTCATCACGGCGAGAGGGCCGAGCTTCAGCTCGGGCTTCGATCTGGAAACGCTCTCCGGGCCCAAGGCGCGGCAGAGCACCGCGGCGTTCGCAAGGCTTTGCGACCTGATTGAAACGCTGCCGATCCCGACCGTGTGCGGAATCAACGGCAACATCTACGGGGGAGCGACCGACATCGCTCTGTCGTGCGATTTCCGCATCGGCGTCGATGGTTGTCGCCTTCAGATGTCGCCGGCGCGGCTCGGCATCGAATATTATTACAGCGGACTTCGCAGATACGTCGAGCGGCTCGGATTGACGGAAGCGAAGCGCCTGTTCCTCACCGGCGAGCAGGTCGACACCGCGACCATGCTGCGCATCGGATTTCTAAGCGAGATAGCTGCGCCCGAGCAACTCGAAATCCGGATCACGGCGATAGCCGACGCCCTGGCCCAGCGTTCACCCAAATCTGTGCGCGGACTGAAGGCCTCTCTCAACGCGATAGCCCGAGGCTCCGATGACCCGGCCACCATCGATGCGAGGTTTTTCGAAAGTCTGGATTCGCCCGACGCGAAGGAAGGACTCGACGCTTGGTCCGAGAGGCGACCCGCCAGGTTCGCCGACGCCTAGATCTGTTTATTCGGAAGTCGGCCGCTAGAGCCGCTAACAGGAGAGGAAGCAGGGAATGAAACGTTTGGTCGGCTTGAAAACGATGGTCGCTCTCGCCGCGATCATCGCCGCGGAATCGATCTGCCCGGCAACCGCGCAGAACGGCCCCATCCGGATCGGAGTGCTCAACGACCAGTCCGGACTGTACGCGGAGTTCGGCGGGCTGGGTTCGGTGACGGCCGCGAAGATGGCGGTTGAGGACTTCGGCGGGAAAGCCTTAGGACGCGATATCGAAATCGTATCCGCCGACCATCAGAACAAGGCCGACATCGGTACACAGATCGCGAGAAAGTGGTTCGATCAAGACAGCGTTCTCGCCATCGCCGACCTGACGAATTCCGGCGTTGCCCTCGCCGTGCAGGGGCTCGCGAAAGAGAAGAAGCGCATCACGCTCGCTTCCGGTCCGGGCTCCAGGCGCTTGACCCAGGAAGACTGCTCGCGGCTCGGTTTCGCCTGGACGTGGGACACCTATTCGTCGGTCATAGGGACCGCCCGAACTGTGCTCAAGGATGGCGGCAAGAGTTGGTTCATTCTCGCGGCCGACTACGCCTTCGGAAAGCAGATGGCCGAAGACCTGAGAAAGGTCATCACGGCGAACGGCGGTACCGTAGCCGGGGAGGTCCGTGCGCCCCTTTCGACCCCTGACTTCTCGTCCTTCCTGCTCCAGGCCCAAAGCAGCAAGGCGCAGATCATCGCTCTCGCCAATGGCGGCGCCGATACGACGAATTCGGTCAAGCAGGCCTCCGAATTCGGCATCGTCCAGGGCGGGCAGCGGCTTGCGAGCATGGCCCTCGTCATCAGCGACGTGCATGCGCTGGGGCTGCAGGCGGCGCAGGGCATCGTAGCGACCACCGGATATTATTGGGATCGTGACGACGAGAGCCGCGCGTTCGGCAATCGTTATATGAAGTTGACCGGACGCATGCCCGGAATGATCCAGGCCGGCGTCTATTCTTCCGTCCTCCACTACCTGAAGGCCTTGAAAGCTGCCGGCGCAGACGACGCCAATGCGGTCGCCGCGAAAATGCGCGAGCTCCCCGTGAACGATTTCTTCGCGAAGAACGGGAAGGTGCGCGTCGACGGCAAGATGGAGCACGACATGTATCTCATCCAGGTCAAGGCTCCGTCGGAGTCGAAGGCGCCCTGGGACTATTACAAGATCCTACGTACGATCCCCGCGGAGGAGGCATCGATCCCCCTCTCGGAAAGCAAGTGCCCCCTGGTGAAGAAGTGATCGGACGATAGGAGCATGGAAATGTTGCACAAAATCGCTTTCATCGGATTGGGCAATATGGGGCATCCGATGTGCACCCATCTGGCACGCAACGGCTTCTCCGTGTCCGGCTACGACATCTCGCCGGAAGCATTGAGCAGGCTCAAACAGATTGGTGGCACGCCCTGCACCAGCATCGCTGAAGCTGTACACGATGCCGACTACGTCATCTCGATGGTGCCGACCGGCAGACACGTCCGGGAAGTGTACGAAGGTGCGGAGGGGGTCCTGAAGCACGCGCGTCCCGGCGCGATGCTGATCGACTGTTCCACCGTCGATATCGAGAGTGCCAAGGCGGTGAACGCCGCTGCGGTTGCTGCCAACTTCGAGATGGTCGACGCGCCGGTCTCCGGCGCGCAGCCCGCGGCCATCGCCGGACGTCTGATCTTCATGATCGGCGGTACCGAAGAGGGGTACAACCGGGCGATTCCGCCTCTCAAGGCCATGGGTCACACCTTCGTGCACATCGGTCCAGCCGGCTGTGGTCAGGCGATGAAGATCTGCAACAACATGATGACCGGCATGAGCATGGTCGCCATCTCGGAGGTGTTGACGTTGGCCGAGCGCCTCGGGCTTGACCATCAGACGGTGTACGACGTCGTCACGAAGGGGTCGGGAAACTGCTGGGCGTTGCAGGCCTATTGTCCGGTGCCGGGACCGGTCCCGACCTCTCCTTCGAGTAACGACTACGCGCCGGGCTTTTCGGCCGAAATGATGCTCAAGGACATGAGGCTCTCGCAGCAGGCTGCGGCGAGTTCGTCCGCGGCGACCGCTCTCGCCGGCGCGGCGACCGCCTTCTATCAGATGCTCGTCGCCGGCGGACATGCCGATCGCGACTTCAGCATCGTCTACAAATTGATTTCCGGACGGCTGTCGTCCGAGACGCTCAAGAAGGATGTGACATGAAGACGAGAGCGATCCGCGTACACGAGGCCGGCGGCCCGGAAGTCCTGAAGACGGACGAGATCGAACTGAAAGAGCCGGGCGAGGGCGAAGCAATTGTACGGCACACCGCGATCGGCGTGAACCTGATAGACATCTATCATCGGACCGCCACCGCCGGTCAGTACGCGTTGCCTCGTCCGGCCACGCTTGGCGTGGAAGCCGCCGGAGTGGTGGAAGCGATCGGTGCCGGCGTCGACAACGTGACGGTCGGCGACCGGGTGGCCTATTGGATGCTGCCCGGTGCCTACTCTGCCAAACGCGTGGCTCCGGCCTGGCGCCTCGTCAAGATACCGGACGGAGTGTCAGATCAGGCCGCCGCCGCTGTCATGCTCAAAGGCGGCACCGCCTTCTACCTGCTGCACGACATCTGGAAGGTGAAGAAGGGCGATAACGTCCTGGTCCACACCGCTGCGGGCGGCGTTGGCCGTCTGATGTCGCAGTGGGCAAAGCATCTCGGCGCGACGGTGATCGGTACTGTGGGCTCCGCCGAAAAGGTGAAGGCCGCCCAAGCCGCAGGCTGCGCTCATGTCGTTGTCCTGAAGGATCAGGATTTCGAGGCGGAAGCGAGGAAGATCACAGGGGGAGCCGGCGTCGACGTCGTATACGATTCCATCGGTGCCGACACCTTCGACAAGTCGCTCGGCTCTATCCGCCCCCTCGGCATGCTGGTGAGCGTCGGGCAGGCAAGTGGCCCCGTGCCGCCGTTGGACATCAGCAAACTGGCGCAGAAGGGCTCCATCTTCCTGTCTAAGCCGACTCTGGCGACCTTCGTCGCGAAACGCGAGGGCATCGTCAGACTGGCGGAAGGCGTTTTCGCGGGGCTCAAGGAGGGTGCGATCACGGCCGAAATCGGAATGACGGCGCCGCTCGCCGAGGTCGCCGACGTCCACCGCGCCTTCGAGGGCCGCAAGACGACGGGCTCGATTGTCCTGATCCCTTAGTCCCCGGTGCAAGGAATCCCGTGAGATGCAAGATGGCAACTTCTATTCTTCGTTCGAGGAAGGCGTCCGTCGGGATGGATCGGCCGTCGTCTTCGAATTGGAAGATGGCAAGACTATTACCCGGACTTGGCTCCACGCTTTGTCCGGGCGGTACGCCAGCGCATTGCGCGGAGTCGGCTGCGAGCCGGGGGACCGCGTGGCGGTGCAGCTCGACAAGTCGGCGCACGCCTTCGCGCTTTATCTGGCGTGCGTGCGCGCGGGGCTCTGCTATCTGCCGGTGAACACCGCGTACAAGGCCGGCGAACTGATGTACCTGCTGGACGACGCGGAGCCAAAGGCCTTCTTTACGTACGGCGAGGCGGGCATTTTGCATGACACGACGAGGACATTTTCCTTCGGCGCGGACGGCGAAGGCACGTTCGCGGAGTTGGTAGCGGCCGCGAGCGAAGAGTTCGCGACCGTTGACGTCCGCGAGGGAGACCCTGCCGCGCTGCTATACACGTCGGGGACGACCGGCAGACCGAAAGGCGCGGTTCTCAGCCATCGAGCGCTGACCTACTCGGCGCGTACGTTGAGCGACATCTGGGGCTTCTCACCGTCGGATGTCCTGCTGCACACGCTGCCGATCTTCCATAGTCATGGGCTGTTCATCGCGTTCAACGTCGCGCTCGCGAGCGGCGCCCGAGTTCTTCTGCAATCCAAATTCGACGCCGAGAGCGTCCTCGAAGCGCTTCCGCGATCGACCGTCTTCATGGGCGTCCCGACCTATTATCACCGGCTGCTCGCTCATCCATGTCTCTCGAAGGACGTGTGCCGGTCCATGCGCCTGTTCGTCTCGGGTTCAGCGCCGCTTTCGGCGGACGTCCACCGCGAATTCGAAGCCCGAATCGGGCAGCGCATATTGGAGAGGTACGGGTCGACGGAGGCCATGATCATCTGTTCGAATCCCCTTGCAGGAGAGCGGCGCCCCGGGTCGGTCGGATTTCCCATTCCCGGCGTCGAACTGCGGATAGCCGATCAGGCCGACCGGCCCCTTCCGGGCGGAAGCATCGGTATGATACAGGCTCGCGGACCGGGTTTTTTCTCGGAGTATTGGAAGAAGCCGGCTCAAACGAGCGCGGAATTCACCAAGGACGGTTTCTTCCGGAGCGGTGACCTGGGCCGACTCGACGAAGAGGGTTACGTGACGATCACGGGCCGCGCGAAGGATCTGATCATCAGCGGCGGCTACAACGTCTATCCGGCGGAGGTCGAATCCGTCATCGACGAAATGCCATCCGTCCGGGAAACCGCCGTGGTCGGAGGGCCGCATCCCGATTTTGGCGAGTGCGTCGTCGCCTTCGTCATTCCCGTCGATAGGACCCGGCCACCCGTCGCTGCCGAAGTCATTCAGACGGTCAAGAGCAGACTTGCGAATTACAAGGTACCTAAGCAGGTTGTCGTGGTCGACGATCTGCCCAGAAATTCCATGGGGAAGGTACTGAAGAACGAACTGCGCGCTTCGCTATTCGGCGCGACCGTCGACAATGGGCTGCGCTCCTCGGGGGCACAAACGTCCTGAGCGCAACGAAACGGACGCCCGACAAGGGTAGCGAGCGGGATGTCGGTCGTTGCTGGCACCATTCCCCGCAAGGACGCAGCCACGTTTCGCGGCGACATCTATGTGCAGAACTGGAGCAAACGGACGAGGCCTTTGCGGTCGACCATGGCGGTGGGGCTGTCATGTCCTGCCGCATTGGAGCCCTGTGGACGCGGAGGAGTTTTATCAGCAACTGAAGCGGCTGGTCTTGCGCGCGCCATCCGGTCCAATCAGAGGCGTGAATGGACCGCGGCGCTCTGTAGGTTCGTATGATTTACTGACTGGAAGCCCGCGAAATTACTGACCAGATCGCGCGCTTCTAAGATCGCATCTGTTAGCTCTCCCATCTCCCGCATGCCTAGTTTTTCGCTTTCCACGCTTTTCACGACAGTTTTGGGCACATTCCGTCCACGATCAAAATCGCACAATTGTTTTTCACATTTTCCGATCAACGTTCGTCGCTCATGCCTCTATGGTCGCTGATGGCGCCGGAAGAAGCGCGTGAAAGCAGTGATCGCTAGAATAAGTTTCGGGGGATAGACGCATGAAGAAAGTCGTACCGGCCCTGCTTGTAGGGTTGATGATGGGCCTTTCGCTGCCGGCGGACGCGCAGGCGCCTTTCGACGGCAAGGTGAAGATCGGCGTCCTCACCGACCTGTCTAGCCTCTACTCCGATGCAACCGGGGCCGGTTCAATCTCTGCGGTTCAGCTTGCGGTCGAAGACTACAAGAAGGCCAATCCAACTTCGAAGCTGCAGATCGAGATCATCTCGGCCGATCATCAAAACAAGCCGGACGTCGGATCGTCGATAGCGCGCCAGTGGTACGAGCGCGACGGCGTCGATCTGATCATCGATGTGCCCAACTCGGCCCTGGCGCTGGCGGTGAGCGGCGTGACCAAGCAGCTCAACAAGGTCGACATCATTGTCTCGGCGGGAAGTACCCGACTGACCGGCGATCTGTGCAACGCCAACACCGTGCAATGGACGTTCGACAACTATTCGCTGGCGCATGGGACTGGCAGCGCGATGGTTGCGGGCGGCGGCAAGAGCTGGTTCTTCATCACGACCGATTATTCGTTCGGTATCGATCTGGAAAAGCAGACTTCGGACGTGGTCAAGGCCGACGGTGGCACAGTTGTCGGCAGCGTGCGAGCGCCACTGAATTCACCGGATTTCTCCTCGTTTTTGCTGCAAGCGCAGGCTTCGAAGGCGCAGGTAATCGGTCTGGCGAACGCGGGCGGTGACATGCAAAATGCGATAAAAGGGGCCTCGGAATTCGGAATCGTCAAGGGCGGACAGAAGATGGCGGCGCTGGCTGTTTTCATCACCGATCTACATTCGCTCGGGCTGCCGGTTGCCCAGGGCCTCAACTATACGACGGCCTTCTACTGGGACATGAACGATGCGACGCGCGAATGGACCAAGCGATTCATGCAAAAAGCGGGTACGGACAAATTGTACCCTACGATGGATCACGCCGGCAACTACAGCGGGACCATTCATTTCCTCAGGGCGATCGAGGCGGCGCAAACACACGACGGTGCCAAGATTGTCGCCACGATGAAGGAGTTGCCGACCGACGATGTGGTGTTTGGCAACGGGCAGGTTCGTGCCGACGGCCGTAAGATTCACCCGATGCACCTGATGCAGGTGAAAGCGCCCGCCGAGAGCAGGGGACCCTGGGATCTCTCCAAGCTGATCAAGACCATTCCGATTGATCAGGCGTTCCGGCCGCTGGCGCAAAGCGATTGCCCGCTCGTCAAGAAGTGAGCAAACACATCATAGGTGAAAGGGATGGTCCACACCGTGGCTTGTCCATGTCGCATTTCGCGGTTACGCATGCGCGCCGCCCTGAGCCCCCGAGACCCCATAAGCCCGTGCTGCACGCACCCTTATCAGTCCGGAGCTCCAAAGACCAAGCATACCAAGTGCGTTGATCACGCTATGCGGGGCGGCGTTCTCCAGGTTGACGCAGTCGGTCACCGTTCCGTATCGCACAAAAGCTATTGAGGTGCGCGGCTATGGGCAAGTGAAGCAAAACGCATTGCTGAATATCGACGGCGGATGTGCGAGGCGCTCGCGCGCTATGGGCGATCGGCAGAGCCGTTCCGGAGCACCGCACAAACGCGGCGGAACGTTAGGTTTCGTTCGCGTCCAGCGCTGCCCCGCTCCCATCTCCTGCCGCCTAGAATGAATTGTGCAAAGATCCTCCGGGTCCGGTGAAAGCGCCGTTACAAAGGATAAGGCGCCAATACTGATCAAAGCAGGGCAATACCCACCAATCTATTTGCAAGAGGGCTACTAACTTGATTCCCACGAGGGCGGGATAGTTGATGCGCAAATTACGTCCTGCGAAGCGCGCGAGGCTCCGAAATGGACTTTCTGTGCAAGCTGCTCCTTGGTTGCTTTATGGCCGCCTATTGGCTGAACGGGTCTAGCCGAAAGAAACGGGATCAGGTCAGGGGCAGCGCAGAAAATTCAGTACGAGCTCGTATGTATTTTAGACGAGCCGCCCGACTGAACGGAGTGTCCAGCGCGGCGGCTGAATTAGCAAAGCTTCGGACCAGAAGAGGCATTGTTCACCTTGCATTGGTATTTCAGCACAGATTGTATGGGAAGGCGGCCCTTATTCTCTTTCTTGGCACCGCCGTCTTCGGCTTTCTACTGAGCGGCCCGGCGACAGGACAAACCTCGATCTCAGTTGGTCACCCGGCTACGTCCGGTGGTCCAGCGCATGTGATTTCGAGCCTCGAACAACGCAAACTGCTGATGCGCCTCAGTTGGGCCGCGTGCCAGCCGAATTGTGGCGGTTGGGTCGGAGCCGTCGGCATCGTCACCGCGGATACTCCGAACGAATTCGATGAATTTGCTCGCGGGCGCGAACTCTTCGGCACGACGGTCGTGCTGGATTCCAGCGGCGGTTCCGTCAACGATGCAATCGCACTGGGGCGGCAGTGGCGGAATCTTGGCATGCTGACGACGGTCGGCACAAGCAACGACGTAGAAAAGCCTACCGGCCTCGAGCCGCAGTCCTATTGCGAGTCCATCTGTGTGTTTCTGCTGTTATCGGGCAGGGTGCGTTCGGTGCCGCATGGCGCGCATGCGCGGGTGCATCAGATCTGGATGGGCGATCGCGCCGATGACGCCAAGGCCGCGACCTATAGCGCGGACGATATGACGATCGTAGAGGGACATCGGCCGCCTCGCCAAATACACGTTCGATATGGGCGGCGGGGGTGATCTCTTGTCGCTCGCGCTGAGCGTCCCGACGTGGGAAGAGCTGCACGAACTGTCGCCCGCTGAATTGCGGCTTACCAATTTAGTAACGACTGACGAGGTAGTTGACGTACTCCGGCGAAATGACAGCGCCGCCGCCGTTGACGCAAAGGCTGGGCGGGAGGGGGTCATGAGGGAAGCCGTCAGCGGGGAGAGACTCACGCCGGCCGCCAAGTCGATCAAGACCGCTAAAGCCGGCGTTCCGACCGGCCTCGCAGCCCCGTTGACTGGCCGCGAACCGGCTGCGGAATGAGCAGCGGCGTGTGCGACCGGCAGCGGCAGCCCAGAGATCGAGCAAGTACTCAGTTGGTGTGCCATCGTGGAGCTCCAAAGCGGGTCCGCAACCTCTCCCTTCACCTCGATGATTAGCACGTCCAGGCTTTCAATCTCCTCTAGTGCCTGAGCGGCGGTCCCTTGAGAGCACGGAACACCGTCGCGGAGAATGTTGCGCGCGCTTCAATTCGCTGTGGTTGATTTGAACGGAGGCGTCTGTTTCTTGATGGCGTCGAGGATTTCCCGCGCGCGAGCTATTGCAGTCTTTGGATCGACAGCATTCAAGTCGTGGAGTGCAGCATCCCGATCACGTTGTGCGAAAGCGCTGCCCTCCAGAGTGGCTACTTCTGACCAGGCATACGCCTGGGTTTGATCGGCGGGCGCTCCAATGCCATCACGATACATTTGGCCCAGTAACATCGCGGCCTGAGGCTCGCCATGATAGGCCGCCTTTTCCAGGTAGGACTTGGCCTTTTCAAAGTCAGGCAACACAAGGTTCCCATCCAGATATAGCTCGCCGAGCCGGAGCTCAGCCGGGGCGACGTCCTGGGCTGCGGCTCTGGTGTAAAACTCGACCGCCTTGGCCGGGTCGCGGGCCACGCCAAGACCAAGCTCACTCAGATGCCCTATCCAATACTCGGCGAGCGGATCATTCTTCTTCGCGAGACTATCGAATAACTTCACCGCTGCGCGATAATCACCAGCCTTAGCATCATGCTCCGCCTGCGCCAGTTGAGCTCGCGGTGCCATGTTCCAGTTTCGCCAGCGGAATTCCTGCGCCGCAATTCCAATTAGCAACCCAATAGCCACATAGCCGAGAAAGCCAGGGAATCGCGGCTCGTTGGGCGGCTGCGGGGTTTTCGGTTGGGCAAGTTCTCCGAGCGGCACTGGAAATTCCATTTTGCGCGGTTTCTATCGCCAAGCCTGCCTCGCAATGCGATCGATAGCAGGAGCCAAAGAGCTGTAGCTACGGTTTGAAGGGACTGTATCTCATCCGTCCTCCACGCCGAGCGATATGCCCATCCTTGTGGGAGTCGATCACCTCTACACATTGATGAGACTATCGATCATCGCTGACGATGAATTTGTGGGGATTGCCCACATTTGATTGATCTTGGCTCCGCTTCGCGTCCCATGTCGTCCGCCCTCGTCCAGCCGTGCGAACAGTTTAGCTATCTTGCCCCCAAGAGCTCGCTATTGAATCGCGAGTCTCTCGATCTGCCGCGAGTAGCGCATTAGGCGGTCTTTCTTCTCATCGTCGCTCAACGAAGCGTTCTGCGCAACAATCGGACAGTAGGCCGTGACCATGTAATTGACGATCTCGTTGAAGCCAGCTTGGGGATACTTGGACTTAAGTTGCCAAATCATGGCCATAGCGGTGTTGCCCGTCTCATCCCCTTCCAATTCCCTTGTTAGCTGCGCTATTTGCGCGGGAGTTTCCTTGACCGCCGAGCTGCTGGTGCGTGCCTGGGCGGCTGGACACTCAAATGCAGCCGCTGGCGCCGATACTGCCATGAAGATGGCAAGGCACGTGCGAGCGAGAGCTAACATGATTGTGCAGGATCCCAAGGAGAATACAGGTTGCACGTTTCCTCCGCAGTGATTGTACGCAGGCATCTGGTGCCCACGAGGCCCAAGCTCAAAAGCAGCTATGAAGGGCGCGGGCAGGTGGATCCGCCATTTTCCACACATCGCGTTGCGATGCTTGCTCCGGATTGCTCTGAATGCCGCGCTATTGCTGGAGACGGGTGCAGCCGCTGGATGTGTTAGCGCTCTCCCACAAATGCGCACGGGCGGGGCCGGCGTGGGTTGCTTACTCCATTGCTCCGCACGAATGCAAAGGTGTCTCGGCGAGAGGTTTCATCTGCTGCGGACGACCCATCAGCGCCGGTCGGAAGAGAACAGCGGCCGCTATGATGCAGCCACCCCAATGCCAGCGAATTGCGCGCTCTTTGTCTGGGAAGGCCGACCGAAGTTTGGGAACAACGACGTCCTGGCTGCGCCAGGCTGATCGACTGCAGGCTGCGCCAGCGCATCTGAGAAAACGAGCGCAAGATCACACGGACAGCGGCAACAATGGCAAAACCGTGCTTTGAAGAGACTGCTACATTCGATGCGCTTGGTTCTCATGAGCCCCAAACCAGGCGCGGCGCGACCGTCCTTCGCCCGCAGGGACGGCCGTTTCCCTTCGTGCCCGGGTTTTCTGGCCCAATGCGATCCGCGGCGGCGATGAGAAAGTCACGCAGGACCGCTCATTCCGAAAACGTTCCGGCATGTCGCCGTCCAGTTCGGGAGCCGAGCTGGCTCTTTGACGCCGAGCTTGGCGCAAGCGCCAAGCTCCACCGATCACAGCCAGTCGGCGCTTTTGCGCCACGCCGCAATCTGGAGGGGCTGGGAAAGCCCAGAAGTTTGTCTGATCCGAAGGAAGTTGCATGCACAAAAACCGGACATCAGCGACCAGCGATACGGGGCGGCGCGGTGCGCGAGGCGCGCTTCCCCTGCTCAGTCTGTCCGCGCTTGGCGTCGTATTCGGCGATATTGGCACCAGTCCGCTCTACACCTTCAAAACCATTCTCGGCGCCGCCGAGCCATCTCCCCACATCGTACTCGGCGCGCTTTCACTGGTGCTCTGGACGCTGTTTATCATCACCACCGTCAAATATGTGCTGTTTGCCATGCGCTTCGACAATGGCGGCGAGGGCGGCATTCTCGCATTAATGGCGCTGCTCGGCGTGAGCAAACGACACCGGCCGGCCATCGTGGCCGTCGGCTTGTTAGGGGCAGCGCTGATCTATGGCGACGGCACGATCACGCCAGCGATCTCCGTGCTATCGGCGCTGGAAGGGCTGAACATGGTGGCACCGGCGCTTCAGCCCTATGTCGTACCGGCGGCCGTGGCGATCCTGCTCGCACTGTTCGCCATCCAGTCACATGGCACGGCGACCATCGGCCAACTGTTCGGCCCCGTGATGCTGATCTGGTTCGTGACCATGGGCGTGATGGGAATCTTCGGCATTGCGAGGCATCCTGCGGTGTTTGCCGCGCTGGATCCGCTCTACGGCCTGTCGTATTTGTTCTCGAACGGTATTAGCGGTTTTCTCGTTCTAGGCGCTGTATTTCTTTGCGTGACAGGTGCCGAAGCGCTTTATGCCGATATTGGCCATTTTGGCAGCGGACCGATCAAGTTTGCCTGGTTCGCGCTCGTGTTTCCAAGCCTGATTCTGAACTATGCTGGCCAGGCCGCTCTCGTGCTCGACGGCGCGCCGACCGACGGCAATATTTTCTTCAGGCTGTGCCCTGAGGTCTTGCTGCTGCCGCTGATACTGCTCGCGACGATCGCAACCATCATAGCCAGCCAATCGATCATCACCGGAGCTTTCTCGATGACGCGACAGGCGATCCAGCTTGGCTGGCTGCCGAGACTGCGGATCAAGCAGACCTCGTCACAGGGCTTTGGCCAGATCTACATCGGCGTGGTCAACTGGCTGCTGATGATCGTGACAGTCGGGTTGACTATCGGGTTTGGAAAATCGGACAATCTGGCGGCCGCTTACGGCATCGCGGTGTCGCTGACGATGCTGTCGACATCGGCTCTGCTTTTCATTGCGATGCGCGAGATCTGGGGTTGGAGCATGCTGGCGGCCGGCTCGGTCGCAGGCTTCCTTTTTGTCGTCGACTGCACTTTCTTCCTCGCCAATCTCGTCAAGATCGCCTCGGGCGGCTACGTGCCGTTGATCTTGGCCTTGGCGGTTTACGGTGTGATGTGGATCTGGCATCGCGGCGCCGCTGCGGTTTCGCAGCGACTACATGACGTGCTGATTCCGGTCCCGGAGTTCATGGCACAGGTCGTTGCAAGGAATGTACCTCGAGTGCGGGGCACCGCCGTGTTTCTGACTCGGACTGAACGCGACACGCCGCCGGTGATGGTGTGGCATGTTAAGCATAACCGCGCCTTGCACGAGCACCTTCTCGTGCTGCGCCTCAAGGTGCTGTCGGTACCCTGGGTGTCCGTCACGGACAGGATCAGAATCGAGCAAGCTGCGCCCAACTTCTGGCGCGCCGATGTCCATTACGGTTTCATGGAACGTCCGCATTTCGTCGAACTGCTCGCCCAGAGCAAGGTCCTTGGATGCACCATCGATCTGTCCGACGTGACCTACTACGTCGGGCACGAGACGGTGATCCGGCGCGCGGACGGCAACGGCCTCCCGGCTTGGCAGGAGCGGATTTTCGCGCTCATGGAGCGCAATGCGCAGCATGTAGGCGAGTTCTTCGACCTTCCTAATGACCAGGTGGTCGAGATCGGACGCCAGATTGCGATCTAGTTGTCAGTCCGGGTAGCACGTGATCAGGAGTCGCAGCCGAGATGAAACGAGCCAATGCCGTCCGACAGGCGCACCGTTCATAGAGGTCGACGGCTTCGACGGCCGCGCAGCGAGACCACAAGCGCCAACAGCGCCAAGGCTGCAAGCGAAAACCAGATGATCGCATATCGCAGGTGACGGTCGACCAGGTGTACCCGTAGCGGTCCGGGCTTCGGGACGCCGCTCGCCGGCACCGGCGCTTCCAAATCGATGTAGAATGGTGCGACCTCCCCCCAGCCGAGCGCCTGTGCCATTGCGAGGTGATCGCGGCTGAACCACAGGCGAGTATCGCGCTCTACGTCTGGCGTGAACGCGCCGACCCGCTCTGGAAAACGAATGTAGCCGGTCATCATGACGGGCTTGTTGGTAATGAGGTGGGCCACCGCGCGATCCTGTTGGTCGCGGTCCTGAGTCGCGTTCGGGACGAACCCCGCGTTGATCGCCACGATTTGGCCGGTTGACAGGCGGGCGGGAAGAAAGGCCCATGTGCCGCGACCCGCAATATCGGCGCGCTCGGCAGAGGCAGAGCTGTAAACCATCGCATCCAGACGGGACTCATAGGTTGCCGTAAAGCTGACGCGTCGCAATTGGTCGGTCTCCGCCGCCAGCGCGTGCCACTGCGACGGATCGGGCAAAGGCACGGGCGCCGCGCGAACGCGTTCACCGAGGGCCGCAAGGAGCGCGTGCTCCTTGATCCGATGCTGAAGTTGCCAGATCCCCAAGCCGGCAAACAGCACCACTATCGCCACCATTACAGTAGCGAAGCCGCCGGTCTCGTGTTGCCCAACTTTGTCAGACATCGTAAGTCGCCAAGAGCGTGAAGACCGGGTAATCCTTGTCCTCGTGGCAAACTAAACCGATCCGGTCCGCAAAACCTTCGCGAAATGGCGAAGGTTCAATGGTGTCATACAGCCGCGTGTGCGGAATGATCGGCAGGAGGCGGCTCAGGCAGGTCTTCGTGTATGTCGACACGCGAGGGATTGCTGGTGTCGAGGATAGCTTTCGCCCGTGCCATCTCTTCGGCCGTTCCATGGGCCATGACCAGAAATCCGTCCGCCTTCACAGCCGTCTCGTAATTGAGTACGCTGTCTTTCGGAATCCCGATGCTGTAAAGCGCGGCTCCCAGCGCGCTCACACCTCCAACCACGATCGCGCTCTCGATGCCAGACAGGATCACAGCGGCGAGGTATCCAAGGACAACGACGGGCCCCACCCCGCTGACGGTCACGAAGATGCCGCCAAAGAGCAAACCCCACAGACCGCCCCAGAATGTGCCGTACTTGCCCCAGAATCTGACGCGATCGCCTGTATTATAAAATCCAATGATCTTTTCCTCACTGTGATAGCCCTTGCCGACCAGAGTGAGTTTCTTCAAGTCGAAACCGCCTTCGGCAAGTTTCTTTGTGGCCGCCTCTGCACCTTGATGATCGGTGAAGACGGCAACGATGGCATCGTTGTCAGGCATTGTTTTCATCCGTCCAGCTGGTGGATCTCGTCGGTGGAAGAAGTTTATGGAATGAAAGCGAGAAGCTGAATGATCCAGAGGTTCGTCCACGTGGTATCTTTGTATCGGGGCTCGAAACTAAGGTAGCTCTTTGGGGTCAGGGACGTTAAAAAAAAGTCCCAACGTTTGGGTATCGAAGGCGGGCCGTGCGAGCGATCAGCGACACTAGTGGAAAATTGCGATCGCTTGTGAGCGTTTGCGTCAAAAGCCATCCGCAAACTTGCAGCTTCGCGCTGTCGACCCACTTAGCTCCGAGGGGCACATCAAAGGAGAAAAATACATGCGAATTGCATTTGTAATCGCCGCCGCCGCGTTGATGGTAGCTTCCGCAGCCTCTGCGCAGAGCGCAAATTCGAGTAGCACACCGCACTCCGGTTCAGGATCGCAGCAGAGCTCGATGCCGAATCCGGCGCCGATTGGCACCAAGATCCAGAACAATCTGCAGGCAGCCGGCTTTACCAACATACAAATCATGCCGAGTTCGTTTCTGGTGCGCGCCAAAGACCAGGATGGCAATCCTGTGATGATGGTCGTGAATCCGGATTCGGTAACGGCCATTACCGAGGTCGATGAAACGACAGGGGCGGGAGTCCAAGCTTCGAAACCGTAGACCTCTTTCGACCTGAGCAACGCCGGCTGCAAGAGGAAGGGCTTGGATCTAACGTCTATCTCTTTACTGAAGGTGCGGCGAGCCTCTCGTCAAAGATGATACTACGCGCGCAGCTCTTCGGCGTTTGGCCGGAGAGCTGGCGTCGCTTGCTTCGTATACTCTCGTCCATGACGCTCCTCGTGGTTAACCATCCTGGGCGCGGGTGCGAGCTCAGCGTGCGATTACGAGTACAGCTGAGGACAGCACGATGACATACACCGCGAACACGAAGAGCGCCGGGTGCCAGACGTGCACCAACAAGCCGGTTCGGACCGCGATCCTGCGCAGCACGATCGTGACGAGCCACGCCGCTACCATCAGCAGGGAGATCGGTGCGACGTAGACGCCCAGCAGGTTGATCTCGACGAATCTCATCCGCATACTCGTGCTTCGAAATAAGTGCCATGCCGGACCAAGGCGTCACAGACTGCGAGAACCCGGCTGCGCGCTCGAAGCACAACGGAATCTTCTGGGCCAGTCTCGCCGAGGGATGCAAGACGGTGATCGAACGCGGTCAGCCCAGCGATTGCAGCGGCGCTGTCTTCTTGCGCAAATGCCGCGAGCGCCGCCTCGAGTTCCTGGACCAAGCCCAGTCGAGGCGCGAGGCGGCGGAGGTGGATGATGTCGGCCCCGACCGAAAGGGCCGCGATGAGCTGTGCCCGCTGCAGCGGTTCGGCTTGGTCCGGCAGAGCCTCGAGGCGGCTGTAAATGAGGCCTTCCCAATCGTCCCCCGGCAGCCGGCCGGCGTCGGTGGTGAGGCGACGCAGGTCGCGCAAGGTCAGCGCGATCAGCCGTCGGCTTCGTAGTGCCGGAGAGAGCGGTGGGAGCAGGCGAAATGAGAGCGCCGCAGCGCCGCACCCTGCGGCGATCGCCAGAGCATTGTTGTAGAAATGCACTGTGTCGTAGCTCATCTGGTTGGCGGGCCCAAGCAGCGGCACGAAGTTGCCGGCCATGGGAGCGAACATTGTGGCCTGCCATGGTTGGGCCATCAGGGCTCCCACTGGAATCAGATAGAGCGCCAGGACGATGCTCAAGCCGGCGAAGGTTGCTACGTTTGGCAATATCGCAAACGCAACGACCGCGGCACAAACCGTGGCAAGGCCGGTGCCAATCGTGAAGTCGACGGCCCGCGCGTAGGCCTCGTCGGCTCTCGGCGCGAACAGGATGACCGAAATGGCTGCCCAGGTGATGGCTACCGCCCCGTTTGGCCATTCCGTCATAATCCAGAACAGCTCGACTGCACCAATGGTGACGAACGCCCGGGCGGCATTGATGAGCGCCGGCAACCAATCGGGCACGTGAGGTCTGACGCTGCGAAGGGGAGGCGTGCGACCGGCGGGCTCGGCAACCAGCAACGCCAGTCCGCCGAGCACATCGGACAAGCCGGTCAGCACCCGGACGGTTTGATCGGCCAGCAGCCGCAGCGACGGCGCACCAGCCGGTATGGCGATCAGCGTCCGGGCGGCCCCGTCACACAGTCGACGCATTCCGATCGGGTCGGTTGTCCAGGGGAGCGGATCGGCCTGCAAGAGAGCCGAACGCAGCTCCGCTGGAATGTTACGCAGCACGGCATCGGCCTCCCGCCGAGCGGTGTCATCCGGCAAGCGCGCGAGCCTCCATACCACTGCGCACCAACCGGCCAGCGCTTCAAACAGGCCATCCACCGCCGCCTGCAGCACCGGCGAATGATAGCGAAGGATCGAGGACTCCCCCTTTACCTGGTCGATGACCGGGTCGAGCGCAATAACCTGGCGGATGTGCTCGCGGCGAACCGGCGGCATCTTCGACAAGGCCGATCCGGCCTGTGTCAGTGCGAAGCTGAACCTGGCAGCGATCTCGGCTGACAGGCCGGCGAGCAGCGCGGCAAGCTGACGCCGGGCGCCGCCGAAATCGGTCCCGGCGAGCACGATGCCAGCGCATGCGATGCCGATCCAGATCTCGGTGACGCGCGCGAGAGCGAAAGTGAAGGCGAGGCCATCTGTGCCGCCGGTCGCGCCGAGCTCATCGCTCGCGATAATCGCGGCCGTGTAACCGGCCAGCGCTGCACCATAGGCCGCAAAATTGCGCAGCAACGTGGCGACCAGCGCGCAGGCTGCGCCCCACAACGCCAGGCCGACCAGAAAGCCTGCGCGCTCTTGCGGGAAGCAGGCCGTCAGCGTCACTATCGCGACCGCGCCCACCAAAGTCCCGATCATGCGAAACCATCCCTTGCGAAGCGACGCGCCGAGAAAGGGCTGGCACACCAGCGCCGCGGACGTGCCGGCCCAATACGCATTGTCGAGCTGCAGCCAAAACGCGACATAGAGGGCCAGGCAGACGGAGGCCCACAGCCGAACCCCAAAGAGCAACGGCGGACCCGCGGCCGCGACCGCGCTTGTCAGCGTGCCTGATCGGGTCGCAAAGCGCCTCGCACCGATCCTGCCGGGTTCGTCAAGCGCGCCCGGCATTGGAAGCTGTCTCTGATGCGCTTGCTCGGAGCGAGTCGCTCGGTTCCGGCTTCGTCTCGGCAGCGAGACCCGGAATCAGGAGGTGGCCCTGAGCGCCGTCGAGCTTGGCCGCAGCCGCCATGACCAGCGCCACTAGCCCAAGGCCGGTGGGCAGCGCCAGCGACCATAGCCCGGCGACGGCTTGACACCCAGCGCCGAGGCCACAGCCTACGACGAAGCCAACGATCGCAAGCCCGCTGCGCCGCGCGCGCCGGCTTGCGCTCGTCACATCACTTGGACTGTGTCCGAGCAAAACCTCCCCGAGGTCCATGACGAACCGCGTAACATTGGTCGTCATCACTGCAGTGGACGGCGCGCCCTCCAAGGAAATCTGCACGAGAGCGTTTTGCACCGCCATAGCGGAGACGCCCAGCATCCCCGCCACTATCCCTCTTGCAGCGCTTGAATCGAGCTGCGAACCGCCACCTACGCAAAGCGCTAGAAAACCAGCAAGCAACAGGAATTGGAGAAGAAGCAGAGGTCGAAGCGAGGCGACGCACATCCGCTCCAATCCAGCTGCGAGGAATCGCGTCAGGGCAAGCACGAGAATGAATACGGGAACCGAAATCATCAGAGCCAATGGTGCTTCGCCTCCGGCGACGACGTGCGCGGCCAGAATGACGAGATTGCCCGTGATGTGGGCGGTGAACAGGCCGCCGAGCCCGAGAAAGCTGATCACGTCCGTACTGCCGCCGATCACGCTAAGGACGCCCGGAAGCAGCTTTGCAGCGAGGGACTCGTCCACTAGCGGAGGCCCGAGATCGGCTGTCACGCGTTCAAACATGAGCTGTCTCCTGACGAGTACACGCAGGAGCTCGGACGTTTTCTCGATGACGATTGCAAGTGTCACCAATCATCGTACCGGCTCCCCAGTGATCCCATAGAAGACAGCCGAGGCGATCCACTTACATGCAACACCGACGGCGATTCCGACGACGGTATCGATCAGGCGCAGCAACGGCTGATGCCACGCATTCATCGGCGACATGCCCGCGACCACCATGACGACCGCAGTCGTTATGCCGGTCGTTACAATGTCGCCGCGCCGATTCGAGAGCATCATCGCCAGGGTCCCAATTCCGAGCAGGACCGCCATTCCCAGCGGGGTAAATGGAAAGAACCACAAGTAGAGGAGGCAGAGCGAAAAACTCAGGCATGTGGCAATCAGACGCGCTACTCCGGCGGAGAGGCTGTCCTGGCGCGTTTCGCGGAACACGAACACCGTCGCGGCCACAGCCCACATCCCTCCCAGCAAATCGGAATCCTTGTTGGCCAGAGGATGAAGGAGATGGGTAACAGCCCAGTACGAGATCGCGCATGCGATGGCCATGTCCAAGGCGTAGACCACGTCCCACAAGGACAGCCTTGCTAGTTTGCTCATCGCATGCGCTCCTCAGCGAAGCTGGTACGTCCCGAACCGAGCATGTCGCCGCGGAGCTATGCTCCGGCGAGACCGTGCCCGATCATCTTCTTGGGGTCGACGATCTCGTCAAAGCGCTTCCCGTCGATATAGCCGGACTGAAGCGCGGCTTCCCTCAGGGTCAGCTCGTCGTCATTGGCCTTGTGCGCAACCGCGGAGGCCTTGTCGTAGCCGATGACCGGGCTGAGTGCAGTGACCAACATCAGCGAGCGGCCGACCGCCTCGTCGATGCGCTTGCGATTGAGACGTGTGCCTTCAACCGAGAAGCGCCGGAACTTGTCACAGGCATCGCCGAGGATGCCCGCGGAGTGGAGGAAGTTGTTGATGATGACCGGGCGCATCGCGTTGAGCTCGAAGTTGCCCTGGCTGCCGGCGAACGCGACCGCGGTGTCCTCGCCGATCACCTCGATGCAGACCATCACCATCGCTTCGCACTGGGTCGGGTTGACCTTGCCTGGCATGATCGAGGAGCCCGGCTCGTTCTCCGGCAGCAGCAGTTCGCCAAGTCCGCAGCGCGGGCCGGAGGCGAGCCAGCGCATATCGTTGGCGACCTTCATCAAGGAAACCGCAAGCCCTCGCAGCGCCGCCATCGCGGCGACCATTGCATCGAGCGAGCCCTGGGCCGCGAATTTGTTGGGCGCGGTGACAAAGGGGTGGCGGGTCAACTCCGCGATCTTGGCCGCGATCTCCCGGCTAAAGCCGGCCGGCGCGTTCAGCCCGGTGCCGACCGCGGTGCCGCCTGCCGCCAGTTCGAAAAGTCCCTCCTCGGAGACGCGAATGCGCTCCAGCGCGTCGCGGATCTGACGCGCGTAGCCCGACCATTCCTGTCCCACCGTCAGCGGCACGGCATCCTGCAGATGCGTCCGGCCCGTCTTGACGACATCGTTCCATTCTCTTGCCTTTGCCTCGATCGCGTCAGCCAGGGCCTCCGCGTGCGGCAGCAAATGCTCTTCGACTTCCAGCAACGCGGCAATGTGCATCGCGGTTGGGAAGCTGTCGTTCGAGGACTGCCCCATGTTGACGTCGTCGTTGGGATGGATCGGTGACTTGCTGCCGATCTTGCCACCGAGCAGCTGGATGGCGCGGTTCGACAGCACCTCGTTGACATTCATGTTCGACTGGGTGCCCGATCCGGTCTGCCAGACATACAGCGGGAAGTTCTCGTCGAGCTTGCCGCCGATTGCTTCGTCGGCGGCGCGGACAATGGCGTCCGCCTTCCACTGCGGTAGCCGGCCGGCCGCGGCGTTGACCAGCGCCGCCGCCTTCTTCACGTATCCGTAGGCGTGGTAGACCCGCTTCGGCATGTGATCGTTGCCGATCGAAAAATGGACAAGGCTGCGTTCGGTTTGCGCGCCCCAGTAGCGGTCGGCCGGCACGTCGATGCCGCCCATCGAATCGGTTTCGTGACGCTTCCCGGTCGCATTGATGCCGATCGGGATGTCCTGCAGGATAGGTGTCTGATCGTTCATAAGATAGCTCCTTTCATGATTAGAGGGTCGCGGCGATGGCCAGGCCGAGACTGATCGAGATGATGGCGAAGAACGTGCTGGCCGCAGTCGTTGCGGCGGCCTCCTGTGCATAGGCGCCGTACCGTTGCGCCAGCACTGAGGCCGCAGTTGCTGACGGCATGACGCCAACCAGAAAAACTTCCTTCGTCAGCGTGGAGTCGAGCCGAAACACCAGCGCCGCCCCCAAGATGATTGCGGGCTGAATCAGATTCTTAAGCGCGACGTTCGCCACGACGTCGCGGCCGAGCCTGATCGGGTTTTGTGCGAGCATCAGGCCAAGCGTGAACAGCGCTGCGCCGCCGGCGGCTTGTCCAATCTGCTCGACCGAATTGTCGATCAGATCGGGAAGCCGCACGCCTGCAATCGCAAGTATGGCGCCGAGCACCGGGAGCCAAACGAGTGGCTGCTTGACTGCGCTGAGAAGGCTGCGCTCGACCACCAGCACCTCGCTTTCCTTCGCGTTTCCTTTTGACGGAATCGCGAGTTGAAGCATCACCATCGTGAGCGGCACCAT
Source organism: Bradyrhizobium diazoefficiens (assembly GCF_016616235.1). Classification (NCBI taxonomy): domain Bacteria; kingdom Pseudomonadati; phylum Pseudomonadota; class Alphaproteobacteria; order Hyphomicrobiales; family Nitrobacteraceae; genus Bradyrhizobium; species Bradyrhizobium diazoefficiens. The sequence goes on from NZ_CP067100.1 coordinate 2,518,074, forward strand.
GATGATGGTGACTATGAGATTACCCACGATGACAGCGAGCACGCCCTGCGCACCCACCGCCGCCGTGAGCACAGGCGGCCCGCAATAAGCCATGTTGGGGAAGCCGCAGGACAGTCCTTCGAGCGTGCTCGACCGCAGGTCATGCCGGAATACCAGGCGACCAAGGAGTATCCCAAGCACGTAGGTACCGAGCAGACCGGCAGCCAGGCTTCCCGCATAGGCGGCGTCGGTCAGCTGCTCTGGCTTGGCGTGGGCTGCCGCCAGGAACAGGGATAGTGGCAACGCGAAGCTCACGACGAAAGTGGAGAGTGTCGTGGTCGATTTGGGGCCGAACAGGCCCATGCGCCCTGCGAGCCATCCGAGGAAGGCGACGAACAGGATCGGCAGCAGGCCGCTAAGGATGGTCGCGATCATGTATTTGCGCTCCGTGTGGGCCGGGCAGCCGCGATTGGCCGCCCGGGTACCGCGTCAGTATTCTGGTTTGTAAAGTTGCCCTTCGATCCAGGCGCGGACGTCGCGCGGCCGCTCCACCTGCGCCAGGCCACGGTCGAACATGAACTCTGCCACGCGAGTCGCGGTCGTCACTTCGGATTCCAGGATGTCGGCTTGGCTTGGATACAGCATGCCTTTGGCGCGCAGGTCGGGGCCGACTTGGTCGGCGCACGCCTGGGCCGCCGCGATGAAGCAGGCGTCGGTGAGCCTCTTCGGCCGCGCCACATAGGTTGCGAGGCCGACGGCGGGAAAGATATAGAAGTTGTTGGCCTGACCTGGGTGATAGGTCTTGCCGTTCACCGTCACGTCAGGAAACTGGACGCCGGCCGCGTACAGCGCCTTGCCCTTGGACCACGTGTAGGCCTGCTCGGCGGAACATTCCGCCTTTTCAGTCGGGTTGGAGAGCGCGAAGATGATGGGTCGCTCATTTATCCGGCTCATCGCCTCGACGACCTGCTGAGTAAACGCGCCGCCCTTTGTGCTGACGCCGATCAGGATGGTCGGCTTGAACGCTTCGATGGTCCGGACAAGATCCTTCGACGGCGCAGCCTTGTGCGCATACACCTTCTGCACATCCGAGAGATCGGAGCGAGATGGCTCGATCAGCCCATCGATGTCGAACATCGAGATGCGGCTGCGCGCTTGGTCTGGCGACAGGCCTTTCTGTTCCATCGCAGAGGCTATGAGACCTGCGATGGCGATTGCCGCCGACCCGGCCCCGAGGAACAGAATACGCTGCTCGGTGAGCGGCGCGTCAACGATCTGCAATGCAGTTATCAGGCCTGCAAGGGAGATGCTGGCAGTGCCCTGAATGTCATCATTGTAGCACAGCACCTTGTCTCGATACCGCTTGAGCATCCGAATGGCGTCGGTGCCTTTCCAGTCCTCGAAATGGATACAGCAGTCGGGAAAGACTTTCTGAACCGCGTCCACGAATTCGTCTGTCAGTTCGTTGAGTTCCTGATCGGACGGCGGCTTCTCCCGCATACCGAGATAGAGTGGATCGGCGCGTAACGCATCGTTGGTCGTGCCGATGTCAAGCAGCACCGGAAGCAGGGTGGTAGGCGGCACCGCTGCGCAAGCGGTGTAGAGCTGCAGCTTGCCGATCGGGATGCCCATGCCGTTTGCGCCGATGTCACCGAGGCCGAGGATGCGCCCGCCGGTGGAGACGCAAATAAATCGGACGTCGCGCTGCGGCCAATTGCGCAGTACCTCGGCGATGCGGCCCTTCATGTCGCGGCTGATGTACATGCCCCGGGCCCGCCGGTAGATGTGGCCGAAGGTGAGGCAGGCGTAGGCAACGGTCGGGTCATAGAGGATCGGTATGAAGCGTGCAGGATCGGACATCACGGTGCGGTAGAACAACGTCTCATTCCGATCTTCCAGACCGATAAGGTAGACGTACCGCTCGAGGTCGGTCGGCTTGGCTTCCAGATGCCCGAGCACGCGCTCGACCTGATGCTCGATGGTGTCAACCGAATACGGTAGAAGACCTTCGAGCCTATGGAGCCTGCGCTCCTCCAAAGTGAAGGCCGTACCCTTGTTGCGCGTGGGATCGCCCAGAAACGCAGCCCCGTGCGGAACCTCCACCGGCTTGGTCTTGGTGGTAATCTTTACTCGTTCAGTCATGCTTCTTCTCCTGGGGTGAAGTCGGCTGGGGTTGATAATTTCGCGCGATGGGCAGAACAGACAGTGAGCGGACGCCCTGCGCCCCATGGATGAGCACGCCTTCGATATCTGCGGTGGCGGAGGGGCCGGTGTGAAAGCTGGCGTAGTGCCGCTCGCGGAATTCTGGCCGGCGATAGGCATGATGCAGATTGACAACGATGTCGGCTGGATCGAGCAGCACGATCAGGTGCTGTGCGAAGTAAGCGAGGGCGTTGATGTTCAAGTCCGTTTCGCTCAAAAGCACGGAGCCGGTCTCGGCCACGGCGAAGGACGCGCGCACGATCGCGAAATCCACATCTGCCAGTTCCTGCGTCCCACCGACCGTTGCGATATCGCGGTTGCCGACGATCTCCGAGACCGTCGAGCACACGACTTTCGCGCTTGCGACCTTCGCCCGCACCGGCGCGAGGACATCGCCTGAGGCCGGCGGATCGAGAAATATCCCACCCATGCGTTCCAGGCTGCCCTTGAACGCAGAGAGCAGCGATGCCGGCGGGTCTTCGTCGAACATCGGAACATGCGGCAGCGGCCGATCGACTCGCGGCAGGTTCGCCCGGATCGAATCCAGTATATCGTCGCGGCTTGTCACTGTTCGCCTCCGCGGTTCGCCTTGTGCCAGCTGTGGAAAGTCTGCTTCGGCGGATGCGGCACCTCGCGATGCTTTCCCCAGGCGTCGAGACCGTTGTAGATGACGAAGCGAGGCAGGTGCGCGAGCGCAACATCGGCTGATGCGATCGCGACTCGATAAGCCGCGGGCCGGGACAGCAACTCGCCGGCGGCCTTCATCGCGGCTTTCTTGACGAGGGGCACGTCGTGCCGCTTCACCAGCTCTCTTCGCCAGGCATAGATCTGCTCGTGGATATTGATCTTCACCGGGCAGACGTTGGTGCAACTGCCGTTGAGCGATGAGGCGAAGGGCAAGTTGCTGTATTTTCGCGCGTTGAAGGTCGGATCGATGATGAGGCCTATCGGTCCAGAGTAGGTTGCGCCGTAGCTCAAGCCGCCACTACGCCGATACACCGGGCAGGTGTTCATGCAGGCTCCGCAGCGGATGCATTTGAGAGAAGTCCAGAACTCTTCCAGACCGAGCCGTTCGGAGCGGCCGTTATCGACCAGCACGACATGCATTTCGCCGCCTTTCCGCGGGCCGCGGAAGTGCGAGGTGTATTGGGTCATCGGCGAACCCAAGGCGCTGCGCGACAGCAGGCGGACAAACACCGCCAGGTGCTCCAAACGGGGAATGATCTTCTCGATACCGATCGAGGCGATGTGCAGCTTAGGTACGTTCGCCGACAGGTCTGCATTGCCCTCGTTGGTGCAGACTACAAATGTGCCGGTCTCCGCGACTACGAAATTGCCCCCCGTCATGCCGGCATCGGCGGCGAGGATCAGCGGGCGCGTCGCCTCGCGCTGTGCCGTCGCTGTTGTCGGGGTCCGTGCCGATCGTGTCGGCTAATACCTTTGCCACATCAGTACGCAGTTTGTGCACGGCCGGAACCACGACATGGCTGGGATCCTCCTTGTCGAGCTGCTGAATCCGCTCGCCGAGGTCGGTCTCGATCACCTCGATCCCGGCGGAGGCCATGTAGGGGCGAAAGCCACACTCCTCAGTCAGCATCGATTTGCTCTTGATCAGGGACTTCGCGCCGTGGTCCTTGAGGATCCCGTGGACGATCCGGTTGTGCTCGGCGGCGTCGCGTGCCCAGTGCACATGGATGCCGTTCGCCCGCGCACGCGCCTCGAACTGATCGAGGTACTCGTCGAGATGGGTGAGCGTGTGCTCCTTGATGGCTGACGCAAGGGAACGGAGCTCTTCCCATTCGGGAATATGGTGCATTTCCCGATCGCGCTTCTGGCGAAGATCCCAGAGGCGCTCGTCATGCATCTTTTCGTGCTCTGGCGAGGCAATGAAGCGTGCGGCCGCTTCCGCCTGGTCGATCGGACGATTGCCGTGGATTGTCGCACCGCGCGGCTGCGGTTCGGCCCGCGAACGCAACGGCTTGGAGGCGCCCTCGGCGTGATCGAGGCGGTGGCCATCGCGGTAGATGGCCTGGGTGTCCTCGGCAGCCACCATCTCAGGATGCAGCATGGCGCGGCCGGGCAGCGGCTCAGCAGAGCTCGTCATGCACTGGCTCCGTTCAATATCTCGGCGATGTGGATGAACTTGAGCGGCACGCCGATGCGCTCGGCGCAGCCTTGCTGATGCATCAGGCAGGAGCTGTCCGCCGATACGATGTACTCGGCACCCGCGCGGGCATGATCGCTGACCTTGTCGTACCCCATCTTGGTAGAAACGACTTCCTCGAAGACCGAGAAGGTGCCTCCGAAGCCGCAACACTCGTCAGGTCTCGCCGGCTTGACGAATTCGATGCCGTCGACCTTGGACAGCAGATCCACCGGCTTGGAGAAGAACGGCTCGTGTAGCTCCGATGGTGTTGCGTGCTTGAGCCGACGCAGGGTGCCGCAGCTGTTATGGAGGCCGATCCGGTGTGGAAACCTCGCCCACGGAAACGCATCGACCTTCAGGACATCGTGCAGAAACTCGACCAGTTCGTAGGTTCGCGCCCGAACCTCCTTGACGTCCGCGGTCTGCTCAATCGCGTCGAAATTGTCGCGCACGTGGTGAACGCAGCTGCCGGACGGACCTACGACATAGTCGAAGCCCGAGAAATTGCGCACGAACAGGGCTTCAGTCGCGGCGCAGTCGGGGTTGAAACCACTGTTGGCCATCGGTTGTCCGCAGCAGGTCTGATCGCGTGGGTACACGACCTCATGACCGAAGCGCTCCAGCAGCTCGAGTGTCGCGATGCCGACTTGCGGAAAGAAAGCGTCGATATAACAGGGGACGAAGAGCCCAATTCGCATGTGTCACTCCATGATCGCGGACATTTCGGAACTTACTCTCTTGCAGTAGCGGGTCGCCCATGCTGCGAAGGCGCCTTCGAATAGATCAAGCGATCGCGGGAAACACGGATAGAGGGGGCGACAGTTAAAACCATGCCTGGTTGCTCTAGGTGCTCTCTGTTCCTCAGGTCGAATGCAAGGTAGCCACTCTCGCCCGACAGCACTGTGTGAGGATTGCTGTTTTTGAAGAACCCTTGCGGCGGGGGTGAGCGTGACGAACTGCGGGCGCCCTTCCGTCCCCGCATGACGCGATGATCGGATTCAATCCTGCGGAAGCCTGAGAACCGGACGGTTTCGCATCAGCCACATTCGGGACATTCGGCCTTTCTGGTGCGTAAGGCGACAAGGCGTGGCTCGTGTTATCGATGGCGCCGATCACGACCGGCTCCGCCCCGATGGCGGCTGCGTCGGGCCGCGCGATAATCGGCGCGTGAGTATGCGGATTGCGGCCGCGGGTGGGGGCCATTCACCGAGCTCCCGCCGATGTGACTGATCGTGAAGCCGCCGCATATTGTGCCGGTACTGCGCTCCCATGACATGATTGGGGGGAAGATGGCTTCGAGAGATACAATGCGTTCTGTTTTCGCCTTCGGTCTATTGATTGCGCTATACGCTTCGGCCAGCGGGGCAACGGTGCACCACGCCCGCATGCGCCATCACGTCGATGCTCCTCCAGGCGTGGCCGCCAAGTTTGCTGCGGCTCCGCGTCGGCCGCCGCTCTACTTCAACGACACTCCCAGGTTTGACGATCCGTCCAAGTTTGGTGGCCAATCGCTCGGCATGGACCCGTAGAGAAGAACTCGGTGGACACGGCTCGCGTCGTCAACCGAGATGGTCGCTACGTCTTGTCGCGATGATGCCGCGGCTGCCGGTAGCCAAACTCTCCTGACATCCGTGCGCCCGAAAACAAATGCAAAAACGACGCAGTGATAAGCCTAAGCGACAAGCCATGGGATTGAAAGTAGCTTCGTGCACGCATGTCCAAACTCCGTCCTGCACGCTTAGGCTGGACGCAATTGAGGCCCTTCTTCATTCATACCCCGCCGTTTTGCACGAAGCAGTAGACTAGCCCGCCGGTGCTCAGAAACACGACGCTATGGCCCGTCGGATTCCCGTCTTTCCAGGTTAGCTTGTGGTCCGGTATTTCGATCTCCGTGCCGATCGGGACCGGCGTGCGCCTCAACTTGGCGTTGTCGCGGTCATCGGTGATGGTGCAGAAGGTCTTGCTATCCTTGACGTGGATGTCATCGCACCAGTAAGCATCTGCTTCGCCACAGCATGATGCAGTCGGGACATCCGGCATCATCAGGCTCTGATACCAACCGCGGACCTGCGGATCGGCGTTCTCCCACTGTCCGAGATCGCGAGCGCGGATGCCGGTGGTCAAGAACAGCGCCGATAGCGCCATGATCGCCAGCCATAGGACGGGCTTGGACGTGGATAGCATCGAAACAAGAACTCCGGTGTTTTGGCTGACGTAGAGTTTATCAGCTGCCGCGTTATCCGCTGCGCTGCCATTGCTCTTTGTGGCCTGAAATTGCTCGAACAGCAGGATCGGGGCACGACACTCGGCACGCGGTCTAAACGAAAATGGAGAGAGGCCTCATCGAGCCGATCACTCGGTCATGGGCCGACGTTCAATGGCTCGAGAGCTCACGAATGTCATTGTGCTCCAATTGGCACCGCCCGCCAAACAAATCGGTTAGCTGCGTCACAATCAACTGATCAGGGCTTCTCATTTTCGTGCGGCGCCAACACGTCCTCGGGGCGCGCAATTGCGACGCGGCGCCAAGTACTGGTGCCCTACGCGACCCAGCGTCGAAATGGAGTTTAACATGTTGTCGTCTCCAAAACGGATCCCGATCGCAATCGCTATGACGCTCGGATTAGCACTTGCTGGGTCGCTGTCGGCTGCGGCCTTCGCCGACTCCGCCCAGCCAAGCACTACAGCGCAGGCTGTTGCGACGCTGCACAGTGGCGATCTTGTTCGAGTGCGTTCGGGAGGGCCATTGATGACAGTGAACAGCGTTGAAGGCGATCAGGTCAATTGCTCATGGACTGATTGGATAACGGGCGAGCTCAAATCGGAAACCTTCCCCGTTGCAGTGCTCAGCGTGCCCGTGACCATCCCTCCCGCAGATCCGAGCCTTCAACAGGACGAACGCGATACGGATGCCTACTACAAGAAGCACTGCCCATCCGGATCAGTATCGATTGAGGGGCAGTTCACCTGCGCCTATTAGCGATTGGAAGGGCCCCGCGGCAAGATGTGGCGGAGGGCTTGCCGCTGAAGACCTTGCCCAAGGTGCGGATGTTTAGGTCGGACCACCGGCTCGAGCGCGCCGGCGGGAGCTGCCCTCGGACAGTGACTTGGAGCCGCCAGCGTGACAATCCCAAATGCGATCGTCGCGACGGTACGCGCGGCACTTACCCGCGCCGCGATGATCTGAACGAAACGTGAGCCTTGGCAGCTTGCGATGGAGTTTTCTTGCACCATTCTGGGGTGAGCGAGGGTCACTTGGAGAGCCAATCATGCGCGAGTTGATTGCCACAATAGCGTTGGTCGCGGTCATCGGTAGCCCGATGGCGATAGCGCGGTCGCGCGTCTTGCCAAATCCGTCCGTGCCGTCGTCAATGAACCTGGAGCGGCGATCCATCCCGGAGGCGCCGGTAGGCCATCGCCAGCCACGTGCCGACGAGGTGCCATCGGAGAAGAACCTGATGAATCCAAACGATCCGGTAAATCAGGAGAACGCCGCGCTCGACCGCATGATCAATGGCATTTGTCGCGGTTGCTAGGGCGTGTGGTCATAATTCGAGGTTCGTGAGCGCGGCCTGACCCGGTCACAATCATCGCAAGACGAGGCCGAACGCCGCAATATCGATAAGGCCTGCCGTGTGGACCGTGCTTAGTTGTGTTTTGCAGCGGCAAAACCAGCCCGCCGCCGCCGGGCCTGTCAAGGCCGAACGACCGCCGACTTCGTCATTGATAAAGGTATATGCGGCTAGGCAACTCTGTCGGTCGTCACCCCGGCCATCCAACGCGTCACGGCCTTAAATTACCCCTCAAGCTCTACGGAGAAAACAGCTATGTCGAACCGAGTTTTGATCCTCGTTGCAGCCGTCGCAGCCGCCCTGGGCTGCGGCGCAGCGGCTCAGCAGATGCCCATGGCGGCGGATAGCCTGCCCAAGGAGTGCCGGATGGCGGCGCACGGGAGCGAGCCGAACCAAAGCATGCACAGCATGACGCGAAGTATGTCGCAGAAGGGGCAACCCACGGCCAAGCTGGGCGAGGCTCAGAAGGGCTATCTTGAAGCGATGATGAAGATGCGAGCTCCGACGCAGATGGGCATCATGGCGAACGATCCTGATGTCGGGTTCATCTGTGGCATGATCCCGCACCATCAGGGCGCCGTCGACATGGCCGAGGTCGTCCTGAAGACCGGGCATAATGCTGAAGCCAAGAGGTTCGCGGAGCAAGTGATCAAGGAGCAGGGACAGCAGATAAGCTGGATGAAAGAGTGGCTCAAGAAGTATGCCGACAAGGAAGAGAATTGAGTCCACAAGATCCGAATCGAGGACTGCCCGGCTGAACCGCGATGGATATAAACAGTTTTGCCGGCGTCGCTGAGATTGGAGCCGTGACCACATCGGCTGCCGACGGAAACAGTGTCCGTTCGTCATCCATGCCGAACGGAGCAACTGTTGGTTAGAACCTCACCGGAATTAGGAAACTCGTCAGCCAAACCGCGGCGAGTAGAACCACGAAGGTTGCGGCGATGATAACCGCGGCGCGGCCTGCCGGCAGCTCGTTCATCGCGTGATCGTGGTGTTGATACATCGCGCCGGCCGATCCCGCCGCGTGATGCATCTGGGCGTGATCCATCATCTTCGAGGGCTCGGGCGTGGCGTGGCCCAGATCCGGTGCAGGTTTATCTGCATCAGGCAGAGTCATACAGCCATGCTTCAGGCGGTTCGCAACCATCCAGTGGTTGATCGGATACGCGACGAGGCCGCCGACGATCGTCGCTATGCTCATGCGGAACCAGAACGAGAGGGCCTGCGGCTCCTCCGAGCCCGCCCAGTGGGCGCCCAGGATCAGCATGGTCGCGATCATGCCAGTCATCACCATATTCATCGACACGGTCTCAGCGAAGAAAGTCTTGCGGACCGCCTTCCAGTAGTCGCCCTCGTACATACCGACCATCATTAGCGCCTGGAAGATGAACAGGCCGGAGACGAAGCCCGCCAGGTATTCGATCGTCGCGTCCCAGCCGTTGGTGAGACTGAAGACCGGCAGGATGGAGGCTGCCATGACAATGCCGGTAGCGTCCCCTGCCAGGCAGTGCATCTCGCTGTTGAGCGACTGCTTCCACCTCGCCGCGGTGAAGGCATCATGGGTGCCCGGCAGGGGCCTGCGGCAGGCGAGCAGGTAGAAGAACGCGCCGACCGGCCCCGCATAGATCGTGACGAGGATCCAGGCGATGCGCTGCACCCAGCTGGTGACGCCATTGAAAATGGAGTCCCAGACGACGAAGGCCACGCTGCCGGCTGTCAGCGCGAACCAGACGATCATGGCGCCGTCGAGCATGGCAAGCCTCCACCTTCATGCAGCGCTCCGTCCGAAAGGCGCTCGTCCGCAATGGGTCTTCGCGTTGATTGGATGGAGTCCACGCCCTCGACCAAGCCGTTCTTGTCACGAGCAACGTTGTCAGACCGTGAATGCGCCGCCGATCGGCGGCGCATTCCTGATCATTGTCAAACACTCTGTTCGCATCACTCGCAGGCATGGCGTCGACCATCGCGGCCGAGGAAGGTGGCAGACGCGGGATCGTAGGAGCTATAGCGCCGAGCGCAGGAAGAGTAAGGCGCGCCAACCATGGCCGCATAAGCACCGCGTGCCCGATAGCCGGGAGCAGCGCCATCAGGGAGCTCCATGCCCGCTCTGCCTGCAGGCGTTGGCGTGCCTCCATTCAGAACGTCACGGTTCGGGTACTCGGCCTGAAACGTGTCTGGATTCTGGCTGGCCCAAACGGGGACCTGAGCGCTTGCAGATGTGATGGTGATCGTCGACAATAGAGTTGCCGCGACCAAAGCTTTCAATCCAATCATAATGGTTCTCCGTGTTGCTTTCTGTGCGGACAATTCGCGCAGCGATGGCCGCTGCTCTGGTTGGTCCGTTTTCTGCGGACGTTTCTAAGCAACGACGATGTGGCAAGTGCATCCGGCGAAGCCAAGCGCACGGACATCACTCCTGCGCGAACACCGCGTCATCGCAGACGACGTGCTGGAATGAGAGAATAGGCGGACGCTTCTGAAGGGTGCCAAACAGATCGCAGGTCGACGCAAAGAGGCCTGCCCAAGTTGACGGGGTCGGGAAGGGCTGCGTTGGATCAGCCGTTTCCAATGAGAACGCCGGTCGCGAGAACAAGTCCGCCTCCGAGCATGACCTTGGCGGCGGCGGAGATCGGCGCCGTGTCCATGTATTTCCATTGAATGAAGGCAATCGCGAGCAGCTCGGCCATAACAACCGCTGCGGCTGTCGCGGTCGCTGTGAAAAAATCCGGTATCAAGTATGGAAGCGTATGCCCTATGCCACCCGCGACTGTCATGAGACCACAAACAAGTCCTCGCAAATATGGCGTACCGCGACCGGACAGCTTTCCGTCATCGGCGAGAGCTTCCGCAAATCCCATAGAAATTCCAGCGCCGAGCGACGCTGCCATGCCGACTTGAAAGGCATTCCACGAGTTGTGCGTGGCAAACGCCGCTGCAAACACCGGAGCTAACGTCGAAACCGATCCATCCATCAGTCCGACGAGCCCTGGCTGAATGATCTGGAGGATGAAACTGCGCCGGGCGTTTTCGTCCTCCAGGCCCCTGGCCTCCTGCGGCAGACGTTTGGCTGTAATTGCTTCCGCCGTCCGTTCATGTTGCAATTCGGCTTTTGCCAGGTCGCCGAGCAATATGCGAACAGAAGCGTCGGTCGTTCGGGAAGCGGCCAGGTCGTAGAAGCGCCGGGCGTCTTGCTCCATCTGACTCGCTTGCTGCCTCACGGCTTCGATGCCCCGAAAGCGGACCCGCCAAAGCCTCTTTCGTTGCACGAAGCCGCGGACGTCCTGTCGTCTCACGAGCGGAATGTGACCGCCAAATCTTGAACAATAGAGTTCGATCAATGCGCGGCGATGCTCGTTCTCTTCTACAGACATATCAGAGAAGACCTGCGCCGTGTCGGGATGTTCGTCCCTCAAACTTTCTGCGAAATCGGCATAGATCCGTCCATCCTCTTCCTCGCTGCTGATGGCGAGCGCGAGGATTTCCTGCTCCGTGAGCTGATCGAATGATTTCATGTTGAGCTGCCGAGCCGCGCCGCGTTGGGACCGACCGGCCTTGGCGGAATGTGGGTCGGCCTTGAACAATGAGTCTCGAGTGACGGGGTCATTCGGCGGGTGCCTGTCCGGCCCTGCCCGGCGCGGAGGCTGCCTCCTCATGGGCGAGCAACACGAGAACGGTATGAAAAATAGCAGCGACGATGGCACCCACGATAGGGGCGGCCAGGTACAGCCAGACATCGCCGTAGTTGCCGGTGGCGACCATCGGGCCGAGCGCCCGCGCTGGGTTGAACGGGGCGCCAGTGAGTGGCCCACCCATCAGGATGTTGAGGGTCAGCGTCATTCCGATCGCAAGCGGCGCGAGGCTGCCTGCGCGACCCGCAACCGCCGTGCTGAGTACCACTGTAACCAGGAAGAAGGCGAGCACGGCCTCGATCAAGAAGCCGATTGTGGGAGTGATCGTGAGGGTCGTAGCGCCGAGCGCGAGGTTGTGAGCGAGCGTCGGCATGCCGAGGCCGGTGGCCGAACCGCCTAGAACGGTCCGCAGCAACAGGGCGCCTGCGATACCTCCAATGAGCTGACTGACGATATAGCCAGCCGCCTCGCCGGCACGCATCGCCCCGGCGGCGAGTACGCCGACGGTGACGGCGGGGTTCATGTGCCCGCCCGACACGGAGCCATACGCGAAGGCGAACGCCATGATCGTCAAGCCGTGTGCAAAGGCAACTGCAACGACGCCGGGCAGGCCGACACCGGTGCCGACTATCGCCGCGGCGCCTGCACCGATGAATACAAACGAGAAGGTGCCGACGAGCTCCGCAAGGAGCTTGGATGCAAGTCTGTTGGACATTGTTGTCTCCGGAGATGGAATGACCGCTTGGCGCGATCGATTGGCGCTGCGGAACGTCATGGGTCGACCGGCGGTCGCAGCAGCGCCGCCGGCCGACAAAGCGCAGGCCTACTCCGCGGCGACCATCCCAGGCTTGAAATCGACGCCGAGGGCGTTGGCGACGCCGGCACCATATGCGGGATCGGCGCGATAGAAGTGAACGAGCTGACGGTAGACGATTTTTGGCGGCACGCCGTCCATCGCATCCCTGATGTTGTTGAACAGCTGCTGCTTCTGATCGGCCGTCATCAGCCGGAACAGTTCTCCCGGCTGCCGATAGTCGTCGTTGCCGTCGCGATGATCGTAGCGGGTCGCGTCTCCCGTGATCCTGAGCGGCGGCTCGCGGAAACTGTGGTCCTCTAGCGGGCCGTCAAACGAATTCGGCTCGTAGTAAGCGTCGGGATAAGGCTTGCCCTCGAGCCGCATCGTGCCGTCGATGTGATAATCGTTCACTTCTGCTCGCGGCCGATTTACCGGGAGTTGGTGTGCATTGATGCCGACCCGGTAACGATGCGCGTCCGCATAGGAAAAGATGCGTGCCTGCAGCACCTTGTCCGGCGAGTGGCCGATGCCGGGTACGATGTTCGACGGCGCGAGCGCCGCCTGTTCGACCTCGGCAAAATAGTTCGCCGGATTGCGGTTGAGCTCGAGGATACCGACCTCGATCAGTGGATAGTCCGCGTGCGGCCATACCTTGGTCAAGTCGAACGGGTTGTACCAGTGCTTGTCGATGTCGCTCTCCGGCATGATCTGCACGGAAAACTTCCATTTCGGGAAGTCGCGCTTCTCGATCGAATCGAACAGATCGCGCTGATGGGTCTCGCGGTCGTAGGCGACCTTCTGGGCCGCTTCGGCGTTGGTCCAGTTCTTGATGCCTTGCAAGGTCTTGAAGTGAAACTTGACCCAATGGCGTTCATTCCTGTCATTGATGAACGAATAGGTATGCGAGCCGAAGCCATCGACATTCCGATAGCTCTGGGGCAGGCCGCGATCGGACATCAGGATGGTCACCTGGTGCAAGCTTTCAGGTGAGAGCGACCAGTAATCCCACATCGCGGTCGGCGATCGCATATTGGTCCGCGGGTGCCGCTTCTGGGTATGAATGAAGTCGGGGAATTTCAGCGGATCGCGAAGGAAGAACACCGGCGTATTGTTGCCCACGATGTCCCAGTTGCCTTCCTCAGTATAGAAGCGGAGGGCAAAGCCCCGCACGTCGCGCTCAGCGTCAGCCGCGCCACGCTCGCCCGCCACTGTCGAGAACCGCAGGAAAGCCTCGGTCTTCTTGCCCTTCTGTAGCGCTTTGGCCTTCGTGTACCTCGTGATGTCATGGGTGATGGTCAACGTACCGTAGGCGGCCGATCCCTTGGCATGCACGGTGCGCTCGGGGATACGTTCGCGATTCTGATGCGCCATCCTCTCCAGGAGATGGAAGTCCTGCATCAGAACCGGGCCGCGTGGGCCGGCGGTGATGCTGTTCTGGTTGTCGGCAATCGGCATGCCGCTGGTGGTGGTGAGGGTAGGGCGTTTGGCCACGAAATGCTCCTGTATGCGAGGCGTTAGTATGCCGGCAACGTCGCCGCTGTGCGGCTGCCCGTTTCTGTTGGCAACCTCGTTTGTTGCGGCAACTGCATCCGCAAAAGACCGGCTGGAGCAGAATGTAGCCTTTATGTTTGGGAGGGCTGTGGCTCTATTGCCGTGGCTGTGTTGGAGTTGCTTCTATCTGCGAGGGGCGGGCGCTAACCCAGCGGCCACTGGTTGTTGGACGCAAAGACGAACCGCTTATTCGGCTGCTGCCGACCAGCTCTTGGGCGCAAGCTCTAGTCTTGCCCATACATCCACCAGTGCGCGAGCGAGAGCATCTACGAGCATGTCGTCGTGGTAGGGGGTCGGTGTGATCCGCAGCCGTTCAGTTCCGCGCGGCACGGTGGGATAGTTGATCGGCTGGATGTAAATGCCGTGGTCAGTGAGCAACAGATCGCAGGCCATCTTGCACCTCTCGGGATCTCCGACCAGCACCGGCACGATATGGGTCTCGCTCGGCATAACTGGCAACGCGGCGGCCGTGAGCACGGCTTTGACGCGTGCTGCTCGTTCCTGATGTCGCTCGCGTTCCCAATTCGAAGCCTTCAGGTGTCGGATCGCGGCGGTGGCAGCGGCGCAAATCGGCGGTGGCAAAGCAGTGGTAAAGATAAAGCCTGGCGCATACGAGCGCACCGCGTCGATCAAGATGCTGTTTCCCGCAATGTATCCGCCCATGCAGCCGAACGCCTTGGCGAGCGTGCCTTCCAGAACGTCGATCCGGTCCATTACCCCATCGCGTTCCGCAACGCCGGCACCACGCGCGCCGTACATGCCCACGGCGTGCACCTCGTCCGCATAGGTCATCGCGCCGTAGTGTTCGGCGAGGTCACAGATGCGGTGCACCGGCGCCACGTCGCCATCCATGGAATAGACGGTCTCGAAGGCAATCAGCTTCGGCCGATCCTGTCCGGCGGCTTGCAACAACCGTTCGAGATGGTCGACGTCGTTATGCCGCCAGATCTGCTTGTCGCAACCGGACTGACGCGCGCCTTCGATCATCGAATTGTGGTTGAGCTCATCGGAGAGGATCAGGCAGTCCGGAATGAGCTTTCCGATGGTCGCGATTCCGGTCTGGTTTGACACGTAACCCGACGTAAAAACGAGAGCCGCCTCCTTGCGGTGCAAATCGGCCAGTTCATGCTCCAACTCGATCAGGGGATGATTGGTACCGGCGATGTTTCGTGTCCCGCCGGCGCCGACGCCGAGGCGCGTCGCGGCCGCTGTCATGGCGCCGATCACCTTCGTGTGCTGGCCCATTCCGAGATAGTCGTTCGAGCACCAGATCACCACTTCGCGCGGGCCGCCGGGAGAATGCCAGATGGCGTGCGGGAAGCGGCCAGCGATACGTTCAAGATCTGCGAAGACGCGATAGCGCTGCTCGTGCTTCAGCCGGCTTATGGCGTTGGCTAAGAATGTGTCGTAGTTCATGGAAGCTCCCGGCCCGAATGCGCCCAGTCCGGCCGACAAGCGGCCCGGCTTTGGACCTAGGTCCAGGTGTCGTCCGGCAGGTTAATCACGATAGGCGTCGCTGTACTACGAACGACGACCCACCGAAACGGCTCCAGCTTCGAAGGGTTGGTTTCGATATGCGGTAGGAAAGCCGGGACGTGAATGAAATCGCCGACCTTCGCAAGTGCGGAGAATTCGCCTCTTTCACCCCAGCGCACTTCACAGATACCGGAAAGGACGTAGGCGATCGTTTCCTGCTGTCCGTGATGGTGAATTCCTGTACGCAGTCCAGGGGCCACCTCGAACAGACCGCCCCAGATTGCCGAAGGGATCCCGAGTTCTGGAGCGATAGCCGCACGACGCTGAGAGCCTGGCGTCTGGGCTGTTCCGGAATCGAACTGAGCCGGGTTTACGATATGGATCGCAGGCTTACTCATGGTGCCCTTTGGGGTTCGCGCTAGGAGCGCTCAATATGCGAGCTCTCGGTTAGGAGCACTCAGCCGAAATTGCGGCGTTTGGCTGAAATTTGCGCGAATTACGATCGTCGCTACGCATGCATTGCGCCTTGCAGGGGTCGTTCCAAGGATCGCCTCGCTGCAATCCGTACCTTCTCGTAGGCGCGTACCTCGATCTGGCGAATGCGCTCACGCGAAACGTTGAATTCGAGCGCAAGATCTTCCAGCGTCGGTGGATTATCGATAAGATGCCGCGCCTCAAAGATTCGCCGCTCTCGATTATCGAGTACGCCCATCGCGCAGGCGAGCGCTTCTTGTCGGTGATCCATTTCGTCGTGATTAAGGACGATGGTTTCCGGAGATGGGCTCTCATCAACGAGATAGTCTTGCCATTCGCTGGGCTGTTCTCCTTCGCGTACCGGTGAGTTTAGCGATGTGTCGCCGGCGAGGCGTCCATTCATATCTACCACGTCCTGGTCCGTCACCCCCAAGGTCGTTGCAATTTCGCTTACCTGTTCAGGACGTAAACTAGCGTTATCGAAAGCGGCAATCTTCGCCTTGGCCGATCGCAGCTTGAAAAAGAGCTTTTTCTGGTTCGCAGTGGTGCCTATTTTCACCAGCGACCAGGATCGTAGGATGTAGTCCTGTATCGCGGCCTTTATCCACCACATCGCATAGGTGGAAAAGCGAAATCCCATGTCGGGCTCGAAGCGTTGGACGGCTTGCATCAGGCCGACATTGCCTTCCGATATCAGGTCCGAGACGGGCAGACCATAGCCGCGGTAGTTCATCGCCATTTTGGCGACCAGCCGCAGATGGCTGGTGACGATTTGGTCGGCCGCATCACGCTCGCCATGGTCTCGCCAGCGCTTGGCTAGCTGATATTCCCGGTCTCTCTCGAGTAATGAGAAGCGTCGAATGTCAGCGAAGTAGCTTGATCCGGGGTTGCCGGCCGAAGGTGCATCCAGGCTTCGAGTGGCTAGTCCGCAACGATCCTTGTTCTCCTCTGCGCTCATCTCAGCTGCCCTTTCCGTCAAGATACCGACGCCTGAAACGAACGATCCGGATCGACGAAGCGCAACAGGCGGGATTTAGAAAGCAGCGATGGGCCGCACGCGATTTCCGCGATCCACGAGATTGAGAGTGAGAGCGTTTCACAGACCAAAGCCCTTTCATCATCATCGTTCATTCAGCAGGTGCGGGGGCAGGCCGGTTTGCGGCGGCCGGCTTCCTCTCCCCAAACAGCTTGGTTTGCAGCCGATCCAGATAGATATAGACGACCGGCGTCGTATAGAGAGTGAGCAACTGCGACAGAGCGAGGCCGCCGACAATGGCATAGCCGAGCGGCTGGCGAAGCTCCGATCCGTTCCCACTGCCGAGCATCATCGGAACGCCGCCAAGGAGCGCCGCCATCGTGGTCATCAGGATTGGCCTGAAACGCATGATGCAGGCTTGATGAATGGACTCCTCGGCAGTCAACCCTTGTTCGTGTTCGACGTGGAGAGCAAAATCGACCAGCATGATGCCATTCTTCTTGACGATGCCGATAAGCAGGATGATGCCCACGATCGCGATGACGCTCAGATCGAAGTGAACCGCCATCAGGAGCAACAGCGCACCAAGGCCGGCCGACGGCAGGGTCGAGATGATGGTGATCGGATGAATCAGGCTCTCATAGAGCACGCCGAGGATGATGTAGATGACGAAGAGCGCGGCGATGATGAGGATCGGCGTGCTCGAAAGAGCTGCGCCAAATGCCTGGGCATTGCCTTGGAAGCTCGTCTGAAGCGAGAGTGGCTTACCCAAATCCTTTTCGGCCTGCTGGATCGCGCCGACCGCCTGGCCGATCGCGGTGCCCGGTGTCAGATTGAACGAGATCGTCACCGACGGAAATTGGCCTTGATGGTTGACAACGAGCGGAGCGACCGTCACGGCGCTATCGACCAGGGTGGACAGGGGCACCTGCTGGCCGCTCGATGAATTGACATAGATGCCGTTGAGGGCCTCGGGCCCATACTGGAACTTGGGATCAACCTCCATGACGACGTGATACTGATTCAGGGTCGTAAACATGGTTGAGACAATACGCTGACCGAAGGCATCGGAGAGGGTGTTGTCGATTGCATAGGGCTGGATGCCGTAGCTCGAGGCGACGTCGCGCTTGATCGAGATGTCGAGCATCGGTCCGGCATTGAGCTGATCCGTGGTGACGTCGGCGGTACCCTTAATAGCCTTTATCCGGTCGAGGAACAGCGCCGCCCAATGGTTCAGCTCGCCCGGGTCGGCATCCGCCAATGTGTACTGATACTGGGTCTTCGAAATCCGTCCGCCGATAGTAATATCCTGCGCGGCCTGCATGTAGAGCGTGATCCCCGGGATCTTTGCGAGGTTGGTGCGCAACCTCGCCATCACTTGATCCATGCTGCCGCGCTGATTCTGGGGCTTGAGCGCAATGTAAACACGGCCGTTGTTGACTGTCGTGTTGCCGCCGCCGGCTCCGACGCCTGACCCGACCGCGGCGACTGCGGGATCCTGCATTACGGCGTTTAGCAACGCCTGCTGGCGCTCGGCCATCCCCTGGAACGAGATATCCTGTGCGGCCTCGGACAGGCCGATGATCAATCCGGTGTCCTGCTGCGGAAAGAAGCCCTTGGGGATCACGACGTACAGATATCCGGTCAACGCGATGGTGCCGAGCATGGTCATCAGCGTAATGAACCGGTGACGCAGCACGATCTTGAGGCCCGCCTCATAGAGGTTGAGCAAGCCATCGAAGCCGCGTTCGAAAAACCGGTAGAGCCGCCCGTGCTCCTTGCTCTCTGGCTTGAGTAGGTATGCGCACATCATTGGCGTAAGCGTCAGCGAGATCAGCAGCGACAGCACTAGAGCCGCGCTAACCGTGATCGCAAACTCTCGGAACAACAGGCCAACATATCCGCCCATCAGGAACAGCGGAATGAAGACGGCAATCAGCGACAACGTAATCGATACGATGGTGAAGCCGATCTCGCCGGCACCCTTCACCGCCGCTTCGAACGGCGAAGCGCCGAGCTCCATGTGCCGCACAATGTTCTCGATCACGACGACCGCATCGTCGACCACGAAGCCGACAGCGATCGACAATGCCATCAGCGAGAGGTTATCAAGGCTGTAGCCAAGCTCATAGAGCACCGCGAAGCTGCCGACCAGCGAGAGCGGCACCGTCACTGCCGGAATGATCGTCGCCCAAAAATTGCGCAGGAACACGAATATTACCATCACCACCAGCGCGATGGTGAGCAGCAACGTGAACTGGACGTCGCTCACCGAGGCACGGATGGTTTCGGTCCGATCGGTAATGATACTGACTTTGATGGCCGGCGGGATCGAGGCCTGGAGGGTCGGCATCATGTTCTTAATGTTCTCGACGGTCGCGATGACGTTGGCGCCAGGCTGGCGCTGGATCGGCAGGATGATCGCCCGGTCCTGGTTGTACCAGCCTGCGATCAAGTCGTTCTCGGCCGCGCTGATCACGCGGCCGACGTCACGAACACGAACCGTCGCTCCATTGCGATAGGCGAGGATCAGATTGGCGTAGTCGTCGGCCTTGAGCAGCTGATCGTTGGTATTGAGCGTGTAGGTCAGGCGCGGGCTGTTGAGGGTGCCTTTGGGCAAGTCGACGTTGGCCTGTCCCAGTACCGTGCGTACGTCCTCAAGGCTGATGCCGCGAGCAGCGAGCGCCTGCGGATCGAGCTGCACGCGAATCGCGGGCTTCTGCTGACCTGCAATACCCACGAGACCAACGCCAGATATTTGCGAGATCTTTTGCAGCAGGATGTTTTCTGCATAGGCGTCAACTGTCGTCAGCGGCAGGCTGTCAGAGGTCAAGGCGAGTACCAGGATTGGCGTGTCGGCTGGATTCACCTTACGGATCGTGGGCGGATACGGCATGTTCAGGGGTAGCTGCGCTTGCGCAGCGTTGATAGCCGAGAGCGTGTCGCTCACTGCTCCATCGATGGCCCGGCTCAAATCGAACTGCAGCGTGACCTGGACAAAGCCAAGCGCACTCGCCGACGTCATTTGGGTGAGGCCCGGGATCTGACCGAACTGCAGTTCGAGCGGCGTCGCCACTGAAGATGCCATTGTCTGCGGATCAGCGCCTGGCAATCGCGCCGTGACCTGGAGGGTCGGGAAATTGACGTTGGGCAGTGAGGCCACCGGCAAGAGTGGGTAGCTCACCAGGCCTCCGACCAGCAATCCGACCATCAGAAGAGCGGTAGCGATCGGCCGATGGATGAACGGCGCGGATATGTTCATGGAATCGGCGCCTGTTGGGCGGTCTGTGCGATGGCCTCATCCGCCGCCGTTCCGTGCAGCAGCGTAACACGCGTGCCCGGTTGCAGCCTGTATTGTCCGTCGACCACGACCTGCTCGTTTGCCGTAAGACCGGCATCGATGAGCGCCTGGCCGCCGCCGATCTGCGTGACCTTGACCGGCCGGATCTGGACCGTGCTGTCGGGATTGATGGCGTAGACATAGGCTCCATTCGGCCCCTGCTGAACGGCCGAGGCGGCAACGGTCAGGCCATTGTGTCTCGTATCGACGAGTAGTCGGGCATTGACGAGTTGGCCCGGCCAGAGCCGGTGCGATTGGTTGGCAAAATTCGCTTTGAGTTGAATCGAACCCGTTGTCTGCAGGATCTCGTTGTTGATAAGACCAAGGAAGCCTTGGTCGAGCAGGATTGTATTGTCCTGGCTGTAGGCTAGGACCGGGAGCGGGGCGTTGGTCCTTTGCTGTTGCTGCTGGATTTGCGGGAGAACAGTCTCGGGAAGCGTGAAGATCAGCGAGATCGGATTGATTTGGGTGACGACGACGAGTCCATTCGTGGTGGACGGGCTGATGATGTTGCCGACGTCTATCTGACGTATCCCGACGACACCGTCGATCGGGGAGGTGAGGCGGGTGTAGCCGAGTTGCACGTTCGCGGCATCGATCAACGCTTGATCGGTTTTGATGGCCGCCTGGAGTTGGCGGACCTGCGCCTTTTGAGTTTCAATCAGTTGCGGCGTGGCCCAGCCGTTCTTGCCCAACGCGTTGTAGCGGATGAGGTTTGCCTGGGCGTTTGCAAGCTGCGCCTCATCCCGCTGTAGGTTACCCGTGTACTGCTCCACCATCGCCTGGTAAGGACGCGGGTCGATCTGCGCGAGCAGATCGCCGGCATGAACAGCTTGGCCTTCTGTGAAGTTGATGCTGACGAGTTCTCCTTGGATCTGAGCACGCACGACGTCGGTGTTGTACGCGATCACGGTCCCGACGCCGCTTAGATAGATCGGAACATCATGCTGGGCGACTACGCCGCCGACGACGGGCACCGCGGGCGGAGCCGCGGGAGTGGCGGTAGCCTCGACTGGGTCAGCGCGTGTGAAGAAGAGGATGCCGCCGGCCGCAACGGCGGCGAGCAGCAAGGCAGCGGGAACGATAACCTTCTTGTTCATGCTTGCTCTCATTTGCGAATGGGAGATCAGTCTCACTGGCCTGGAAGGATTGACGTTCCGATCGTGCCGGTTGTCGGGGTAGTTGAGGCCTAGGGTGGCGACGACACAGAAGGGGCTGTTGGGGCCACGCCGGACGCCACGCTACCCGTGATGGGCGAGACTCCTATTGTCGGCACTGGTGCTGCAGAGCTGACACCGAGATTGCCGATCTCCGTGGATCCCAACGGAACGCCGGTTTGAGCGACGCCTCCCGTCGTTGTGGGCGACATTGGCGTTGGAGCCGACGATGCTGCGGCGCTTCCCGAGGCGGAGCTGCAGATCACCGATGTCGACATTCCAGACGGTGCGGCGGCGGCCGGCGTTGCACCGCCAACAGCCAATCCGCCGCCGTCGTAAGTGGAGGTCGATCCGGACATCGTCGACGGTGAGGTCCCCGCCGTCGAACATGAGGTGGTGCTGCCCGGCATAGCGATTGTGCCGGTTACGCCTGTGGGAGCTGGACTGATTCCGGGGGACGCGAGTTCGGTGGCGCCGAGAGGAATGGTCGGGGAAACCGTCGAACCCGTTCCCAGGCCAAGCGGCGACGTCGGGCTCAGGCTCTGGGTTGGCGCCGGAATTCCCTGCGCGATGGCAACGTTGCAGAAAAGGAGTGCCGGAAGCACGGAGGCAATCAGAGAGGATCTCATTCGTATTCTCCGTTTCAGCCGCGTCTTTGGGGCGAGCACCGAAGCGACCAGCTTTGGAAGACCAGTCATCAGGTGCGAGAGTAACGGAGACCGCTTGGTCGTCGTTATTGCACTCGGGTTTGGCGGTATCGCAACTTGGTATCTTCGTATGT
Organism: Bradyrhizobium diazoefficiens; assembly: GCF_016616235.1. Taxonomy (NCBI): domain Bacteria; kingdom Pseudomonadati; phylum Pseudomonadota; class Alphaproteobacteria; order Hyphomicrobiales; family Nitrobacteraceae; genus Bradyrhizobium; species Bradyrhizobium diazoefficiens. The sequence goes on from NZ_CP067100.1 coordinate 2,540,156, forward strand.
ACTTCGGTATCGAAGGGCCGCGAGCGTGGAATACGCCTATGCTGTTTGCTCGGCCCCTGCGACCGAGAGTCTGGCTGAAAAAGGTCCAGAGAGACCGCAATGAAATTCCTCATTGCGGTCTGCTGTCGCGTCGAGCCGGTCAACCGATCAGTAGTAGTCGTAGTTGCAGGAGTATCGCCTGGCGTACGGCCGGTAATATGGGCAATCGAGGCCATAGTCGTAAAAGCCGTGAGCGTAACGGCGTCGTCCGAAATGGGCGCGACCTACATGCGCCATGTGACCTGAGCCAAAGCCACCGACGTGACTTCCAAAGTGAGTCCCGCCAAACCCGCCGATGTGGGCTCCACCAAAGCCGCCCATGTGACCTCCGCCAAACCCACCGATATGGCCTCCGCCGCCGAAGCCGCCGCCCATATGGCCTCCTCCGCCAAATCCGCCACCGCCGCCGTGTCCCCCGCCGCCGCCACCACCACCACCACCACCGCGCGCCTGCGCAGCAGTGGCCACAAGGCTGCCGGCGAGCAGCGCAGTTGCCATAATCATCGTCATTCGTCTTCTCATGACATTCTCCTTTCAACCGGGCGGTTGTCCGCCCACAGTCATTGTCCGCGGCCGGCATGGCCGCGGAAGGCCACGAGCGTCGCGACAGGCGGGAGATGGGCACGCTTCACGGGCGTCTCCACTATACTTGCGTTCATCGGGCTGAACGAAACGCGCCCTCGAGCAGGACGGAAGCGTGGTGCATGCATCCAGATAGACGCAACGACAAAGACCCGGCGCATGCCGGGTCTTGAATCGATTTCTCGGCTGGCGCCGCAGCGTGGAAGTGTCTGCTGCTAAGTGGCTGGCTTGGGGCCTGGGCGAACTGACGATATGCGCCAAACGGTGTTTCCGACGTCGTCGGCGATCAGCAATCTGCCGGCGCGATCGATCGCGAGACCAACGGGCCGGCCGCGGGCGTGATTGTTTTCATCAAGGAATCCTGTGACGACATCCCGCGCCGGCCCGCTGGGCTTTCCGCCGGTAAACGGCACGAAGACGACCTTATAGCCGTTGAGTGGAGTTCGATCCCAGCTTCCGTGTTCGCCGACGAAGGCACCGCTTCGATAGTTGGCAGGGAGATCGCCGCCCGAGTACATTGCCAAGCCGAGTGGCGCCACATGGGAGCTTAGAGCGTAGTCCGGCACAATCGCTGTGGCCACCAGATCCGGGCGCTGTGGCTGAACTCGCGGGTCCAGGTGCTTGCCGTAATAGCTGTAGGGCCAGCCATAGAAGCCTCTGTCCTGCACCGCGGTCAGATAGTCCGGGACCAGGTCTGGTCCGATCTCGTCGCGCTCGTTGACGATGGCCCAGAGTTTGCCAGTTTCGGGCTCCCACTGAAGGCCGGTCGGGTTGCGCGTTCCGCTGGCGAAAATGCGATGGGCGCCGGATGCACGGTCGACCTCCCAGATCGCGGCCCGCTCATATTCGGCTCCGATCCCGTTTTCGGTGATGTTGCTGTTGGAGCCAATCCCGACATAAAGCTTCGAGCCATCCGGACTTGCTAACAGCGGCTTCGTCCAGTGATGATCGATCGGACCGCCGGGAAGGTCAGTCAGCTTGGTCGGCGCGGCCGTGATGCTGGTCTGTCCTTCCTGGTAGGGATAGCGGACGATGGCATCGGTATTGGCGATGTAAAGGTCGTTACCGACGAGCGCGACGCCAAAAGGAGAATTCAGATGGTCCAGAAAGACGGTCCGGACTTCGGGAATGCCATCGCCATTTGTATCGCGCAGCAGCGTGATGCGGTTTGCGTCCTTTGCTGAGGCGCCGGCGAACCACTTTACCCAGCTAGTGACAATGTCCTTGGGACGGTAAATCGGCGCCTTCGGGCCGTTGCTCTCAACCACGAGCACGTCGCCGTTCGGGAGCACATAAAGCGAGCGCGGATGCGCCAGGCCGGTGGCTATTGCCTGGGCCTGCAAATCCTGCGGCACGGTCGGCTTTACATCGTTTCCCCACCCGACCGGCTCCGCAATCCGGATTGGCGGCACCACATATTGCTGCAGGGCAGGCAGCGTGGGATGCGCGCCGATTTGGCTTCGTGGGTCGCCGCCGCTGTCTTCGCAGCTCGCGAGCCCCAGGCCGGCAACGGCGACAAAGACGGTGGCAAGACGCGGCAGGTTCGCCGCGCGGGCAGTCTTGAGGATCGGCATCACGTGTCTGCTCCAACATGACGAGGGGAGGTCAGGACCCAACAAGTTGGGGCCATGGCCAACAGAATGATGACGACGAGCGCCGAGAGCATCAGGCCCGTCGGCACAACGGCGGTGTAAGCGTCGCGGCTGTGGACGAAGATATTCACCAGCGCGAGGAGGACTGCGAGTACATAGCCAATCACGCGCGCCCAAGCTGCCCTTTGCCTGCCGGTTGCAACTTCGATCACGGCGGTGAATAGCGCCAGGCCGGCCACGATCAGGCCGGCCGTTATCAGCCAGGCCGAGAAATCTTCCCACATCACGTCCGCAGTCCGCCAATAGGCGAGATCCGTTGCGAGTGCTCCCGTAAAATAGGCGACGGGAAACGGCGTTAGGATCCGGTGAACCGGATGAACTCCGGCCTGGACGGCTGAGGCTGCTTCGGGCCTGAAACTCGCTTCCGTTATCGTAGCGTGCTGCATCTCTTTCCATCCTCATGGTTCGCGGGTGCGGTCGCGAGGAACTACGGCAACAGCCAGCGCCCCGCTGCGACGTCCGCGCCGCGCATCTTCACCGGTGTGCGGCGTCGGTGTCGCCCGGCGAACGCCTTCTTGCTTCCGAATAATAGGTGATGAGCACGGCGCGGCTTGGCGCAAATTGCTCGTGCTGCGTCATTCTTGCCATTGATGCGGATGCGGCAATCGAGCGCAGCAACGCTCATTGCTGCAAGGCGGCTCGGTGCAGTGCTGGCTCGTCCAGTCGCGGAATGGATTGTTGGTTCGCTAAGGGATCAAGAGGTGCCGGAATCCCGGCTGGCCAATGCTCCGACCGCAGACCAGTCGAGCTTGTCACCGCCGTGAGCCAGCAAAGTCAAGAAGCGATCGCGCAGCACACTTGCGACCGGCATGGGCACGTGCAAATCGTCGCCAGCGGCCAGCACGAGCCGGATATCCTTGTAACCGAGTGGCGCAGCAAAGCCAGCGGGCTCGAACTTTCCCTCAACGATCAGCTTGCCGTAGGTCTTGTAGACGGGCGCGTCGAAGAGGGTGGACGTCAGCATGTCGACATATGCTTGGCGGTCGACGCCATCCTTGGCGACAAGCGCGACGGCCTCGCCCAATGACTCGATGACGGACGCAATGAGGAAGTTGCCGCTGAGCTTGACGAGATTGGCGGCTTTGGGCTTGTCGGAAATCACGAATGTCTTCTTCCCGATCGCATCGAAAACAGGTGCGGCAGCCTGGGTCGCGTCGTGGTCGCCACCGACAATGACGGAGAGATCTCCGGCCGCTGCAACATCTGGGCGCCCAAACACCGGAGCCGCGACAAACCGCTGGCCGGCCTTCGCGTGATCAGCCGCAAGGCGCTCTGAAAGGGCCACGCTAATCGTACTCGAGGAGATATGGACCCGACCCTTAGGAAGGCTCGCGAGCAGCCCGTCGGCGCTATAAACGACGCTCTCAACCGCCGCATCATTGGCCAGTATGGTCATGACGACATCGCCGCTACACGCGTCAGATATGCGCGGCGCCGAAACAGCGCCCTTTTTGAGCAATTCGCCGGCCTTTGCTGCCGTGCGGTTGTAGACCGTGACATCATGGCCGGCCCGCAGGAGTGACAGGACCAGTCCGCGGCCCATCTGGCCGAGCCCTATAACGCCGATTTTCATCTTGCAATCTCCTACACTCGGTCACGTCCGTTGTCGTGACATGGCGACCAGCCGATCGATCGCTTCCAGAGTGAAGGCCAGGTAAGGGGGATCAACAATGCCGTCCTTGACCTTTGTTGCAATGCCGGCGAGGACGATCTGGGGCCCGGCTAGGATGCGGGCAGGAATCGAGAGGAGCGTCTCGTTGACCTGCGCATGGGCTCGGACTCCGCCAGTAAAGGCAGGCGAGACCGTTATGACCAGCACCGGCTTATCGATCAGCCCGGACTTTCCAAATGGGCGTGAGGCCCAATCCAGGGCATTTTTCAACACGCCCGGAATGCCGTGATTGTACTCCGGCGTCACGATGACAACGCCGTCGCTGGCACCAATGGCCTTTCGAAAGAGCCGCACTTGCTCCGGTCCATCGGCTCGATCCTCATCCTCGTTATAGAGCGGAAGCTGCAGATCGCAGATTTCAAGGTCAACCGACAGCGGAAGATTGTCACGCAGGCCCGACAGGGTCGCACGTGAATAGGAGGCTTCGCGCAAGCTCCCACATAGGCCAACAAGGCGGGTTGGTCTTGTAATGTCATGCATCTTGGCACTCCATTGGAGCAGTCGACCGGCCGGCGGCACGCGGAGCGCGCGTTCGGCAACAAAAAGAAAGCGGCCGTCCACTTAGGGACGAATGGACGGCCGCAGCGAACCTGGTTTGGGGGAGGATGGGGTCACCAGGCGCCTCTGATCTAGCAGCGCCGGGAAGGCGGGGCTTTGCACCTATTGCCGCATTGGGCGAGATCTTGCGCTTGTTTAACTCGGCGGCTGGGCCGAGCGTCTATGGTGCGTGCTTCGCCGGGCACTTGCAGACGTGGGCGTTGCGCAACCGAAGTCCGTGCGATGAGCCCGTGCTCAGTTCCTGCGTGGCTCATTCCGCGGGTCGATCTGGACGGTTGCCGTCATGCCGGCGACCAGCCGAACTCCCGCAGGTACCTGATCGATCCGGATGCGCACAGGTATGCGTTGAGCGAGGCGTACCCAGGTGAAAATCGGATTCACCGTAGCTAGCCCTTGCGGGTCGGATTGCGCGTTGGCGATGTTGATGCCGCGCGCCACGCCCCCGACTTCGCCGTGTACGACCTGCCTGTAGCCCATCAACTTGATACTGGCAGGATCGCCTTCGTGCATGAGCGCAAGCTGCGTTTCCTCGAAATATGCATCCACCCAGAAGGAATTCGCCGTCGACGACCGAGATCGTGTTCCGTCCAACGCCGGCGTAGTCACCAAGCCGCGCCAAGAGATTGGTCACCCACCCATTCACCGGAGAACGGACCTCGGTGCGCTCCAGATTGATCTTTGCCTGATCGCGGCTGGCGACAGCCTGCTGGTATTGCGCCTGAGCCACGGCGGCATTGGCCTCATAGGTCTGTCTGTCTTCAACGGTCTCCGCCAGATCGGTCATCATGCGGCGCCGCGCTGCCTGTCGCTGCGCATTCTGGGCCGCGGCCCGAGCCTGCGCGACAGCTGCTTCAGCCAACTGGAGCGCGATCCTGTAGTTCGTCGGATCGATCACCAGCAGCAAATCGCCCTTGTGCACGAACTGATTGTCGCCCACGGTTAGCTGAACAATACGCCCATCTACCTCCGGCGCGATGGTCACGACATAGGTGCGAACGGTACCGTCGCGTGTCCAGGGCGTCCCCATATATGATTCCCACATTGCCCAGCCGAGCACCACGGCAAGCCCGGTGGCCGCGAGCGTCAGCAACGGCGGAACCAATCGAAACGATGTCTTCGTCATTGGAGTTGCCGGGTTCGCGAAGCCGACGCAGAGATCGGCCCTTTTGTTCTCCGATTTGGGTTCAGCATCGGATATCGTGAGCTCCGCATGCGATGATGAGCGCGATCACTGCGATCGGCGCAACGTAGACACCAAGCGTTCCGGCCCGTTTGCTTCGTCCCTTGGGATGACTTTCGTGTAGAGGCGATTTCGGAGTTCGTGGATCATTGCCCCGAGAGCTGCGAAATCAATGCAGCTTTACCGGAGGGCCGGTCCGACGCGTCAGAGCGCGGGCGACGAAAGCGAGCAGTGCCCGCGAGGTGCCACCCAGCGCGCCCTCATGCATGATGCGCAGCGAGAGATACATGACCCGGGCAAACAGGCCCGCGACGAAGATGCCGCGGCCGTAGAGGAAGCCCATCAGGTTTCCGACCGTGCTCCATCTGCCGAGCGAAACCAGCGAGCCGAAGTCGCGGTATTTGTACGGCTGCAGCCGCTGCCCGCTCAGCCGCCGCTCGATCTGGCGCACCATATGCGCCGCTTCCTGATGCGCGGCCTGCGCCCGCGGTGGGACCGCGGTGGATGCGCCCGGGCGCGGACAAGCCGCGCAGTCGCCGATTGCGAAGATTGCGGGATCGCGCGTCGTCTGCAGTGTCGGCTTGACGACGAGCTGATTGATGCGATTGTTCTCGAGGCCGTCGAGCCGGCCCAGTACCTCCGGTGCCTTGACCCCCGCCGCCCATACGACGAGCTCCGAGGCGATGAACGAGCTGTCGGTGAGCGTGACACCCTCCGGCGTCACCTCCTTGACTCTCGCGCCGGTGCGGACCTTGACACCGATCTGGTCGAGCAGGCGGCGCGTGGCATCGGAGATTCGCTCCGGCAGGCCAGGTAGGATGCGCGGCGCGGCCTCGATCAACACCACACGGATGTCGCGCTCCGGATCGATGTGGTCAAGGCCGTAGGCGACCACCTCGCGCGTGGTACGATGGAGCTCAGCGGCCAATTCGGTGCCGGTCGCGCCAGCCCCGACCACCGCCACGTGAAGCTGGCCCGGCCGCACCGGGCCCGGCTGTGTTTGCGCGCGCAGGCAGGCGTTGACAAGTCGCCGGTTGAACCGTTCGGCCTGTGCGGGGGTTTCAAGCGGAATAGCATATTCTGCAACGCCTGGCGTCCCGAAATCGTTGGTCACGCTGCCGATCGCGATCACCAATGTGTCGTATCCGACCGCGCGCGGCGGCGTGATCTGGCGCCCCTCGTCGTCGAAGGTGGCGGCGAGATGCACTTCCTTGCTGGTGCGATCAAGCCCGATCATCTCGCCGAAGTGATATCTGAAGCCGTGCCAATGCGCCTGCGCGAGATAGTTCACCTCGTATTCGCCGGGATCAATGCTTCCTGCCGCCACCGCGTGCAGAAGCGGTTTCCAGAGATGGGTCCGGGCCGACTCCACCAGGGTAATGGACGCCCGTGATTTGCGGCCGAGGCGATCGCCGAGCCGGGTGACGAGCTCGAGCCCTGCTGCACCGCCGCCCACAACGACGATGCGGTGCAGCGCCTTGTCGGCAACGCGGTCGCCAAGGTGCAGCGTCGCCGCCTCAGAACGCGGATTTGCACGAGTTAAGTCCTGATCGGGATCGCGTTGCAACACGTCGGCCATCCGCATCACCCCAGATAGCCGGGACGGTAGATGCGGCTGCGGATCAGCGCGCTGATATCGTCAGGTCGCTTCACGCCGGCGAGCCCCTGGTCGAAAATGCAGGCCGCGACCCGCTCCGCGACATGGAGCGATGCTTCGAGGATACGGCTCTGCGGCGGATAGATCAGTCCGACCGAGAGGTTCTCTTCGGTGACCTGCTCGGCGACGGCTTGCGCAGCGACTAGGAACATCTCGTCCGTCACCCGGGTCGCCTCCGTGGCAAACACCGCCATGCCCAGCGCCGGGAAGATGTAGACGTTGTTGCCTTGGCCTGGGACGAAGCGCCGGCCGGCGATCTCCACCGGCGGGAACGGGCTGCCGCTGGCAAAAATGGCCCGCCCGTCCGACCAGCGATAAGCCTCCTCGGCCGTGCACTCGGAGCGCGAGGTCGGGTTCGAATAGGGGAAGATGATCGGCCGCTCGTTGACGCGCGCCATCGCGCCGATCACCGCCTGATTGAACAGTTTCGGAACAGCGCTGACCCCGATGATGCCGGTCGGTCGCCCCGACTCGACAGCCTCGGCGAAAGTGGAGACGGGGGCCCGGTCCTGGGCGAACGGCTTCTGAAATTCGGCCAAATCGGTGCGCGAGGTCACCAGCAGCCCGTGCACGTCGAACAGCGCGTTGCGCCGCCGCGCCTCGGCGGGATCCATGCCCTCGCGCGTCATCGCGAGGCTGATCAGCTCGGCGATGCCGGTTGCAGCCGATCCCGCACCGAGAAACAGGAATCGCTGCTCGGCTAGCTTCTTCCCGGTGAGGCGGGAGGCGGCGAGGATGCCGGCCAACGCCACCCCGGCAGTACCCTGGATGTCGTCATTGAAGGTGCAGATCTTGTCGCGGTAGCGCGCGAGAATCGGCACGGCATTGGTGTTGGCGAAATCCTCCCACTGGATACAGCATTTCGGGTAGAGCTGCTGCACGACCGTTACGAACTCGTCGACAAAGGCCATGTAGGTGTCGCCGCGCTCGCGCTGCCGTCGCAGCCCGAGATAGAGCGGGTCATCGAGCAAATTCTGATTGTTCGTGCCGACATCGAGAACGACCGGCAGGCAGCCTTGCGGTGGCACGCCGGCGCAGGCGGTATAGAGCGCGAGCTTGCCGATCGGAATGCCCATGCCGCCGGCGCCGAGATCGCCCAGACCGAGGATGCGCTCACCGTCAGTGACGACGATGAAGCGCACGTCCTTTTCCGGCCAGTTGGAGAGCAATTCCTTGACCCGACCGCGCGCGCTGATCGGTAGATACATGCCGCGCGGCTGACGGAAGATGTGCCCGAACTTCTGGCAGGCTTCGCCGACGGTCGGCGTGTAGACCAGCGGCATATAGGTGGCGGGGTCCGACATCAGCGTCGCGTAGTAGAGCGTCTCGTTGCGCGCCTGCAGATCCGACAGCACAAGGTATTTCAGGAGATCATTGTCGAGCGCGGCGATCTCGGCGTGCCGGCGTGATACCTGCAATTCGATATTGGTGACGGCGGGGGGCAGCAGACCTTCGAGACCCCAGGCGCGGCGCTCAGCCTCGGTGAAGGCGGTGCCCCTGTTTAGGCGCGGATCATGCAGCAACTGGTAGCTGGTGAGGTGGCCGAGGGCCGGTTCGATTTTTTTGCTGATGGGTGTGGTCATCTTCTGATCGCTCCGTTTTGTGTAGTCTCGAGATGGCCGCGCCTGAGGGCCGCAAATTGGTGGAAGGGCGAAGCTTGCGAGGCCCGCCCGCCTAGTAATGGTCTGTTGAAGCTGCGACTTTGCCTCTGAACACGGTCAGGCTGATCACGGTGTAGAGCAGCATGAGGGGGAATACGAAGAGCCCCTCTCCCCAGAACATGAAAGCAAGGCTCGAATGAGGGGCGGCCGCCTGTTCGATCGTGATCGAGAACGGAATCATGTAGGGCCAGAACGAGATCGCCAGCGTGCCGAACGCGGCCACAAAGATGAGAGCGACCATGGGGAAGGGGAGCGCGTCCTGATGGCGATGAACGCTGGCGGCAAGCGTGATCGCGGCCAACATGCCAATCACCGGGAAGACGAACAGGGATGGCCGGTCAAGCCAACGCGTCATCACTGCAAAATCTCCGGCTAACGCGTAGGCGAACACGACGATCAAGAAGACGAGCAACGCGGCTGCCAGATAGGGAATTAGGCGATAGGCCTGGTCGCGGACCTCGTCCTCGCATTTTCGCACAAGCCAGCAGGCGCCGAGCAGCGCATAGCCGACACACAGGCCAATGCCGCACGCAATCGCAAAGGGACTGAACCATCCGAATTCGCCGCCAGCATACCTGTCGCCGGAGACCGGCAGACCCTGCACAAGAGCGCCCACCATCAAGCCCTGCATGAATGTTGCGACAAGCGAGCCTCCCACAAAGCTTGCGTTCCAGATCCACCGCATCTGCACCGCCTTGTGGCGAAACTCGAACGCCACGCCACGCAGGATCAGACCCGCCAACATCAGCAGAACCGGGAGATAAAACGCCGACATCAGCACAGAATAGACAACCGGAAACGCTCCCCAGAGGATCACGCCCGAGACGACGAGCCAGGTCTCGTTGCCGTCCCAAACCGGCGCCACCGCGCTTATCATGGCGTGCCTTCGCGGCTCGTCGGGAGCCAACCCGAACAGCATGCCGACGCCCAGATCGAACCCGTCCAGCAAGACATAAAGTAAAATGCTGACCGCAAGGATCGTCACCCAGAACATGACCATGGCTATTCTCCGGCCGGAAGGCGAACGAGGGCTGCTGCCGCATCCGGCTCGCCGACGACCGACAGAGGCCGATTAGGAAGAACGGCTGTTGGCGGCAGGAGGCGACCGACCGGTCCTGCACGCAGCAGCCGGTAGATGTAGAAGATGCCGAACGCGAAGATGAAAGTGTAGATCGCACAAAAAAGGATGAGCGAAATGATTGCCGTGCCCGTCGTGAGGAAGGGCGTCATTGCATCCGCGGTTCTCAGCACGCCGTAGACCACCCAGGGCTGACGTCCTACCTCCGCCGTGAACCAGCCGGTCAAGGTGGCGACGAAAGGCAGAGGAAAGCTGAGAAACGTTGCCCAGAGCACCGTCCGGTTCCGCGCCAGATGCCCTTTGCGGCTCAGATATGTTCCGACCCAGGCCAGAACCAACATAAGGACGCCGCAGCCGACCATGATCCGGAAGCTGAAGAAAGGAATGAGTATCGGCGGCCAATCGCTCTCGGGAATGCTGTCGAGCCCGACTTCCGCGGCGTCGAGGCTATCAGAGTCGATCAAGCTGCCCCAAGGCGGGGGCAAAGTGATCGCGAAAAGGTTGCGCCGATTTGCGACATCCGGCCACGCGAGCAGCACTTCGGATGCCGGCTGTTCATTGTGCCATCGCGCCTCGATGGCGGCCATCTTCGCGGGCTGGTAGCGGACAACGTATTCACCGTTGAGGTGACCGAAGATGATCTGGACGGGAACGAGCACGGCCGCGAGATACAAGCCCATACGCAGCATAATTTTTGCTTCGGCGATAAACATTCCCCGCAGCAAATACCAGGCGCCCGTCGCAGCCACGCAGAATGCGCCGGTCAGGTAAGCTGCCAGAAGCATGTGCGGAAAGCGCGACCAGACCACCGAATTGAAGATGATCTTGGCCCAATCGTTTGGCGCGAACATTCCGTTCTCGACGACATACCCGACCGGAACTTGCATCCAACTGTTGTTGATCATGATCCAGAACGCCGACAGCGTGGTGCCGAGGGCGACCATTGCGGTCGAAAACAGGTAGAACCACGGAGGGACTTTCGGTCGGCCGAACAGAAGTACGCCGAGGAAACCCGCCTCTAGCGCAAAAGCAGTGAATGTTTCATACGAGAGAAGCACCCCCTGGATCGGTCCCGTCATCCGTGAAAAGTCGCTCCAGTTGGTGCCTATCTCGAAGGCCATGACGACCCCCGAGACCACGCCGAGTCCGAAAGCCACTGCGAAGATCTTGAGCCAGAAGTCGAACAGCACGCGGTACGCCGGGCGCCCCGTCGCGAGATGAAGGGCCTCCAGGACAGTGAGCCACGCTGCCAGGCCGATCGTGAAGGACGGAAAGACGATGTGAAACGAAACGGTGAACGCGAACTGCAGTCGCGACAGAAGAAGCGCCGTGATCTCCATGATGCGGCCGCCCTTACCGCCAGAGATTGGTTTTTGCGAGGTCGATGACCTCGTCGGCCCGGCCGCTCATGATCGCCTTCACCATGTAGAGCGAGAAGCCCTTCGCCATCTCGACGTTGATCGACGGCGGCACGGCAAGCTCTGTCCGGCTGACGACGGCATCGATGAGAACGGGGCCATCGTGCGCAAACGCCGCGGCGATTCCCTCCTCCACCTTCTCGGGGTCTTCGATCCGAATGCCGCGAATGCCGACAGCTTCGGCCATGGCCGCGAAATTGGGGTTCTTGAGCTCGGTGCCAAAATCGAGGAAACCGGTGCCCTTCTGCTCGAGCTCGATGAAACCGAGTGCGCCGTTGTTGAACACCACCACCTTCGTCGAAAGGCGGTGCTGCACGAGCGTGAGCAAGTCGCCCATCAGCATGGTGAAGCCGCCGTCACCCGAGAGCGAGATCACCTGTCGGCCGGGAAAGGCGGCTTGTGCGCCAATTGCCTGCGGCATCGCATTTGCCATCGAGCCGTGCCAGAATGACCCGATCAGCCGCCGCTTGCCGTTCATCGCCAGGTAGCGCGCCGCCCAGACGGTTGGCAGACCCACATCGCAGGTGAAGACCGCATCATCGGAGGCCAAATCGCTAACGGCCTTCGCAATCTGCTGCGGGTGAATCAACTTGCCGCTGCCCTTGCGAGCAAGCTCATCGAGACCTTTGCGTGCTTTACCGTAGTGTTCGCGCGCCTGAGCAAGATGACTACCGTCTCGCTTCTCCTTCAGGAGCGGCAGAAGCGCGTCGATCGTCGCGCGCACGTCGCCAATAATGGCGAGATCGACCGGAGTTCGTCGCCCGATGACCTCCGCTCGCAGGTCGACCTGCGCGATCTTCACCCCCGAACCGCGCGGATAGAACTGTCGGTACGGGAAGTCGGTCCCAAGCATCAGCAGGACGTCGCAATCCAGCATCGCGTAATAGCCCGATGAAAAGCCGAGCAGACCAGTCATGCCGACGTCATATGGGTTATCCCACTCGACATGTTCCTTGCCTCTCAACGCGTGAACGACAGGCGCCTTAAGGCGCTCGGCGAGGGCGACGACTTGATCATGCGCGCCTTGACAGCCGGAGCCGCAGAGCATCGTCACGCGCCCGTTTCCGTTGAGCAGTGCGGCCAATCGATCCAAGGCATCGTTGGCTGCCGGCACGGCCGGTCGGGCCGGCAGCAGGTTCGCGGGCTGCGGATCCGATCCCATTTCGGCTGGCTGTAGCGCGACGTCGCCTGGAATGACGATCACGGAGACGCCGCGGTTTGTGACGGCCTGCCGAATGGCGAGCTCGAGCGTGCGCTGCATCTGGTTGGCACCGGAGACGACCTCGCAATAGTGACTGCATTCCTTGAACAGCTGCTCCGGATGCGTTTCCTGGAAATATCCGGAGCCGATTTCGCTCGACGGGATTTGCGCGGCGATGGCGAGGACCGGCACCCTGGAGCGATGACAGTCGAACAGCCCATTGATGAGATGCAGGTTACCGGGCCCGCAACTGCCCGCGCAGACGACGAGCTCGCCGGTAAGGTGAGCGTCGGCGCCTGCCGCGAAGGCTGCGACCTCCTCGTGCCGGACATGGATCCATTCGATTTTGCCGTCGCGACGAATCGCGTCCGTCAGTCCGTTCAGGCTGTCGCCGACGATGCCATACATTCGCTTGACCCCAGCCGCGACGAGGATCTCTACGAATTGGTCCGCCACTGTGCCGCTCATGCCGTTTCCTTTCTAAGAAGCTAATGCCTTTACCGCCACGCCTGGTCCTTGGGCCTAGTGCGCTGCAGAACTCCGTGCCGGCGGCGCCATGAACTCCGGGCCGATCGAATCGGTAATCGTGTCGTGCAGGATGCGGTCGATGTCCGCTCTGGCTGTCTCATCCAGATGCCAGCCGCTCACCTCGTCGACCGGGAGAAGTTGCGCCGGATTGCGCGCACCCCAGAGCGCCGTCGTGATGCCCTGGTCGAGCATCCACCGGATGGCCAGGTGGATCACTCGCTTGCCGAAGCGTCGCTGCGCGAGTAAATCGAGCTGCTCGACGGCCGCAAGATATTGCGCAAAGCGCGGCTGCTGGAATTTCGGATCGGTTCGTCGGAGGTCATCCCCTTCGAATTTGCTCTCCGGCCGCATTCTGCCGGAGAGCAGGCCACGGCACAGCGCGCCATACCCGAAGGTCGCAATGTTGTTCTCGCGGCAACAGGGCAAGATATCGGTCTCGATGCCGCGCTCAAACAGATTGAAGGGCGGCTGCAGCACGTGCAGTGGAGCAATTCGCCGGAACTGCTCCATCTGCAGGACCGAGAAGTTGCTGACGCCGATCGCGCGGATTATTCCCTGTTCGAACAGGTCACGCATCGCCTCGGCGGTCTCCTCGATCGTGATCAACGGATCCGGCCAGTGGATCTGGTAGATATCGATGTAGTCGGTCTGAAGCCGACGAAGAGAATCCTTCAATTCCCGAAGGATTCGTGCGCGGCTGGCATTGCGGAATACGCGCCCGTCCTTCCATTCCAATCCGACCTTTGTGGCGATCTGCACACGGGAGCGCAGACCACCGTCTGCGAGTGCCTTGCCGACAATTTCTTCGGAGCGGCCAAACCCGTAGGCCGGCGCGGTGTCGATGACGTTGATGCCGTGCTCGATCGCCCCTTGAATCGTTTTGATCGATTCCGCTTCATCCGTGCCGCCCCACATCCAGCCCCCGATGGCCCACGTCCCTAGCGCGACCCGTGAGACCTGGAGCAGCGTCCTCCGAATTTCGACGCGCTCCATGCCGATTCGGACAGGCGTGCTCGCCGGAGCCTTGTAGTCGAATGTCTTGTTTTCGAGTATCTTGGCTTCATCAGCCATAAGCTTGCTCCTTACTCGATGCCTTTCCGGTCCCCTTTGACCGAAGCGGCCGTTCCACCTGTCAGGTGACCTTCAATTGCGAAGGGTCGATCGGCAGCGCACGAATTCGCTTCCGAGTAGCGGCAAAAATCGCGTTGCAGATGGCCGGCGCGACCGGCGGCACGCCGGGCTCGCCAACCCCGCCGGGAGGCGCAACACTCTCGACGAGGTGGACGTGAGTTTCAGGTGCGATATCGGTACGAGCGACCAGGTAATCGCTGAAATTGCTCTGCTCGATGCGCCCCTGCTTGATACTAATATTGCTGTAGAGCGCATTGCTGATGGCCATGATCACGGCGCCTTCGAGCTGGGCGCGTACGCGGTCCGGATTGACGACGAGGCCGCAATCGAGCCCGATATCCACCCTGGGAATGGTGAGTTGGCCGTCGCTGCCGACAGCGACCTGCACGACCGCTGCTGCGTAGCTCAGGAAACTGCGGTGGACGGCGATGCCGCGTCCGTGCCGTGGCGGCAGGCTGCTGCCCCATCCACTGTTGCGCGCGACCAGGTCAAGGACACCTCGCAGTCGGCCGGTGTCGACCGGATACGTATCGAGCGATGCTCCGTAGTTGGGATAGTTGACATGCATGGCGGCGAAGTCGAGCTTGCGCGGCTCGCCCAGCAGATCGCGCAGATAGTCGAGCGGGTCTTTGCCGGCCGCCTGTGCGAGCTCATCGGCGAACGAGCACACGGCGAACGCATGGGGAATATTGTAGACCGACCGATACCAGCCGATTCTGACGTGGTTGGCGGCCGGGCCGTTTTCGCAGCGGACGTTGGCGATCGCGTAGGGCATGTCGGTCACGCCCTGCTGCAGCTCACCGGCGCTGCCGTATGTGACGTCCGGCTGGAAGGTCGATTCGATGGCCGGAAAGACGGTTCGGTGCAGCCAGGCGGACGGGCGTCCTTCGGCGTCGAGCCCGGCTTCGAGGTGCTGGGCAGAAATCGCGTGATAATAGTCGTGCTGGATCTCGTCCTCGCGCGTCCAGGTGACCTTGACCGGCGCACCGATGCGGCGTGACAGCAGTGCCGCCTCGGCCACGTAATCGGATTTGGATTTACGGCCGAATGCGCCTCCCAGCAGCGTTACGTTGACCGTGACGTCTTCGAACGGCACGCCGAGGACTTGGGAGGCGGTCGTACGTGCGGATTGCGGAAATTGCGTGGGCGCCCAGATCTCACACTTGCCATCGGCGAAGTGGGCGACAGCGTTCGGCACCTCCATCGGCGCATGCGCGTAATAGGGCACAAAATAGTCCGCCGAGATGCGGCGATGGGCGGCGCCGAGGGCGCCCTCGACATTGCCTTGGCTGCGCACGACCCGCCCGGGCTGTTTCGCCGTTGCCTCAAGCTCAGCCCGATAAGTCGTCGAATCGTGATTGGCGTTGGGGCCAAAATCCCAGGTGATCTTGAGCTTTTCGCGGCCCTGCTGCGCCGACCAGGTATTGCTGGCGATGACGGCAATGCCGCCGAGCGGATAGAAGCCCGCCGGAATAGGGGTGGCCGGAATCTCCACCACCTGCTCGACGCCGGGGACTTTCAGGGCGTCGGTGGCGTCGAAGTGCAGGGCTTTGCCGCCATAGACCGGACAGCGCTCCACAGACGCGTACTTCATTCCGGAAAGTGTGACGTCGATGCCATAGGTCGCCGTGCCGCGCGTGATGGCGTCAAGGTCGACAATCGGAACGGGCTTGCCGACGTAACGCCATTCGCTTACCGGCTTGAAGCGCAATTCCATGTGATCGGTCGGCGCGATCTCCAGCGTGGCGGCCACCTTCGCGGCATCGCCGAACGAAAGCTGCCGTCCTGTTGGAACGTGAACGACCGTGTGATTGCGTGCCTGGCAGTCGTTTGCGTTGACCTGCCAGACATGCGCAGCGGCCGCTTCGAGCATCTGGCGGGCCGAGGCGCCAGCTTCGCGCATCGGCTGGTAGAATTCCCGCATGCTCCGGGAGCCATCGGTGTTTTGGTCGCCATATTTCGGATCACCCTGGGCCTGCACGATCCTGACGCGGCTCCAGTCGGCGCCAAGCTCATTGGCGAGCACCGTCGGCAACCCCGTCTTGATTCCCGTGCCCATTTCCGACCGATGCGCGACAATCGTCACCAAACCGGTCTGATCGATGATCAGGTAGACGTTGGGTTCAAAAGCCTCGCTCGCGTGAGCATGAGCCGCGAGAGCCGGAAAGTTGCTGAAACCGATCGTGAAGCCGAGAACGAGGCTGGTGGCGCCGCCCGCGAGGACTTCGCGTCGGCTGAGGTTTACGATCCTCGTCATCAGATCGTCTCCGCGGCTGACTTGATCGCGGCGCGGATCCGCGCGTAGGTGCCACAGCGGCAAATGTTGCCGGACATGGCATCTGTGATCTGCTGATCAGTCGGCTTTGGCGTTTCCTTGAGGAGAGCCGCGGCCTGCATGATCTGGCCCGGCTGGCAGTAGCCGCACTGGGGCACATTGTTGGCGCGCCACGCGCGCTGGACGGCGTGCGTGCCATCGGAGCTTAGTCCTTCGATGGTGACGATCTCATGGCCGGCGGCGGCCGACAACGGCGTCACGCAAGAGCGCACCGCCTGCCCGTCCATGTGCACGGTGCATGCGCCGCAAGCGCCGATGCCGCAGCCGAATTTTGTGCCGGCCAGCCCGAGAATGTCACGGATCGCCCAAAGCAAAGGCATCTGCGGATCAGCATCGATATTGTGCAGGGCGCCGTTGATGTTGATTTGTTGCATATGAGCAGCCGATGTTGACGACATGCCCAAGCTAGTCGCCGCGGCGAAAATCAACTTGAGAGCCCTTGTCTTTTGTTGATTGCGATTGCTGCGATCGCGTGTTCTGCACTGAGACTGCTTGCTCGTGCGGAACGCCGTCTGTGCTGTTTCAGGCAAAAACGCGCTGATTGAAACAATTACCAACAAGCGCACCGTCCCGATGTCGCCGAGAACGGCATGGGAATGGACACTCTATTTGTGAGATCACGCCGGATGAACGTGTCGATCAGGACGGCGATTGTGATGCTCACCACTGCTGGGGCTGCGGTCGTGTGGGCGCAGGAGACAAGCACGACGCTCTCGCCGGCCGCTTTGAAGGAAATTGCGCGGGTTGAGGCCGAGATTGACCGGATCGAAGCAGAAAGCCTCCAGCGGCTGACGGCGTCACCTGACAATCAGGTGCAGCAGATCGAATTGCTTGGCAAGCTGATGCTCTATGACAAGGACCTCTCGGTGAATCGCAACGAGGCGTGTGCGTTCTGTCACACACCTGAGACGGGCTTCACGGGACCGGTGTCCGAGCTTAATCGTACGACCGGCTCCTATCCGGGTTCGGTGCGCACTCGATTCAGCAATCGCAAGCCGCAATCGCACGCGTACGCGCCGCTCTCGCCCGTGCTGCATTACAATCCCGGCCAGGGCGATCTCGTCGGCGGCAATTTCTGGGACATGCGTGCAACTGGCCGCCGATTGGGCAATCCCGCGGCCGAACAGGCGGAGGGGCCGCCGACCAATCCCGTCGAAATGGGCCTGCCCGATATCGCTTGTGCGGTTTATCGCGCCGCTCAACGGCCCTATCGCGGCCTGTTCGAAACCGTCTGGGGTCCACAGGCATTTGCCATCCAGTGGCCCGGTGACGTTGAGCAAGTTTGCAATCAGCCTGGGCCGCCCCCCGCGAACGATCCGACGCCGGTTCACCTGACGCCGATAGATCGCGGCCGGGCCGCGACAACGTTCGACCAGATGGCGCAGTCCATCTCCAGCTATGAAGCATCGGCGGAGGTGACGGCGCTTACGTCCAAGTTCGATGCGGTGCAGGCGGGGAAGGCGCAGTTCACGCCGCAGGAGCAGGCGGGTTACGCTCTGTTCCGCGGCAAAGGGCAATGCAACAATTGCCACCGCGATGGTGGGCCCGGTGAAGATCCGCTGTTCACGGATTTCACGGCGAGCAACATCGGCACCCCCGCAAATCCGCGGCTTCCGTACTACGTCGAACAGCAACCGGACGCACGTGGCTATAGCGCCAATCCCGCAGGCTCATCCTATGTGGATCCGGGCGTCGCCGGCTTTCTCGCCGCCGATCATCTGCTTAGCCAACCTTCGTCCGTCGATGCGCGCTGGGCCCCGCTCGCGCCGGAGAATGTCGGGCGCTTTCAGGTTCCGACGCTGCGCAACGTCGACAAGAGGCCTTATCCGGACTTCGTCAAGGCTTACGGTCACAACGGATATTTCAGGAGTCTCAAGTCGATCGTGCATTTCTATAACACGCGCGACGTGCTGCCGCGCTGTGGTCGGAACGACCCGGGCGAGGGGACCGCGTGCTGGCCGGCCCCGGAATCCGCCCGCAACATGAACACGAAGTTCGTCGGACGTCTCGGTCTTTCCGATGAGGAGGAGGATGCACTGGTCAGCTTCATGCAGACGCTCAGTGACGGGTACATGCAGCGGTAGTCACGCGTGCGTCGATCCACCGCTACGTCGCTGTCCGCGCGAACGGTAAATCTCTCAATTGTGCTGAGGTATGGCAGACGAGGGGTTGAGAACTGATGCAGCGGTGTTCGCGATCTCGGTGTCGGTCTCCTTGCTCAAGCCAGCAACACCGACTGCGCCCACGATTTCGCCATTCACGCGTATCGGCGCGCCGCCCCGCAGCGCCATGACACCGGCGGTAACGAATGCTGTCCGCCCCTGGTTGATGCTGTCCTCGATCTCCGCCGTCGGCCTTTGCAGCCGCGCAGCCGTTCGCGCGTTCCCGATGGCGAGATCCACGCCTGCCAGGCGGACCCCATCCATTCGCTGGAATGCAAGCAGATCGCCGGCGGGGTCAACAACCGCGATGGCCGACGGCGCATTCCGCTGCTGCGCCGTCTTCTCGGCGGCCCGCAGGACTGTCTGGGCACCGGTCTGATCGAGGAGCGGCACTTTGACGGTCTGTCCGTGGGCCGACATGCAGAAGAGCACGGCGACTATCCCGATGCTGACTTCAATCTTCGCCATCGGTGCTCACTTCAACGTCTCCAGGTAGGAGATGACATTCTCGCGGTCTGCCGCCTGCGGGAGATTGACGAACATCTTGGTGCCATGGACGTCAGTCGCAGGATTGGCGAGGAACTGATCGAGAGTATGTTCGTCCCATGTGATGTTCGCCGCCTTCAGCGCTGGCGAATAGTTGTAGCCTGGCTCGGATCCGCTCTTGCGGCCGAAAACGCCGGCCAGCGACGGGCCGATCTTGTTCTCACCCAGTGTCGTCGAATGGCATCCGACACAACGCGCAAATACCTGCTTTCCCACGGCAGCGTCTCCGGCGGCCTGGGCCGGCAGGGCAGCCAGGGTTGTGCCGACTACCGCAGCGACGGAGAGTGCCGGGATGATTGCGACCATCGGTTTTCGCATTGTAAGTACCTCGCGTGTGACATTGCAGCGCCAATTTAGTTGGCCCGTCCCAAATTTACTTGGCGCGGCTTGCTGCAGTGTGCCGTTCTTGCCCTTGCGATTGGCAGCCGTGGCACGCGATTGATTGACGTCAGTGCAACAATAAATTGCGCAAGGCCAAGCCGAATGCGGCAAAAACGCTAAAGTCATCAGTTCAACCGATAGATAGGTCTCGGTTGGTCGGTTGTCTCCTCCCGCCCCCGTGTCGCAACCGGCTTGGGCGCGGCTGGCCTCCGCAGCGCGGTGGCCGGCCGCATCCCTCATCTCGACGGGGACAAGAAAGAGGAAGAGACTGTGGCGACAACGGCCCTGAACGTGAACGGCAGTACCGTCTCGGTAGCCGTCGATGACCCCGACACACCACTGCTCTACATCTTGCGAAATGAGCTTGGCTTGCACGGTCCGCGTTTCGGGTGCGGTCTCGGCCAATGCGGCGCCTGCACTGTGCATGTTGATGGAGCGGCGATCCGCTCGTGCGTCACTCCATTATCCGCTGTCAAAGGCAAGATCGTCACGCTCGAGGGCCTCGGCACCAGCGCAAAGCCGCATCCGCTTCAGGAGGCCTTCGTCCACGAACAGGCTCTGCAGTGCGGTTACTGCATCAACGGGATGATCATGCAGTCCGCCGCGCTCCTGGCGCGCAACCCAAAGCCGAATGAGGGAGAGGTCAAAGCCGAATTGGCGAACAATCTATGCCGTTGCGGCACGCACCTGCGCATCGTGCGCGCGGTCCTGCGCGCCGCTGGCACCTGAGGCAGCCCCATGAACCAGATCGACAGACGCTCGTTGCTGCAGGCAGGCGGCGCGCTCGTTGTCAGCTTTTACCTGCCGCTATCTTCGAGCACAGCCAAGCCTGCTTCTGGACCGAAAACCGTCTCGCCTGATCGGGTCGATGGCTTTCTGGCCATCACGCGAGACGGCCATATCACCGTCTATTCCGGCAAGGTCGATCTCGGCACCGGGGTGCGGACGGCGCTGACCCAGATCGTCGCCGAGGAGCTTGACGTTCCGATGAGCCACGTCTCGCTCGTCGAGGGCGACACCGCGTTAACTCCCGACCAGGGCGTGACGTCAGGAAGTCTCTCGATTCAGAACGGCGGCATGCAGTTGCGCCGGGCCGCCGCGACCGCGCGTCGGGCTGTCCTCCGTCGAGCAGCCGCCCGTCTGCGGCAGGATATTTCAACGTTGTCGCTTCACGAGGGCGTCATAACAGCCAAACATGGCAGGCGGCTGCCGATCGGCGAGTTCATTGACGGCACGACGTTGGCCATCGATATCACCAAAGACGTGCAGGAAAAGTCTCCCCACGCTTACACGATCGTCGGTAAAGCCGTGCCCCGGCTGGACATTCCTGACAAGGTCAACGGCCGCTTCACGTTCATGCAGGATTTCAAGCTGCCGGACATGTTACACGGCCGGGTGGTACGCCCGTCCGGATTCGGTGCCACACTCGTTTCCTATGACGAATCGTCCGTTGCGGACATTCCCGGCATCGTGAAGGTCGTCCGCATCAACAACTTCCTCGGCGTCGTTGCGAAAAGCGAGTGGAGCGCAATCAAGGCCGCCCAGCAGTTGGCGGTGACCTGGTCGAAGTGGGAGGAATTGCCGGACCAAAGCAGAATTTGGCAGCACGTGCGCAGCACCCCGGTCGTGCGCGACGATGTCACCAGCCGCACCGGCGATTCTGGTTCTGCGCTCGCAAGCACACCAAACAAGCTTGCTGCAACGTACGAATTCGGCATGCATACCCATGGCTCCATCGGCCCCTCCTGCGCCGTGGCAACGTTCGCCGAAGGCAAGCTGACGTGCTGGACAGCGTCGCAAGCAACGCACGACCTGCGCAAGCAACTCGCTGCCACCTTCGCGATATCAGATGCGGACGTGCGCTGCATCTATATCGAAGGGGCGGGGTGCTACGGCCGCAATGGGCATGAGGATGCTGCGGCCGACGCGGCCCTGCTGTCGCGCGCGGTCGGCCAGCCGGTGCGCGTGCAATGGATGCGCGCGGACGAGCACGGCTGGGATCCAAAAGGTCCACCTACGCTTATCGATATGCGGGCCGCGATCGATAAGGTCGGAGACGTGGCGGCCTGGGAATCCGAGCTCTACGTGCCGGATGGAACCGCCGGTTTTGTAACACTGGTCGGCTCCGAGCTCGCCGGACTCGACAGTCTCGGCAAGCTCAGCCCCGGTGGGGTGTTGAACGACCTGGCAGTCCCGTACGTCTTTCCGAATGTCACGACGACGGCCCACCGGTTGGCAGCGACACCGCTGCGGCCGGCCTGGATCCGCTCACCGGGACGGTTGCAGAATACGTTTGCGAACGAGACCTTTCTAGACGAGATCGCTGCCGCAACCGATACCGATCCGCTCGACATTCGGCTGAGACATCTCACCGACGCTCGCGGCAAGGAACTTCTCGAGCGGCTCGCCAAATTGAGCAAATGGCGTGAGCGCCCGAAGGGCGATCGTGGTGCGGACACAGTGACGGGGCGCGGGCTTGCCTACGTCAAATACGAATTGGTCCGCACCTATGTCGGCGCAGTCGCCGAGGTCGAGATCAACCGCAAGACTGGACAACTTGCGGTCAAGCGCTTCTATGTCGCGCATGATTGCGGACAAATTATCAATCCTGACGGGCTGCGAAATCAGATCGAAGGCTGCATCGTTCAGACGGTGAGCCGCACCTTGAAGGAGCAGGTAACATTCGATCGGTCGATGGTCACAAGCCTCGATTGGGCGAGCTATCCTATTCTGACGTTTCCGGAAATTCCGGAGGTCGTGATCGACCTGATTGATCGGCCGGAAGAGGTCCCTTGGGGTGGCGGGGAGCCGGCCTGCGCCGTTGTGCCCTCGGCGATCGCCGGTGCTGTTTTCGAGGCAACGGGAGTACGGCTGCGTTCGGTGCCGTTTACGCCTGTCAAGGTGCTGGCGGAATTAGCAGGGGCGTGACTGACTGAAATGTTGGGTCGGCCGCCGGCCGGCACATACACTTCGATCTGCATCCAGCCATCGTAGCACGCCATGCAGCTTCCACAGGCGCTGGTGGCGTTCTGGTTCAACGACGAAGCCGGCCCGCTTGCTGCGCTTGCACTTCGATCGCTCCTTGCTGAAGCCCGAGTCGGAGGGAGCAGCCCGGCTATCGCCTAAAGACGGAACGCGCCTTACCATAGGCCTCGAATGGATTTGGATACATGTTCCGGGAGTCACAGAGCTGGCAGCCGTTCGGCCCCCAAGACTCCGTCGCGGCAAAGCCGCACAGAGGCAGCGCCATTCGCTCCGCGACGCTAGGTGGGACAGGCTGTTGGCCACCCGCACAATAGCGGGCGGCGCTCGCCGAACTGCCGACTGACAGCGCGAGCATTACAATAGCAAGATATCTCATGTTCGGCTCCTGGTGCTCCGTCGCTATCGACGGGTGAGTAGTTGAAAATGGTGGCCCATCGCGCTCAAACAGAGCTCATCGAGCGATGCTCGCCAGACACGTGGTTCTTGAACTGCTCCGGGCCAATATCGCGAACCGGCGACAGAAAGTCAGTCGGCTGATCGACGAGAAGGACGACGGCGTTCTCCTTGTCGGGCCGCTTACAGGATATCGCCATAACTGTCCTCGGCTTCTTGTGTGGACCGCTTCCGCTCCTATGCGCCTACACCGCGGCTGGACCGCGCTCCTACCAGATTGCTGCGATTGGCCCTTTGTTGCGCCAGAGGTGCCACGGACTGAGCGGCGGGCGGTGCAATGCATCCGATGGAGCTGCTCTCCACCCTAAGCTGGCCTGCCATCCTGTTTGCCAATCACGCAGCGCCATGCCGCCAGGCGCTCGGTCGGATGCTGGTTCATCCACTTAGCGAGCTGCGGCGCGCCCATCAGGCAGGACTGCATCGACACGTCGGCGAAGTCCGAGGTGGTGACGGTCTGCTCGTGGCAATTTTCCGGAGAGGAAAGACTGCAGAGCACGGCGATGATCTTGATCATGACAGGACAACCCCCTTGCTACGATGAGCATTGGCCGCATCGACATGCGAAGCCTTCTCAGCTCGCCGTTGGTAGTCTTCGGCAAGGGCCTTAAGCTGGCCGGCAACCGCTGCGTCGGTCATGGTTTGGGCAGCGCGGAGCAAAGTCCGCGCTATCTCCAGATATTCCTTGCCTCGCTGTGAAACATGAACGCTCATAGAATCCTCCCGCGGTTCTCCCGCGCCTGGTCGAATGAGACCTTGAGCCAGCTCACCCAATTGCGGTCACTTTCCCTGCGAGCTCTGAAGCGATCGACGCACCTCTTGGAACAAAGCGGAGTTCGCCACGAGTAGTGTCGGACGAGACCAAACTTGCCCTCGCAAACCGCGCATCGCGCGGCTCTGCTAGATCTAGGACTTTCAGAGCAGTTGAGCATTGTGGTCTCCCTTGGCATTAGTATCTCTACGTCGATCATCCCTTTTTCACAGCACTTCATGAGCCCTGTGTGCTTGTCCAACGCATGCAGCCTAAGACGATTGCCGTCAGTGTCTCAATTGAACGTAGGTTATTGTCCGACATCGAAAGGCGTCACGGAGCGATACGAAGGTGTATGGCGCTCGCGCTTTAACGCCGCCCCTTCGGCAAGGGCAACTCGCGTCAATCCTGTCATTGCCTATCGGATCTGCAGCTGGATGTTGCGATCCTCAAAACGGGCGACTCAAATGCGGAGGTTTGCAATCACGGTCGCTCAGCATGTGGATTGTCGTGGCCGGTTCGTCCGGGAGCGGCCGATCAGCTGTCGATACCCAAGTATAGTTCTCATCTATAAACGGTCCGATATCATCCTGGAGCATACCGTGAGATCGAGAGTGGGCATGGCCCGCTGCTCTCGAGTACGGCTTGGTTGTGTGAACGGCATCTCCGATTCCCGCGGTAATTCGGTTATCTCGTCCAGCCCGGCGCTGGCGGGAACTCGCGACGGGTCGCTACCGACCGGAGTTTCGCTATCGCTGGCCGGCGCAAAGGGTACGATCTGTTGCGATGGGTGAAAAACAAGGCTGGTTGGGAGCGGTCGCGGTCACACGCGACGCGGCGGGGTTGACACGCGATGGCCACCGGCGAGCCTTCCCAAGTCGAAGAACGCGATCTGACCAACATGGACCAACACCGGCAGCACTTGAGCGGTGCGGCGCGACTTCGCGATATGAACGGTGCCGCTACAAAGCGGAATGGTGCTGGGGAGGCCGTAGGCCCCCCGGGTGACAAGCAGCTTTTCGAAATCATCGAAACCATTCCGGTGATGGCCTGGACGATGTTGCCTGACGGCTCCAACGCATTTGCGAATAGGCGTTGGGCCGAATATTGTGGCCTGCCTGCGCAGGACAGCGTGGGTTCGGGCTGGGAGGCTGCAATTCATCCAGGAGACGCTGAGCAATATTTGCACAAATCTCGTGAGTCCTTGGCCACCGGCGAACCGTTCGAAGGTGAGGCGCGTTTCCGTTGCGCTGCCGATGGGGAATACCGCTGGTTCTTGGGGCGCGCTGTCCCACTCCGCGACGACCAAGGAAATATTCTGAGGTGGTATAAAATCCTGACGGACATCGAGGATCGCAAGCGGGCGGAGGCCCTGCTCGCCGGCGAGAATCGCATCCTCGAGATGGTGGCCAAAGGGGAATCGCTTCCCTATATCCTCGATTGCCTCTGCCTGCTGGTGGAAGAGCATACTCGGGATGCGCTCACTGCGATCCTTCTGGTCGAGGACGGCCGGCTGAGGCATGTTGGGAAGCCGAGCCTTCCTCCAGCCTATGTCGAGGCTGTCGAGGGAAAAATCGCGGTTGGACCCAAGGTCGGATCATGCGGGCCCGCGGCGTATTTCGCCAGACAAGTCATCGTTTCCGATATCACGACCGACCCGTCATTTGACGAGCTTCGCGATGTTCTGCCTCTCTTTCCTTCGCTGCGCGCCGTCTGGTCGACGCCCATCATGTCCTCAGAAGGCAGGTGATTGGCACCTTCGCCATGTATTATAGCGAGCCGCGGAGCCCAAGCCTGCGCGATCAGGAGATCATAGAACAGATCACCCATCTGGCGGGGGTTGCGATTCAACGTGCCCACTTGGACCGCGATCTCACAGTGCGCGAAGCCAAGATCCGGCGCCTAGTAGACGCCAATATCATCGGCATCTTCATCTGGGAGGCCGAAGGTGCGATTCTCGAAGCCAATGACGCGTTTCTTCGTATCATGGGATATGACCGCGAAGATCTCGACGCGGGCCGCTTGCGTTGCACGGAATTGATGCCGCAAGAATGACTCGAAGGCGATGTGCAACGGGGCCCGGAGTACGTGAGGACCGGGCGCCTGCACCCGTTCGAGAAGGAGTTTTTCAGGAAAGACGGCAGCCGCGTGCCCGTCCTGATCGGTCTGGCCGATTTCGAAGAAAGCGGACGGCAAGGTGTTGCTTTCGTACTCGATCTAACCGAGCGAAAACGGGCCGAGGATGAGCTGCGCGCGAGCGAAGAGCTTAAGCGGAGAATCATCGAGAGCAGTAGAGACTGCATCAAGGTGCTCGATCTGAATGCAAACCTGCTGTTCATGAGCAGCGGCGGTCAGCAGTTGCTCGAAATAGACGATATCCAGACCTACGTGAATGCCTGCTGGGATAGATTTCTGGCAACCGGAAGACCGCCCAAGGATCAGCGAAGCCGTCGCCGCTGCAAGGGCTGGAGGAATTGGGAAATTTCAGGCGTTCTGTCCATCGGCGAAGGGGGCTCCGCGCTGGTGGGATGTCGTCACCACCCCGATCTGCAATGCGGACGGCCAGCCCGAGCAGCTGCTTTCGGTTTCACGTGACATTACTGAGGGCAAGCAGGCTGAAGCCGAAGCGCGCGAGAGCGAGCGGCGATATCGTGAGGTGCAGATGGAATTGGCGCACGCAAACCGCGTCGCAGCAATGGGGCAGCTAACGGCCTCGATCGCCCATGAAGTGAAGCAGCCGATCGCTGCGACAGTGGCCAATGCGCGAGCCGCATTGCGCTTTCTTGACGCCCCGATGGTGGATCTGGATGAAGTACGACAGATACTCAACGACATGTTGAAAGACGGCAATCGAGCAGGAGAGGTCGTCAGCCGTATCCAGGATCTCATCAAAAAAGCGCCACCCCGGCCGGATCGCTTGGAGGTCAACGAAGCCATTCGCGAACTGATAGAACTTACCCGTAGCGCGGCGGTGAAGAACAGCGTCTCCATGCACGCGGAACTCGCGAACGGCTTGCCAATCGTTCATGGGGACCGGGTCCAACTGCAACAAGTGCTCCTGAACTTGGTGATCAATGCGATCGAGGCCATGAGCGGCCTCGGCGAGGGACCACGGGAATTGCTGGTCAGCAGCGGGACAACCGAGTCGGGCGGCGTGCTTGTGACTGTGCGAGACTCGGGTCCGGGACTGGCGCCAGCGATGCTCGATCGCGTCTTCGAGTCGTTCTAGGGCGCCGTCTTTCAGTTTACTATCCCGGCGGTCGAAGGCAGATAGCCGCTCCCCATTTGGCCAGCGTGCTCACGTTTGTTTGTGCGAGATCATCGATCGGCTCGCTGTTGCCCACCATGTCACTCCGTTGCATACCGAGGTATAGCGCAGGCAACCCAAGTATGAGGGCTGCGACCGCCGGGTATCTGCGGCCGAAACGAGCGAATCAATCGCGTCAACCTCGCTACGATTGAGCGGTCGCCGTTCTAACCCTACGACTGTCGAGGAGCAGGGGCCTCATGGACCCGCACAAGGGGAGCAACGATGCTGACCTACTCGATGGATGTCAACGCTGCGCGGCTCGCCGACTTCTCCGAAGTCTCCGTCCTAAGCAACCGTCAGCATCAGGAACAGACGACGCGGCGGCGCATCGATCATCCGCATCTCGAAAACAATCATCTGCCGCGCGGCGGGCGCGGTGAGCAGCCCCTTGAGGCCGGGACGCATAAAGCCGGTCGCCACGCTCTTGAGATATTTCCTGCTCATGTCGCCAGCCGTCGGGCGATCGCCTGGGATGGGATCACCGTCGAGATCGTCCGGTGCGTCGCCCATGACAGGGTCGAGTTTCGATTCCGTGCACCGTGCCATCTGCTGCTTGTCCATGAAGAGGGCGTTCGTGACCACGGCGAGACCTTCATTCGGACTCTGCCGCCTTCGAACCTGCGAACGCTCAAGCGCAAGCTCACCTTCGTGCCCGCCGGTCACGAATACCATGACTGGCAGCAGCCGCGCGTTCCCAGTCGTATGACCTGCTTCTATCTTGATCCGGCCAAAATGTCTGCCATCGATCCGGAGTCACCCGATGCTCGACTTGCACCTCGACTATTGTTCGAACATCGCGGGCTGTGGGATGCCGCCGCGAAGCTGACAGCAGCAATCGACGAAGGCTGCGAAAACGAGCGCTATTGTGAAGCGCTTGGGGTGATCGTTGCGCATGAGCTGATGCAGGACAACGAGCATTCGCCACGCCGCAAACCATTGGCGAGGGGTGGGCTGGCTGTCTGGCAGCAGCGCGCCGTCACAGGATATATGGAGGAACACCTGGCCGAACCTATCTCGCTCGCGACGCTGGCGGCGCTCGCTCGTCTAAGCTCTTACTATTTCTGCCGCGCATTCAAGCAATCATTCGGCATGCCACCACACCGGTATCACATTAGTCGCCGTATCGAGCGCGCCAAGGCCTTGCTGGGAGATCCGGAACAGTCAGTGACTGACATCGGGCTCGCGCTGGGGTTCAGCGAGACGAGCTCATTTTCGTCAGCATTTCGGCAGACGACAGGGATCACTCCCACCCAATACCGCCGCAGCTTAGGGTGAATGGGCAAGCCAGACGTCCTCCGGGGACGGTTGTGGGGTCACGAAAACATCTCAAGGCGAAGAGTCTCGCGATGCCGGCAGGACGATATGAAGCGTGACGCCTCGAGTAGCATTCGCGGTGGCCCAAATGCGGCCGCCGTGTGCCTCAACTATTGAACGGCAGATGGAAAGTCCGATGCCCATGCCGCTGGCTTTGGTGGAGTAGAACGCCTCAAAGAACCGGTCCAGAGCTTCTGGGCGCAATGTCGGACCGGAGTCGCGAACTGTGAGCGAGATGCCATCCTCTCGGTCCCTTGCTGAGCTAATCTGCAATTCGCGTCCGTCGTCGTCGACATTGCTCATGGCCTCGACAGCATTCATCACCAAATTCATGATGACTTGTTGCAGCTGAATCCGATCTCCGCGAACGAACGGCAAATCGGATGCAAGGTCTGCCTCAAGTGATATCCCGTTCTTGATAATCTCGCCGCGGGTCAGGGCGATCGTCTCGATGATCACCTCGTTAATATCCAACTTGTCGATCTGCGCTGGCGTCTTTTTGACCAATGCGCGGATCCGGCTGATGACATCGCTGACCCTGCGCCCGTCCTTGATAATGTCCTCCAGCGCCTGGCAAGACAGCTCCAGATCCGGAGGCGTTGCGCGGAGCAGGCGCAAGGCGGCATGCGCGTTCGTGACCAGCGCTCCAACGGGCTGATTGACCTCATGCGCAACAGATGCGGTTAGTTGACCGACGGTCGCCACTCGGTTCGCGTGCGCCAGTTGGGCCTGGGCGTCCCGTACGGCTTCCGAGGCCAGCATGTGATCCGTCAGATCGCGGGCCAATACAAGCGCGCTGTCCACCGCGTCTGTTTCGAGCTGGAGCGGTGAATAGGTTACGACCCAGTATCTTCGACCGGCGGGCCCATCGAACCATTGACTGATGTGGAACTCTTCTCCAGCAAAGCACCGATCCAAATTCGGTTTGGCCAGCTGGTCGAACGCCTCCCTCCCCATGGCGTCAGCGACGTACCGGCCGATGAGCGTGTCGGCCGTTAATCCCCAAACTCGCTGATGTGCCCGATTGGACTGTCGGTAGCGGTAATCTTTGTCGATCACAGACACGACGTCTGGTAGCGTGTCAAAGACATGCTGAGCCAGATATTCGGCGCGCTTGCGATCGGTGATATCCTCGCAGACGACCAAGAGCACCGGCTGCTGCTTGATCAACATCGCTTTGGCGGTTTCGCGTACCCACAGGATGGTTCCGTCTTTGCGCCGTTTTCGCGCCTCCCAGCTTGTCGGCTCACCAAGCTGTTCCATGCACATGGCGGCCTTGCGCTGAACTATCGGCCAATCAGTTTCATGAAACACCTCCTGCACGGGGCGGCCTGTCAGATCGCTGACGTCGTAGCCCAACTGGCAGGCGCCATAAGGATTGACCGAAAGCACAGAACCGGCCGCATCTAGCATGAAATACATTGTGGGATTGTGCTCGAAAACCGCGCGCCACTGTTCTTCGCTATCGCGCAAGGCCTCGAGCGCCCGTCTGCGCTCCTGGACGTCGCCCGCGCTGGCGCACCATCTCAATATCTTATTCTGCTCGCCAAAGATCGGTACCAGGCGGACAAAGAACCAACGGTATTCGCCGCCAGCGCTTCGAATGCGCATTTCTCTTTCGAACGGCTTCCCAGTCGCGAACACGGTGCTCCACTCCTCACAGGCGCGATCTTCCGGATGCACTGCATTCAGCCAGCCTGGGCCCCGCGACTGCTGCGCGGACAAGCCGGTGTAGTTCAGGAACCGATCATTGAAGAAATCAGCTGTGCCGTGTGAGGACATGTTCCAAACCAGCGCAGGCAACCCGTCCAGGACCTGCACCAGTTGGTCTCGTCCCGCCCTCATCCTCCCTACGAGGCCGGTGATGACCAGGGAGGTGATCAGGAACCCGGCCAAAGCGATGATGTCTTCCGGATAATCAACTCGAAAGGAGAAGATGGGGGGCGCAAAGAAGTAGTTGAGGGATGCAACGGCAGCGAAGCATAGGACGATGAGAGAAATCAGGCCGCCGGAGAGTGACAACAGAACAATGAGAATCAGGTATGTGAACGCCGCGGAAACCAGGCGCAGGTTCAGCCAAAAAAATAGCCATGTCAGTGCTGCCAGCGCGAGGACGCCGACCAACAACCGCAGCACCTCCTGGACTGGATCACGCGTCATCAACGATCGTTACCGAGACCAAAGCCTCCTGACAGCTTTCGCTTTGGAGGCGGAAATTCCGCAACCATACCGCTCGTTTAAACTCGCGGGAAGGCCGGGATGGGCCATCCTGGCAGGCGCGGGGCGAATGATAGGCGGCAGAGCGTGCGGGATTTGCCTGTCCAGCGGATTCCGTTACAATATGACCTCAGCTCGGCCGAGCCGCTGAGGTATTGTGATTTGCTTTAATCGGGACCGGCTCCAGATGGTGAAGAACCAGAATGAGGCAGCATAATTCATCAACGAAGCCGGCTGGAAGCACGGACCAGCCGACCGTCTTCGTCATCGACGACGATGCGTCAATGCGTGAGGCGCTCGCACGGCTGTTCTATTCGGTCCAGTTGAAGGTTGAAGTATTCGCGTCGACGCAGGAGTTCTTGCAGGCTAAGCGGCCGGATGCTCCGGCTTGTCTCGTGCTCGATATCCGACTGCCTGGGCTGAGTGGCCTTGATTTCCAAGCCGGATTGGCAGATGCCGCGCTTCCTATTCCGGTCGTGTTCATTACGGGGCACGGCGATATTCCGATGTCGGTGCGAGCCATGAAGGCCGGCGCCATCGATTTCCTCACCAAGCCGTTCCGTGACCAGGACCTTCTGGATGCCGTTGCCGCTGCAATCCAGCGCGACAAGGGGCGCCGCGAAAATGAACATGCGATCGCGGACATGAGGGCGCACTTCGCATCGCTAACCGCTCGCGAGCGCGAGATCATGGCTCTGGTCGCCAGCGGATTGATGAGCAAGCAAATCGCGGCTCAGATCAATCTGAGCGAAATCACGGTGAAAGTGCACCGTAGCCATATCATGAAGAAGATGGAAGCCAGATCAGTGGCCGATCTGGTCAGGATGGCTGAAGCCCTTGGAGTAAAGCCTCCGACGCTCCAGCACTGAGGTACGGTCCTTCGATACCCGAGTATAGTTCTCATCTCTCAAATCAGCCGTATCATACGCTCAGGCGGCGCCGTCTATCGGGGGTGCGATCTCGGTCGTCTTCCCCTCGAACAAAGGTAAGTCGCGTGACTGATGGCCCCATAATTTCGGTCGTGGACGACGATGCTTCGGTGCGTACCGCGACCGCGAGATTGTTGAGGTCACTGGGATTCTCAGCCCATGCGTTTGCTTCGGCCAAGGAATTCCTGTCGTCGCCGCGACTGCCTGAAACCTCGTGCCTCATTGCCGACGTGGAGATGCCCGGTATGAGCGGCATTGAGCTGCAGGAGTATCTGATTGCCAACGGCCATAACACCCCGATGATCTTCATCACGGCATTTCCGGAGGATCGGATTCGAGAACGCGCGATGCGGGCTGGGGCGATCGATTTTTTGAGCAAGCCATTCGATGAGCCGCGGCTGCTCGAATGTGTGGAGCGGGCACTGGCGATGCGCCAAGACCGCCCGAACAACCCTTGATCAGATTGCACAATCAGCCACGTCAACTCTGGGCCCTTGCGAACGGCTCAAGGGCGCTGTCTTTCAATTCGTGCGGCGCGCCCACCCTGACCACTCAATGAGGATCAGCGCGGGATGATCAATCGTCGCCGCGCGTTCGATGTTCGGAGCACGCCTCGTGATTGATGCGTTGAGACTGCTGATTGGTTTGCTGATGCTGGCCTTTATGCCGCCTTCGGCGTTCGCCGCCGATATCGTGAGGCCGATCGAGGCAGAGAATCTGCCTTGGGCCATGAGCGGCTATGAACTAGCGCTCTTGCATGGAGCGCTGGAGCGGACGCGGCCCGACTATGGTGCTTACGAGGTGAAGCCGTTCACTGAAAATGTCTCCAACGCACGCGCCATCCAATTGGCCGTCGGGGGCGACTTGGTCAACCTCTACCCCGCAGGTGTCGGCCAAGCTGTCCCCGAGCGGGAGATGATCCCCGTACCATTCCCGATCGACAAGGGCCTGCTCAGCTACAGGGTCTCCCTGATCAATCAGCGTAACCAGGAGCGATTCTCTCGCATCCAGAGTATTGAAGATCTGCGCCATCTACGCGTCGGGCAGGGAAGTGGCTGGGCCGATACGCCCATCTATGAGTACAACCGCATTCCGGTCGAAACGGCACCGAATTTCGAGTCGCTGTTCCCGATGCTGCTGGACGGTCGGTTCGATCTGTTCCCGCGCGGTCTTTCAGCCTACACCCAGTTCTTCCCCGATTTTGCAATCGAGCAGCACCTCCTGATCCATTATCCTTTCTGCAAAGTCTTCTATGTCAGCAGGTCCGCGCCCCGCCTAGCGACCCGCCTCGCGGCCGGACTCGAGCGCATGGTCGCGGATGGCAGCTTCGACGCCTTGTTTACCGAACATTACGGCAAGCTTCTGGTGGACCTCAATCTCCGCCAACGGGTCGTGATCGAACTGGAGAATCCGTTCCTGCCAAGTTGGGTGCCGCTCAACCGCAAGAACCTGTGGTTCGATCCCGAGCAAATGCCCTAGATGAGCGCGATCGTGCCAGCAGGTTCTCTGGTTACGCGAGAGCGAAGAATCGAGCAGTCATCTTTTGTTTGCAGGTGGGAGTCGGCGGAACGGAGGCGGCAGGCATGGCATTGAATGGCAAGTCGTCCCCCGAACCGCCTACGCCTGGCGCAGGCACGCGGCCGAAGCAGTATTTGGCGTTCATCAGCAAAGTCGCGGCCGATTTGCACGGACGCCTGCCGTCGATGGTCCTCACGCGTGAAAGTCTGGGCCCGCGGCTGCTAGGCAGTATTCTGCTCTTCAGCGGATGCGTCACGCTCATTCTGACGGTGCTTCAGCTCTACTTTGAGTACAGACACGACGTCTCGGCCCTTGAGTTGCGGCTGGAGCAGATCAGCAAGAGCAATCTGAGCAGCCTTACTGAAAGTCTCTGGGAGCTGGATGAAAAGCAGTTGCGGCTGCAGCTCACGGGAATTCTACAATTTCCTGATATGCGTGCCGTTGAGGTTCGTGCGGCTGGCGACATAGGCGACGCGTTTGACATGAGGCTTGGCGAGTTCTCCGCGCCATCAGCAATCATCCGAGAATATCCGCTGCGACGCGATGTGCAGGGCCGGAACGCTGTGATCGGCACGCTCTATGTCCAAGCAACCCTTGCCGACATATATCGGAGACTGTACGACACGGCATTGATCATTTTGCTCAGACAGGCGGCAAAGACATTCTTGGTGTCCGTATTTATCGTTTGTATCTTTCATTACCTTGTTACCCGCCATCTATTCGCAATCGCCCATTTCGTTGCCAATTACCGCATCGGCGAACCGCAGTCGCCGTTGCGATTGGAGCGTCCACCCCGTCGGCACGAGGATGAGCTGGAGCGACTGGTCACTGCATTCAATAGGTTGTCTGATGATCTGCAGCTCGCTTATCGCAGTTTCCATCACACCAACGACCAGCTTGCCCGAGAGTTAGCCGCCCGCCGCCAGGCAGAGGCAACTGTACGCGAGCGAGAAGCCCGGATCCGGCGCCTCGTCGACGCCAACATCATTGGCATCTTCATGTGGGATTTCGAAGGGAATATTCTGGAGGCTAACGATGCGTTTCTCCAAATGGTGGCTTACGAACGCGAGGACCTCGCGGCTGGCCGCCTGAGCTGGGCGAATCTAACTCCACCGGAATGGCGCGACCGCGACGCGCAGATGGTCCGAGAGCACAAGATGACGGGGGTTTTGCAGCCTACCGAGAAGGAGTAC
Organism: Bradyrhizobium diazoefficiens; assembly: GCF_016616235.1. Lineage (NCBI taxonomy): Bacteria > Pseudomonadati > Pseudomonadota > Alphaproteobacteria > Hyphomicrobiales > Nitrobacteraceae > Bradyrhizobium > Bradyrhizobium diazoefficiens. Next base: position 2,574,604 of record NZ_CP067100.1, read on the forward strand.
TTTCGGAAAAATGGCGAGCGCGTGCCCGTCTTGATCGGAGCAGCGACGTTCGAACAGGATGGAAATCAGGGTGTCGCTTTCGTGCTCGATTTGACGGAGCGCAAGCGCGCGGAGCAGGCTCTGCGGGAACGCGAAGCCAAGATTCGGCGCCTGGTCGACGCCAACATCATTGGGGTCTTCGTCGCGGACCTCCAGGGTCGTATAATTGAAGCGAATGACGAATTTCTCCGCATCGTGGGATACGGGCGCGAATATCTGCTTGCCAGTCGGATGCATGTGGTTGACATGACGCCGCTGGAATGGCGAGACCGAACTGCACAGACGATGACGGAAATAGGATCGGGAAAAACGGTCCAACCCTACGAGAAGGAGTATTTCCGTAAGGACGGCAGCCGCGTGCCCGTGCTGGTGGGCTCGACGCTTTTCGATGGAAGCAATCTGGGCGTTCCGCTGGGCGTTGTCTTCGTTGTCGATCTGACGCAGCGCAAGCGGGCAGAGGCAGAAGCGCGCGAGAGCGAACGGCGGCACCGCGAGATGCAGGTAGAATTGGCCCACGCCAACCGCGTGGCGACCATGGGACGGCTCACGGCCTCCATTGCCCACGAGGTGAACCAGCCGATCGCCGCGACAATAACCAACGCGCAAGCCGCGTTGCGCTTTCTTGACGCTCCTAGTGTGGATATGAACGAAGTGCGACAGATCCTCAATGACATCGTCAAGGATGGGAGTCGCGCCGGCGAGGTCATCAGCCGGATCCGCGATCTCGTCAAGAAGGCGCCGACCCGGCGGGATCGCTGGCAAATGAACGGCGCGATCAGCGAGGTCATTGAGCTCGCTCGCGGCGAAGCGGCGAAGAACAGCGTCTCGGTGCATACCGATCTCGCGGACGGGCTACCGACGGTGGAAGGGGATAGAGTCCAATTGCAGCAGGTGCTCCTAAATTTGATCATCAACGCGATCGAAGCCATGAATGGCCTCGGCGAGGGGCCGCGGGAATTGTCGATCAGCAGCGGAACTGCCGACTCGGGTGGCGTACTTGTCACTGTTTGTGACTCGGGTCCGGGACTGACGCCAGCAGGCCGCGATCGTCTTTTCGAGACGTTCTACACGACCAAGCCGAGCGGCTTGGGGCTGGGGTTGTCGATCTGCCGCTCGATCGTTGAGGCCCACGGCGGGCGTTTGTGGGCGAGCGCGAACGTTCCCCGAGGCGCCATTTTTCAGTTCACGGTCCCGGCGGCAATGGCCGTGTCTTGACGTGCTTACGCGCGATCGTATCGCGAGGCGCGCCTGCGACGTCTCGCTTAGGCAGCCCTCGGTTCGCGATCAATGCTCGGACGATGTCTCCACCCCATAGTCCCAAGATGCGCCGCTGCCGGTCCCTCGATACCCAGGTATAATTCTCACCCGTAAATTCCATCGTATCATACAATCGGGCTGCATCACGGTCGGGGTGCGACCTCGGTCGCCTTCCCTCGAACGAAGGTAAGTCGCTGGGCAATGTCCCGATTCTCGGTCGTCGACGATGATGCTTCGGTGCGCAGGGTCGCCGCAAGGTGGTTGAGGCCAGTGGGAACCTCAGCCCATGCGTTTACCGTGCGCTGAAGAGACACGAAGGCAACTCTAACGAAACTTGAACGCCCCACCGTCTGCACGCCCGGAGATCCGCCCATTGGACCAACTGACCCGAAACTCTGGATTGGGCCCTGATGCCAACAAGGGTCTGGAAATCCTTTGGCAGGACGTGGAACGCGTATTCTGTCGAGGGTGGCGGCTGGGCGACGATGGGAAGGTGCGAGCTGTGCTGGTAGTCCTGCCTGCTGGGGAGCATCCATCCCCCGGCATCCTCGCACGCTTCGCTCATGAATGCGCACTGAAGGATGAGCTCGACGAGACTTGGGCCGTGCCGCCGCTGGAGTTGTTGCACGAGAGCGCCTCAATCATGTTGATGCTCGACGACTCCCGCGGTGAGCCGCTCGAGCGGCTGACCGGTGCGCCCATGGAGATCGGTAGCTTCCTGCAACTCGCTATCGGAATCGCTGCAGCGTTAGGCAAGGCTCACCAGGGCGGCTTGGTTCACAAGGATATCAAGCCGAGCAACATCATGGTCGATCGCTCGATCGGCAAAGTCCGGCTCACTGGTTTCGGCATCGCCTCACGGCTTCCTCGCGAGCGGCAGTCGCTCAATCCCCCTGAGACTATCGCCGGCACGTTGGCCTATATGGCGCCTGAGCAGACCGGACGCATGAACCGCTCTATCGATTCCCGTAGCGATCTCTATTCGCTTGGTGTCACGCTCTATCAGATGCTTACCGGCGCCTTGCCATTTTCCGCCGCCGATCCAATGGAATGGGTGCACTGTCACATCGCCAGAAAGCCGGTGTCCCCGGGCGAGCGGCTGGACAGTCTTCCTGCTCCGCTCTCGCAGATCGTCATGAAGCTGCTCGCCAAGACCGCCGAAGATCGCTACCAAACGGCTGCTGGTCTTGAGCGTGATTTGCAACGCTGTCTCGGCATGTGGGACCGGGCTCGACACATTGAGGATTTTCCGCTGTGCGAACACGATATGCCGGACCGGCTGTTGATTCCGGAGAAGCTGTACGGACGGGAGCGCGAGGTCGATACCTTGGTTGCAGCGTTCGATCGCATCGTCCAAAGCGGCGCGCCGGAATTGGTGCTGGTGTCCGGTTATTCCGGAATAGGCAAGTCTTCCGTCGTCAATGAACTGCAGAAGGTGCTCGTGCCGCCGCGTGGGCTCTTCGCAGCCGGCAAGTTCGACCAGTACAAACGCGACATTCCGTATTCGACGCTGGTGCAGGCTTTTCAAAGCCTTGTGCGGCCTCTTCTCGGCAAGAGCGATTCCGAGGTGGCGAGCTGGCGAGGTGCGTTTCTCGAGGCACTGGAGCCGAATGCAGGGCTCATAACCGAGTTGATCCCCGAGCTGAAGCTCATCATCGGTGATCCGCCGCCGGTCCCTGAACTGGCGCCACAGCAGGCCCTGAGCCGCTTTCAGTCGGTGTTCCGACGCTTCATCGGCGTGTTTGCCCGACCGGAACATCCGCTGGCCCTGTTTCTTGACGATTTGCAGTGGCTCGACGCGGCGACGCTCGACCTCTTGGAGGATCTATTAGGTCGATCGGAGCTGCAGCACCTCATGTTGATCGGCGCTTACCGGGACAACGAGGTCGACGCCGCTCACCAGCTTAAGCGAAAGCTTGAAGCAATGAAGCAAGTAGGCGCGAAGATAGAGGAGATCGCGCTTGTGCCGCTTGCCCGAGAGCACCTTGAGCAGCTTATCGCGGACGCCCTTCGCTGTGAGTCGGTACGCGCCGCAGACTTCGCCGAACTTCTATACCTGAAGACTGCCGGAAATCCGTTTTACGCAATTCAGTTTCTTTATTCGCTGGCGGAAGAGGACTTGCTTAGCTTCGATCATGAGGCGGCGACTTGGTGCTGGGAGCTCGATCGCATACGCGCCAAAGGCTACACCGACAATGTCGTGGACCTCATGTTGGCCAAGCTCACGCGCCTGCCGGCCGAAACTCAGCAGGCCTTGCAGCAATTCGCCTGCCTGGGCAACGTTGCCGCGACCACGCTGCTTTCGACCGTTCTCGGGAGCTCGGAGGAACGTCTGCACGCAGCGCTGTGGCCGGCGGCTCGCCTAGAGTTAGTTGTGCGTGTCGAAGGCTCCTACAAATTTGCCCATGACCGGGTCCAGGAGGCGGCCTATTCGTCGATTCCGGAGCAATTGCGCGCCGAGGCACATCTCCGGATAGGTCGTATGCTGGCCGCTCAAACGCCTCCCGCGAGACGTGAGGAGGCGATCTTTGAGATCGTTGGTCAGCTCAACCGCGGCGCCGCGCTGATCACCGCACAAGAGGAGCGGGACGAGCTCGCCGCGCTCGACCTGATCGCCGGCAGGCGTGCGAAGGGGGCGACCGCCTACGACTCAGCGCTCATCTATCTCAATGCCGGTCTGGCTCTGTTGGCGAAGGATGGCTGGGAGCGCAGGCATGAGCTTGCCTTCGCCCTGGAGCTGAACCGGGCTGAATGCGAATTTTTGACGGGCCAATTGACCACCGCAGATGGCCTATTGGCGGCGCTATCGAGTCGGGCCACAACGACGGTCGAACGAGCCCTCGTCGCGTGCTTGCGCATCGATGTCTGCACGGCCCTCGATCAGAGCGACCGGGCGGTGCTCGTCTGTCTGGAGTACCTCCGGCATGTCGGGATCGAGTGGTCACCCCATCCGCAGGACGATGAAGCGCACCGCGAGTATGAGCAGATTTGGTCACAACTCGGAAGCCGCGCGATTGAGGAACTTATCGATCTGCCCTTGATGACCGACCTGGCGTCTCTCGCGACGGTCGATGTTCTGAGCAAGATCTTCCCGTCAGCCTTGATTACGGACGCGAATTTGGCTTCCCTCTCCGTCTGCAAGGCGGTCGGTCTCAGCCTCGAGCACGGCAACTGCGATGCTTCGTGTCTGACATATGTATGGTTCGCTAGGATCGCCGGACCGCGCTTCGGCGACTACGAGGCAGGATTTCGCTTTGGGCAACTCGGCTACGATCTCGTCGAACGCCGCCGGCTAAGACGTTTCGAGGCGAGCACGTATCTTTGCTTCTCGGTTTACGTTGTTCCCTGGATGAAACACGTGCGGGAATGCCGTGATCTGCTTCGCCGCGCTTTCGAGGCGGCGAACCGGATCGGAGATCTCATGTATGCGGGCTACGCGTGCAACAATCTCAACTCGGACCTTCTCTTTGCCGGCGAACCGCTGCTGGAGGCGCAAGGCGAAGCCGAAAATAGCCTCGCCTTCGCCGGAAAGGCGCGGTTCGGCCCTGTCATTGACTACATCATTCCGCAAGTCGCGCTGATCCGGATGCTTCGTGGCCTGACGCCGGAGTTTGGCTGCTTCGACGACGGCCAATTCGATGAACTTCGGTTCGAAGACTATTTGTCCCGCAATCCGGCCTTGGCGCTCGCTGCGTGCTGGTACTGGATCCGAAAATTGCAGGCGCGCTATATAGCTGGCGACTTCGTGACGGCCGTCGATGCCGCATCGAAGGCGCAACGGCTGCTTTGGACCACGTCCTCGTTCTTTGAGGAAGCCGAGTTTCACTTTTACGGCGCGCTGGCCAAAGCCGCTTACCGCGATTTCGCATCGGCCGACGAACGGGCACAGCACTTAGGAGCCCTGGCTGCACATCACAAGCAGCTCCAGGTCTGGGCGGAGAACTGCCCGGAGAACTTCGAGAGCCGCGCAGCGCTCGTGGGCGCCGAGCTGGCGCGCCTGGAGGGCCGCGAGCTGGATGCCGAGCACCTCTACGAACAGGCAATTCAGTCGGCGCGCGCCAACGGATTTATACATACCGAGGCGCTCGCCAATGAACTCGCCGCCCGGTTTTACGCGGTGCGTGGTTTCGAGAAGATTTCCCGTGTGTATTTACAGGACGCCCGCTACTGCTTCCTGCGTTGGGGAGCAGGCGGCAAGGTCCGGCAGCTCGACGAGCTCTATCCGCAGCTCGGTAAGCAGGAGCCGGTGCCTACCCCGACGGGCACGATCGCGACGCCGGTCGAACACCTTGACCTCACGACCGTGATCAAGGTTTCGCAGGCCGTCTCGGGCGAGATCGTTCTCGAGAAAATGCTCGATACGCTCATGCGCACCGCGCTCGCGCAAGCGGGTGCCGAGCGTGGCCTGTTGATCCTGTCACGCGCGGCCGAGCAATGGATCGCGGCAGAAGCAACGACCTCGGGCGAGACGATCCTCGTTGAGATTCGCGATGCAGCCGTAACCGCATCTGTGCTGCCGGAGACGGTTCTTCACTACGTCCTGCGCACCCGCGAGAGCGTCATTATCGACGACGCTACGATTCAACCTTCGTTTCTTGCGGACCCCTACATCCGTCAGCGCACGGCCCGTTCCATTCTCTGTCTGCCCTTGATCAACCAGGCCAAGCTCAGCGGGGTACTCTATCTGGAAAACAACCTCGCGCCCCGCGTCTTCGCGCCGGCCCGGATTGCAGTACTGAAGCTGCTGGCCTCGCAAGCGGCCGTCTCGCTGGAAAACACGCGGCTGTACCGCGACCTTGAGCTGCGCGAGGCGAAGATCCGGCGCTTGGTTGACGCCAACATTATCGGAATCTGCGTTTCAACGCGGGATGGTGGCATCATCGAGGCAAATGATGCGTTTCTGAGGATCGTCGGGTATGGCCGCGAGGATCTCGTCGCCGGTCGTGTGCAATGGATGAATCTAACAGCACCCGAATCACTCGACCGCACCGCATTGGCGCTTGCTGAACTTGACAGTACCGGGACCATCAAGCCCTTCGAGAAGGAGTATTTTCGTAAAGATGGCAGTCGTGTCCCCGTTCTTGTGGGCGTGGCTGCGTTTGATGAAGAACGATACCAGCTCGTCGCATTCGTGCTCGATCTGACCGAGCGAAGACGGTCCGAGCAAGAGCTGCGCGGGAGCGAGGAGCGTTTTCGCACGCTCGTGCAATTCTCCTTCGACGCATACTGGGAGACCGACGCGCAGCATCGCTTCATTCGCCAGGAATTCGCCGAAAGCGTCAGCGACGCGCCGGCGACGGGCTCCGAACTCGGCAAGACGCGCTGGGAGGTACCCCACTTGGAGCCTGATGAAGATGCGTGGCGCAAGCATCGGGAGATGCTAGATGCCCAGCTGCCGTTCCGTGATTTCGAGCTCGCGCGTCCCACGCCCGACGGCGGCAAGCGCTATGTATCCGTTTCGGGGCTGCCAGTTTTCGACGAGGCGGGACGCTTTACCGGGTACCGCGGCGTCGGTCGGCACATTACCGAGCGCAAGCGTGCGGAAGCCGAAGCCCGCGAGAGCGATCGCCGAAATCGCGAAATGCAGATGGAATTGGCCCACGCCAACCGCGTCGCGACAATGGGACATCTCACGGCTTCCATTGCTCACGAAGTGAAGCAGCCGATCGCCGCGACCATGACCAATGCGCAGGCCGCATTGCGCTTTCTTGATGGCCCGATGATGGATATCGACGAAGTACGACAGATCCTCCACGACATCGTGAGAGATGGAAATCGTGCGGGTGAGGTCATCAGCCACATCCGCGATCTGGTCAAGAAGACGCCACCCCGGCGGGATCGCTGGGAGATCAATGCGGCAATTCGCGAGGTCGTTGAGCTCATCCGGGGCGAGACGGCCAAGAACAGCGTCTCCGTGCATACAGACCTCACGGACGGGCTGCCGTTGGTGGAGGGGGATAGGGTCCAACTGCAGCAGGTGCTCTTGAATTTGATCATCAATGCGATCGAAGCCATGAGTGGCATCGGCGAGGGGCCGCGCGAAATATTGATCAGCAGCGGGACCGGCAACTCAGGCGGCGTGCTTGTCGCTGTTTGTGACTCCGGTCCGGGGCTGGCATCAGCAGGTCTCGATCGTCTCTTCGAATCGTTCTACACGACCAAGCCGAGCGGTTTGGGGCTGGGACTCTCGATCTGCCGTTCAATCGTCGAGACCCACGGCGGACGTTTGTGGGCGAGCGCGAACGTTCCCCGAGGCGCCATTTTTCAGTTCACGCTACCCGCGGTGCACTGACGGTAGTGGCCGCGTTTTGGCGTGCTCGCGTGCAAGCGGGAGCCGCTACTGCGTTGCAAAGCGGCTCGGCTCGGTGGGCAGGATTCTTTCGTGCCCGTTTCTCGGAGGTTCGCAGCACGACGGAAAGGTAAGGATCGACCTCGTTCCCGCCGATCCGAACTGATGGTCGAGCTTTCCGGCAAGAGTTTTGGCGAGTTCGCGGACGACCTTCAGGCCTCGCCCCGGCTGTATTGTGGCCGGAGCCGACCCATTGTCGAGCACTCTACATTCCACGAACGGTCCCGCCCGACACAACTCGACCCGAATCTCGCCGCTCCCGTTGGCAAAGGCGTGCCGTGCCGAGTTGGTTATGAGCTCGTAGACGATCAGACCCAGTCGCCAGCATTGGTCCGACTGCAACTCCAGGGGCGAGGCGGCGAGCACCAGCTTTATTTTCGCATGGTCGAGCCTGGACCGGCGGATCGACGCGCATAGTCCCTCAAGATGCACCGCTGCGTCGACGAAAGCGTGATATTCTGGCCTCTGCATGGCACGGTGGACGTCGACAAACCTGTGAAGCAGTTCAGAGACCCTTGTCAGGGCGGTCTTGACCTCCTCGTTGTCGGAACGAACCGCAGCGTGAGCAACGATGCCGATGACACAGGCAAACTCGTTCTTGACCCTGTGGCTGAGCTCGCTCAGCAGCGTGAGTTCCTCCAGGAAAGGCAATTCGATAGCCGGCTCGATCATATCGCGCTCCCGACGCACAAGACGCCGGTACCCCATTCACCGACGGGCCTCTTCGCTGTACTAGCCGTACCGAGATCGTCCAGGCTGATGCGATTGCGCCCACACAAAACGCCGTTCATCGGCTTCTCCCGCTTCCTTGAAACTCGACCGATTCAGTCGCTGATCGTGATCAGGCCTGAGTAGTAGCCCATTGAGCGGCGAGGTCCATTATACCCGAGGGAGACCGGATCGACACGTTTGCTGTCGCAATCAAACCGAGGTATCGGGATGTCGGAGAGTTCGCGAACTTGCTCGTGAAGAGGCGCGGGGGCCGGTGGCTGATTGGCGCCTCGGCCACTCCATCATTGATCCGCATGGAGGCGTTTCATCTCGCCGATTCACACGCTATGGATCTGGATCGCTCTAACAGCGAGCTACTTTACGCCGTGTGCTCGACCTGTTCGGCGAGCCGCCGTGCGTCTTCCAGCCGAGTTCCGCCAGCTCCGTCAATCACGCCTCCGCGTTCTCGGTGACGAATGACTGCTGACGCCCCATTACTGTGGGAGGAAACCAGCTCCTCGATCCTCCTTTCAAGTACCTTCCGCACCAACCGAATCCCATTCGACACGTCCATCTTCTTCCGATAGACGCTGAGCTTGTGGTCCTCGATCGTTCGGGGACTGAGCCCTAGTTGCCTTGCAATCGCTTTGTTGCCCAATCCTTCCATGACGAGGTCGCAGACCGCTTGCTGCTGCTTCGTCAAGACGCTTGAACATCCGCGCATATTACCTCCCTTGCATTGTCGCAAACCGGCGAGTTCGGGTGGATCATTTCCCCGCTCTCATCGGTGAGTGAGTGAGCGAAGATTAACCCCGTACGTGCAGTGGGGCTTGAACCGGAAACGGCTGCGCCACCGATAGCGCAGCATGTTCATCGGTTTGCAAAGCGATCTTTTGCGCAAGCATGACGTCGCCGGCGACCAGCGGTCCCCTGGGCACAAAACACCAGCCGACTACCGGGCAGTGTTCTTCGCTCATCTCGACGACGTTCACCACCCGGCCGTAACGGATGCGGTATCGCTTCCCAGTGTCGCAGCCGATAACGTCGAACCATTTATTGGCATCAAGTTGCGCGCGCTGCTCAGGCAACAGCCATTCTCTTAGGAGCGTCATTCCGCGGGCCTCGCGAACGTCTTCGCTGGTGAGGGCGCGGCTTAGGGCGACGCAGCGCTCGCAGAAGGCCCGCCAAACTATCCAATGCCTGCAGATAGCCCTTGCCGCAGTGAGAAGCCTATCCGGCGACATGTTCGGCCGCCGTCAGCCGCCGACGAGCCGCGGATAGAACAGCATCTCTTGCGTAGTCGGATCAAACGAGCGTGCAATCCTGACTTCGCCCGCCGGGTCGCGAACAGCGGGCGTAAATCCCTTGCGGACAAGCGCCTTGAACCGTTCTTCTGCTTTGGCAAGTGCCTCGGCATCGTTCGCGTCGAAGAGGTGACGGGTATCGCCCGTGTGATCCATTACAATCTGCGTCGGCATGCGCGGCTCCCGGAGTTCGCAGCCCCAGGGTAGCCTAGCCATATGGCCGCGAATGGCTTGACCAGAATTAAGTCGAGTTAGCAAAAATTGCGCCAAAGGCCGGCTCGGGAATTGAGTTCGCACCAATCCGACAGGCCATCGAAAACTGCGAAGCGATCAGGAGCTGATGCTGCACCCAGGTCAGCGGGTGCTCGACATCGGATGTGGGTGGGGCGGACTGGGACTTGAGGCAGTCTCCAACTTACGTCAACGCTGCGGAATAGCGCCGGCGACGAGTAGCACCGAAGCCGTAGCTGCCAGTGGGCTTCTGTGGAGATGACGTTCCGACCCGAGTCTCGGTTCGGCAGTTCGACGGTCGCCTGCCAAAGTATCTCTATGCTGCCGGAGGTCCCGTAGGAAGAAATCGGGCTTGGAGGACAACCTCCAGCCCGACTTACGCGAATTCCAGGCGAGCACCGTTGTAGCCAATGCACCTTGTCGAAGGCCGCGGGTTGGTTTTGATGGCCAATCGGTAGCGCCCATCCGGACGAATCAATACTCGCCCGGTCCCGGTTCGCAGGGGACATTGTTTCCGGTCCACGGCGCCGTCGCATATGCGCCGACCCGCGGTGCGGGATAGCAGGGACGGCCGCCCAGGTTCACTGCGGCTGGCGAAGTGGAGGCATTCGCGCGTTCTGCGAAATGCCGCGAAGCGATGTGATGCTCGCGAGCGATGGCAGGGGTCGAAAGCATGGCGACCGCGATCAGGCAGGTCGACAGGAGCGTCAGGTTCATCATGGAAAGTCTCCGCTTGTTAGTGGAAGCCGAGGGAGCTTGGCTTCTCGGACACGGATGTCGTTCGTTGAGCCTCGTGCGCCAGTAAACTTAACGTTAGCTTCAGGCGCCAATAATCGAATGCGCAGCCTCAGCCGAATTCGCGAGGCCGCATGTCGCAGACTACGCCGGTCCGTTGGCGTGTGCTGCTTACGAGTATTGCAAGGCCGTTGCTGTCGCACGATGTCGTTGTGTCGATCGTGTGACCTTTGCTTTCGGAGGGCAAAGGTCCGACGCCGTCAATTGCGGGACGAGCGTTTGACCTATCGACAGAACCGTGCCGCGGATCCGTCGACCGCCAAGAGCGACCCGCTCTCGTGGTTGGATTTTTAACTGTAAGCCGTTGATCTCCAATGCTTGGATTTTGGCGCGGTTGGAAAAATTATCTTGAGAAATCAAGGTCTTTAGCATGTCTCTTAATCAGCGGGTCCCAGGTTCGAGCCCTGGTGCGCCCACCAAACAAATCAAGACCTTAGCGAGAGAAACCGTTTGAGAAGGCCGAACTAAAACGGTTTTTCAAACGGTGTTCTTGGCGGCCGGTCGGCGAGTTCACTCTCAGCATTGTGATCTGCTCCACTTGTCTCGGCGGACGCCACGGCGCGTCGAAAGCCGCCCGACAGAACCGCTTGCTCAATCTTGTATGTGGGTCAGAGCCGCCCGACGTATCCGGCATTTTCCCACTTCCGTTCAATGTCATCGGGGATGCATTGGGGCGGCTGCGCCGCGCTTCCATCGAAATAGTGCTTGAAGTCGACATGAACCCTCATGTTGTCCGGCCGATACGCTGCCATGCGGTCATAGAGGAGAACCGATCCCGCCTCGAAACGCCGATAGACGGATTTGTGCATCGGCGATTTCGATTCCCCGCTCTCGGGATCGATGGGAAGATCGCGCATGCCGGCCTTGAGAAAGCCCCCCGCCTGCTCATTGTGTTGGGGACCCGCGGGACTGGGCGACAGCCGCAGAACACTGCCGTCGTGTTTCAGGCCGCCCGGAATGAGCGAAGCTCCGGCCAGCAGCCAGTTCAGCGCCACATCCGACAAGCGGGCCTCGCGCCCTGGCAAAGAAAGCGATCCCAACCAGACCGAGCGTTAGGAGGTAACGTACCCAGATCGGAAAGTCCGATCTGGCCTTCAGCAGGCGGTACAGAAACGCTTCCATGGAAGAGCAATGTGCCGCGGAGCCGCGGTGTTCCGGTTTGTAGGTCAGGCCGCGCGGGACGTTGAGCGGTACGACCGAGAACCTGGGAGGTTAGCAACTTGAGTCCTTGGCACCACGCCAATGCCGAGCCGTCCGCCACATGCGCCGTGGTTTCGCGATCCAACCGGCGTCCGGTTCACCTGTCCGCCGCGAGTAGGAACTGCTCGGGTGCTTACCGCGTTCGCGCCATGCACAACTTCGCAAGCGCGCGGGCTTGGCTCGGCGGGAATGGTTCGCGGAAAGTACATGGCGAGATCGACTCCTGAAATCAGTCCCAAACCGCTGATGCACCCAAGCTTCATCTGCGCCGGATCAACCCTGCTGATAGCGGGGTTCGCTACTGATGCCATGTACTGGGACACATCGAATTGGCAGTGGGCCAACTCCTCGGCTTGGCTGATTGCTGCCGGACTGGTCCTGGCTCTGATCGCAACGATTGCTCTGATCATCGATCTTCTCGCGGGCCGCGCGGGGCGGATCAATTGGATTTCCTTTTTGCTCGTCGCGCTGGCGGCGCTTCTCTCTCTTCTGAATGTTTTCATCCACAGCCGCGACGCCTGGACCTCGGTCGTGCCGCAGGGAATCTCGATCTCCGCGATCGTGACGGTTCTGCTCCTGATAGCCGCCGTCCGCGGCTGGGCGGTGACCACGGTTCGTGCTCCTGCGATCGGAGACAGGCTGTGATTCATGCAAAGCTCCGAGCCCTCTACGCCATCTGCGCCTTGGTCGTGCTGACCGCTTGCGACCAAGGCGGCGATCCCATGCGGCAGTACGGGTCTGATCCCTACCTGCCAGAGCCTCAGAACTATCTGTTGCCGCCGATGAGCGTCCCGAAGGGAATAGGCTGGAAGCCGGGTGAGACGCCAACGGTCACCGAAGGGTTGAAAGTCCAAGCCATGGCGACAGGGCTGATGCATCCTCGCATCGTCTATCCTCTGCCGAACGGCGATATCCTGGTCGTGGAAGGCAACAGTCCCGGCACCACACCTTTCCGGCCCAAGGACTTCATCCAAGGCAAGGTGAAGGCAAGGGCCGGAACCGCCGGCAAGGGCGGCAACCGCATCACCCTGCTTCGCGATGCCGACGGCGATGGAAAGCCGGAAGAGCAGACGATTCTCGTCGACCACCTCCACTCACCCTATGGCGTGGCGTATGTGGACGGCACGCTCTATGTCGCCAACACGGACGCGATCATGGCGTTCAAGTACGCGCTCGGGCAGACCAAGATCACGGATCCCGGTACGAAGCTGGCGGATCTTCCGGCTGGCCCGATAGACCACCACTGGACCAAAGCGATGGCGGCCAGCCCCGATGGATCCAAGCTCTATGTCGGTGTCGGGTCCAACAGCAACATCACCGAAAACGGCCTCGACGCCGAAGAGGGCCGGGCCGCGATCTACCAGGTCGACCGCGAGACCGGCGCCAAGCGCATTTTTGCGTCGGGCACGCGCAATCCGACCAATCTGGCGGTCGATCCAGAAACGGGCCGGCTGTTTGCGGTGGTGAACGAGCGGGACGAAATCGGCCCGGACCTTGTCCCGGACTATCTCACGATGGTTCAGGAGGGCGCCTTCTACGGCTGGCCTTACAGCTACTGGGGCCAGCACGTGGACGTCCGCGTGCATCCGCAGAGACCCGATCTGGTGGCCAAAGCGGTCAAGCCCGACTACGGCCTGAGTTCACACGTGGCGGCGCTCGGTCTCGTGTTCAGCAAGGGCGAGACGCTGTCCCCCAAATTCGGTAACGGCATTTTTGTCGGTGAGCACGGCAGTTGGGACCGTAGCCCGGTCAATGGTTATCAAGTCATTTTCGTCCCGCTGGTGAACGGGCGACCGGAGGGCAAACCTGTCCCGGTCGTTACCGGATTTCTCGGCAATGACGACGATACGGTGCGCGGCCGACCCGTGGGCGTAGCGCTTGACCGCACCGGCGCGCTGCTGGTCGCCGATGATACGGGCAACGCGATATGGCGCGTCAGCGCGGCCCAGTCGGGGCAGTAGCTAAGGGATACTCTTAGCTGGGTGCGCTTCTATCCGTGGGCTGTCCACTCGTCGCGAGCAGACTAGACCGCCGCCGACAACCGGGCGACCCGGTGCTCAAGCCGGCCGAGCGACCGAGGGATAGTTCGAAGCCGTGAATTGGCGAAGATGGTCGAGAAAGACTCCTGCCACCGGACTCAGCATTCGGTTCTTCAGCGTCAGAATTGCCACTGGCCAGGGTCGAGAGGGCAATTCCACGTTGAGGACTCGCACCCCGAACGGACCCGCGAAATAGTTCGCAACCGATCTCGGAAACGTCGCAATGTAGCGGCCGGAAGCGAGCATACTGGCCCGGATGTGCGAAGAAAAAGTGCTCAAGACCACCTTCGGCATTGGAATGCCGCGTGCCTGACACGCCTCGGCGATGACCTTGTGGTTCCAGCTGGGAGGTGAGGCCAGTATCCATGGCTCGTCGATGAGCTGCGCGAGGTCGATCTTCTTCTTGCGACTGAATCGGCTGTCTGCGCCGGCAACGATGACCAGCTCATCCTCGAAGAGAATCTCGACGTCCAGATCATCGGCGGAGTGGTCCTCGGGGCGTGGACGCCCATGCAGCCGCTGAAGTACGAAATCCAAGCTACGACTGCGCAGCTTGCCGGCGAATGACGCGAACTCCTCCTCGTGGATGTCCAGGAGGATGCCGGGATAAAGCCTCGAAAAGCTCTCGATCACCGGTGGCAAGATTTGCGAGAGTCCCTCCGGGCAACCAAACTTCACCTCCCCCGTGCGAGGGTTGGACAGGTACTCGATTTCCCGAACGCCCTGCTTCAACTCGTCGAAGGCTGACCGGCCGCGCCCGAGCAAGGCACGGCCGTAGATCGTCAGCGTCACTCCCCGAGAGCTGCGGTCGAAAAGCCTTGCACCGACGGAATGCTCGAGGTCTGCGATCAGTTGGGAAACGGCCGGTTGCGATACACGCAGCTGCGCGGCCGCCTTCGCCAAGCTGCCCTCCTGGGCGACAACGAAGAACACGTGGAGGTCGCGCAAGCTCAGGCGACGACCGATGTGGCTGTCCCAATCGATGATTTTGGCCATAAGCTAGGACTTTGGTGGATCCAGGAAAATAGAGAATATTGCTTGTAGCGAAGGAGAGCTAGTGTCGCAACGGTCTCGGCCGATTATTGGCGGCGAGACCACGCGGAGCGCAACACCATGAACACCCACGTCCTCCCCTCGCTGGGCACAGTCCGCCCGACGCGCGACGCTGCCCGTTTTGTGCCTCTGGTCCGTGGGTGGATTGATGCTCAGCGCTCTGCTGTTCGTTGCTGGCCTGGGCAGCGAGATCGCGGATATCCTGGGCGCTGCCGGATAGTAGGGAGCGAAACAGAATGACAACTCTCACCTACCTCGCGTGCTCAATCATGGCGGCCGCCTGGCTCGCCGCCGGCAATGCCTCCGCCAAGGAATTCCCTTCGCGTCCAATCACCGTTGTGGTGCCATTTGCGGCAGGCGGACCAGCGGACGTGCAGGCGCGCATAATCGCCGAACGGATGAAGGTCACGCTCGGCCAGCCAGTCATCATCGAAAATGTCGTCGGTGGAGCAGGAAGCGTGGCGGCAGGCAAGGTCGCCCGCAGCGCAAACGATGGCTACACCGTGAGCTACGGCTATTGGGGCACGCACGTTCTCAACGGGGCGATTTACCCGCTGTCCTACGACGTGGTGCAGGACTTCGAGCCGATCTCGCTGCTCGGGAACAATCCGCTCCTCATCCTGGGACGGAGCTCATTGCCTGCTGAAAACCTGCAGCAACTCGTCGAGTGGCTGGAGGCGAACCCGGACAAGGCTCTACAAGGCACGTCGGGTGTGGGCAGCGCCTCCCACGTCGCCGCGATCCTGTTTCAGCATTTGACCGGCACGCACTTCCAGTTCGTGCCGTATCGCGGCGCGGCGCCTGTCATGCAGGACCTGATCGCGGGACGCCTCGACGTGATGTTCGATCAGGTGTCGAGCGCGTTGCCGCACGTACGCAACGGCGAACTCAAGGTGTACGCGGTCACAGCGAAGAAGCGCTTGGCGTCCGCTCCCGAAGTCCCGACCGTTGAGGAGGCTGGACTCCCGGGCCTCCAAATATCGGTTTGGCACGCTCTCTTCGCGCCAAAAGCAACCCCACGACCTGTCATCGCCAAGCTGAACGCGGCCGTCGTCGACGCGCTGGCCGACCCCGTCGTCCGTGAGCGGCTGGAGAGTCTCGGCGTCCAAATCCCAACACGCGAACAGCAAACGCCTCAGGCCCTGTCAGACCTGCAAAAAGCCGAAATCCAGAAGTGGTGGCCGATCCTCAAAGCGGCAAACGTCAGGGCCGAATAAGCTCTGGCAGGCCGACCCGTCTCCCGGTTTCTCAACTAGTCACAAGGCACCCACCGAAATGATGCCGAACCAGCGCATATTGATCGCCGGCGCAGGACCAGTCGGCCTCACGGCAGCCGCCTGCCTGGTACGGCGCGGTATTCCGGTGAAGGTGTTCGAAGCGTCCGCGGCGCTCACCACGGAATCGCGGGCGACGACCTTCCATCCACCGACGCTCGATATGCTCGACGACCTCGGCTTGGCCGAATCGCTCGCCCAACGCGGTTTGATTGCGCGCCGGCTGCAATATCGCTCCGGACGCGACGAGGTGATGGCCACCTTTGACTATTCCGCTATCGCCGACTCGACACGGCATCCGTACAGATTGCAGTGCGAGCAATTCAATCTCACGCGCATCATTCACGATCAACTGTCCGGCAATCCGAACTACCAAATCGAGTTTGGAACGCGAGTTAGCGGCGTTTCGCAAGATCGGACCGGCGTCACCGTCGAGCTCTCATCGTTCAGCTCCGCTCCGCGAGAGGAACGCGGCAGCTGGCTCATCGGCGCCGACGGCAGTCACAGCGCGGTGCGCAAGGCGCTTGGCATTCCGTTCGAAGGCTTCACCTGGCCCGAACGCTTTCTGATCGTAGACACGTCTTTCGATTTCCATACCGCGCTCGCGGGTGTGGAATCGCTGACCTATGTGGCGGCACCGATGAACTGGCGCTTCCTGTTGCAACTCCCCTCGAGGTGGCGCGTGATATTACCGCTCGCGCGAGATCTGCCAGATGCTACAGCGACCAGCCGCGCCTTTGCCCGAACCGCGCTGTCAACGCTTGCTTCCGGAGTTGACGACGGCGAGATCGCACACATCGCCCTCTTCAAAGTGCACCAGCGTGTCGCGGCGGCATTCCGCGCCGGGCGCGTCTTTCTCGCCGGCGATGCTGCTCACATCAACAATCCGCTGGGCGGGATGGGATTGAACGGAGGAATCCACGATGCGGTGAATCTGGCGGAGCGACTGGGTGAGTTTTGCACAAGACCGGCTCCAGACACTGATTTGGATCTTTACGATCTGCAGCGCCGCGCGGTGGCAATCGAGCATGTGCAGAAGCACTCCATCCGCACCAAGCGCAATCTGGAAACCAGTGACCCTGACGAGCGAGATGGCTTCCGCGACGAACTGAGACGGACGGCGAATGACCGACAACTGACTCGCGAGTTCCTACGAAGAGTATCGATGATCGCGAGCCTCGATCGAGCCAAAGAGCTGGGGGTGCTCTAACGTCTCCTTCTGGCTCTTAGTCGACGTCTCACCAACCGACGGCGAGTTTAGCCGGCGAATTCGAACGCGCAGGCGCCGGCCCCTCGGAAGTAGGCGCGCCGTCTTCCTGAAGTTGCCGAAAGCCCCTCACATATCGAGGGTCGTCTTGCGATTCTGGCCGAGCTTCGGCTCCCGAAGGACTGCGAAGAGCGATTGAGCCTCATCGGCGGCAATCGGGCGTGAGCGCCGGACCAGCGGCAACCTGCGATCGATGCCAAGCGAAGCGGCTTGGCCTGTCCGCTGGATCACGGGAGGCTCTTCGCCGGTCACTTCGATTCCGCACTAGCCGTGTACTCATAAACCGGCGGCGTGGTTCGCTTCGCTCTGATACCGCCCCTATGCGCGACCGCGGCAATGTCGCGAGGGGCAGAAGCCGACGCGACGTGGGTGTTCATTTTGCTCGCTTCCAAACCACATCGACGCTCTCCCCGCTTGGAGGACGAATAGTTAGCGTGAGCTGATCTCCAGTGATCGCAACGAAGCGTTTCTGATCTGAACCATTCCAATTCGGAAAGGAACTACCTTCAACATGAATTGCGACGCTGCGGTCTTGGTCATTCACCGAGTAAGTCCCGAAGTAGGTCTGGGTCCCATTGGCTGTTGCTTCGTTTTCTTCCGCAGAGCCTCGCCAGAGCGCATTGCTTGCGTACTTGGCCCGGTCTGAGCGCATAACCGTGATGATGTACCGCCCGCGTGCGTCAAAAATGGCCATACCCGTTGGGTTTGCTCCGAACTGCCGCAACGTGGTGCCGTCGCTTTTCATTTGTTCCCACGAGAGAACCGTCCACGTTCCAACGAGTCCTTTCTTCAGCCATGACTGCTGACTAAAGGCAACAGCCCCAAAGCCGTGGCAATGCACATACCGAGAACGCTACGGTGCTTCATTGGTGTCCTCCGTGGCTCCGCCTTGAACCTGTTCCGCACTGTAGAGCTACAGGAGATTATAGGAAACCCCGCTCGTGAACGCCTGATTTCCAGATGTCCCGCTTCTGCCGGAAGCACCGAAGGAGGAGCAGATGAGCAATCGCACATAAGGGCGGAAGCCGCCGACAGCCGTCCCCTTCACGATCACCGTGGTGCCGCTCAGCAGGACCACCTCGTGGCTCCAGTCGAACTGGTAAGCTTCGCCTGGGGCAAAGCTCAGCGGGACATAAGCGGCCGCGGTCGATGCCCGCCAACGCGCTGGATTCGACGAAGACGCCTTACCAAGTGACGACTCCCAGCACTGCGAGTCCCAACCCCCCAAAGACTGGTAGCGCCACTAAAGCGCCCGCAGCGAAGATCATCAGCTCCTTTTTCGTGAGGTCCGTCATCTTGCCCTTCCTTGCACCATTAGGGCTTGGTGAACGGCCGATGCCGGTATGAAGTTCCGCTCCCGCCAATTAGCCGCTGTCCTGCTCGCGACAATGGCCTAGCTTCCCCGCGTCATAAATCCCGCTCTACCTAGGAACGCCTCGAGGGAGAGAGTACTTGATTTTGTAGGCCTTCAGGAGGTCATGTCATGCATCGCGCATTTATTGTGACAGCACTTGCAGCAATGCTTGCTAGCGCTTCGTATACAGCGCTGGCGCAAGGCGGTGGATCCGGAGGAGGCAGCAGTGGGGGCGGTGCATCTTCGGGAGCTTCAAGCTCGTCTGGAATGGCAGCTGGCTCGATGTCGAGCAGCGGGAGTGTAAACGGTACGGGAGGCTCACCCGGCCCGAACACGAGCAACGCGCTTAGCCACGGGACGACAGGCAACAACCTGAATAGGTCAACTGGTGGTCCTCCCCAGGCCGGAAGCACTTCGTCAAGCTCCACCTCCTATAGCAACCCAACGGCAAACAACGCCGTCAATAATTTGGGAAACACTAACAATACCGGCATTCTCGCGCCAGGTAGCAAGTAGCTACTGGATATGATCGCACCGCGACACAGACTACTCTTCGAGTAGGGCGTGGACGCATATCGCGCGTGGCCAGCCATAGCCGGATAGATGCCAGTTAGACGAAGGCAAGGCTCTCTTTGAGTTTACGATCCCGGCTCGTTGATGGAATGCCCGCTTGTGGCCCATCGCGTCCGCTGGTCCGATGCAGTGGTCTGTCCGGAGCTAGGGGGAGAAGCCGACCTGCCGGCTGAGCACTCAGACTTCTCACTTTGACCCGGAGCGGACCTTCGGAGAGTTCGACAAGTTTATGCCGATCCGTTGGTGTTCTGGAAAGAGTTCCCGTTCAAGATGCGCCCCGGGAGTTGGACATGAACCGCGATGATCTTCGCTCGCATCGCTGTATTCATCGCCGCGCTATGCTCGGCTGGGTCAGCGACCTTACCGCTCTTGACTGCTGCTCCTGCCGGATGTCCGAGCTGGCGTCTTTCCCAGTGGTCCGAAGGCTCTCCGTGGTCTTTGCTGGTGGCGTGGCCGTTTGCGACCCTAGCCCTCCCGCTTTTTATTGCCATTCGTTGGGATTGGTGCGTTCGAAAGCAAGCTGAATATGACACCTCGTCAGTACCGATCCCGGGCGAGTACGTATTGGCTCGCGTGTGCCTCATGGCAGCCGCTTTTTCTCAGATCCCGTCGCTGATGGTGCTCGATTGCTTAACCAGGTAGCTAGATGAAGTGTGCCCCGCTGGCACCTCAAAGATTGCAGCCTACCTGTGAAGCCTTAGTCCTGATTTGGCCCGAATGCGAAGCCCGCGCGGGGCTCAGAAATGTCGGCTCGTGGCAGACGGGAAGCGGCTGGAGGACCTTCTGAATGGCGCTCTTGACCCAAACCGGATTTGTGGCTTGTCGAATTTCGATCCGACCTTCTCATCGGATCAAACGGAGCGCGACGTTGCTTTTGCAGTCCCGACCTTTCCCATTCTTACAGACTTCATAGAAGTTTTATAAAATCAATGAGCTGGCGGGGGAATAAACTTTGAAAACACAATTGCGTAGTTGGCTCACGTTCAGCTTGATAGTTACGAGCCTATTTTTTTCGTTCAATCGCGCTGTCGCGCAGAACGCGCTTGTCACCGGAGATGCTGCGCGCTCATTTGACTCCGAACTCGACTCCTTCTTTAAAGCCAAGGATTGGGGGCACCTGACTGCAGCGCTGGAACACCCACCCAGCGATGCAACTTCCCTATCAAAAGGACTCGTGTGGTTGAAGTCGCGCGTGGATGGCGGGGGCGGGTTTCTGCTAACGCTTCACTATATGCGCTGGCTTTGGATGATAGGGATTAGCAAACAGATAAGCGACCCCGCCGCAGACCCCCGGATGAGCGCCGCACTGCTTTGGTTGTACGCCTTCGAACTAGCGGCGATCGATGGCGCGAAATGCGAGGATAAAACTGCACCATCCCATCGAGTGGACCAGTTGATCGAGAAGAACGGCGTGATCTTAGCGTTCATGAAAAGCCAATCCACCGAGTGGAAGGAAAAAATTGTCGCGTTGGCACTGGGGTACGAGACCCGTACCGCTCCAGCCAGACAGGATGACGATCTGCTTTGTAGAGGTGGTTTGCACGAAATACGAGCCGGGTTGGCGAGAGGAACGCAGCAAGAGGTTTCAGATAAGCAGGGTTATCCAGGCAAGTCCGTAGAAGTCACTGGGCCACCGGATTACACGCCGCGTTTCTTGCCGGGCGAAGTCTACGGCTCGGCACAGGTCGAAACCCGAAGGACGATGCGGGAGAAATTGCTCAAGTTAATCCAGTGAGGGCGTCGCAGAACCACAATACCAAAAGCTGAATTGGTGGCGCTCCGGGCCAAAGTCCGAGAGCATCTTAGATGAGAACTGGCGACCAAACTACGAGGTCTCGTAGAACAGCGAATTCCGTTTCTGGCCCATCGCGTCCGCTGGTCCGATGCAGTGGTCTGTCTGGAGCTAGGGGGAAAGCCGACCTGCCGGCTGAGCACTCAGACTTCTCACTTTGACCCGAAGCGGAAGTCAGGTCTGGCGCATCGGCCTGCTTCGCACTAGTCTTGCAAAAAGAAGGGGTTGAAACTTTGTCGCGATTGGTAAGTGAACTTAGGAGGACCGGCTTTGGTCAAGTCGCTAACACGTCGGGCGACTGTCTTATGTCTTCTCAGCATCGTTAGTCCGGCAAGGGCAGCTTCAGCGAAGGTTCGGCGAGTTGCTCTGGTGACTTCTGGACATGGGGGCGCGGTCCTCGATATTATCCGCAGTTCCTTCAAGGATGCAGGTTATGAAGAGGGCAAGAACCTAGTCATCGACTTTCGAGCGGCGAACGGCCGCTACGCCGATTTGCCTCAGTTGATTGATGAGCTGATCGCGCTCCGTCCTGACCTGATAATCGCGGAAGCAACGCCGGCGGTTGCCGCTGCGAAAAGGGCATCGAGCACAATTCCCATCATCATGGCGCCGGCTAGCGATCCGATTGGCTCCGGCTTCGTCAAGAGCTTCACTCACCCAGGAGGGAACATCACGGGTGTAGCCAACATGTTCGGAGACACCACGACAAAGACACTGGATATTATCCGGCAGGTGTTTCCGAAAGCGACCAAGATCGGGATCTTGGTTTCCAACAATCCAACTCACCCGGTCTTCGCAGAGGTCACGGAGCAGGCGGCAAACAAGGCGGGTCTTTCTGCGACTCGTTTTCTCGCCCGCAATCCGGAAGACCTGGAAAAGGTGTTCGCGGAGATGAAGGCTGCAAAATGTGACGTCGTTTACGTTCTTGCTGATCCTCCACGAGCCACTCTTCCTCCGATCGCATTGCGAGCGGGCTTACCTACTATCTTCCAGGTAAGCACTTACGTCACGATCCACGACGGATTGGTGAGTTATGGTCCAAACATGCGGTCGTTGTTCACGAAGGCGGTTGAATACGCCGACCGAATACTTAAGGGCGCAGAGCCAAAAGATATACCTGTCGAACAGCCAACTACCTTCGAGTTCGTGATCAATCTGCGAACTGCACGAGCTTTCGGAATCGAAATCCCCGAACGCGTGTTGCTGATGGCTGATCGGGTAATCGAATAATGCCTCATGTCGGCTTGTGGCCCATGGCTGACTTAGAGCCCGGATCGCGGCGGAGTCAGCTTCGGAGAAATGAGCTGACCAAGTTCATGAGGGCAGCAGAGAGCAGCTTTTGATCCGAAGCCGACTTCCGAAAGGCTCCGGCAGGGGTACGCCGCGGACCCTCAGCGAACAGGGGCCAGCCTGAGGCGACGGCCACACGCCATGAGCCTCTCGCTAGCCTCTCGCTGCTCGATTGCACTGTGTGGCCGTTTAGCCGTAGGCTGCCCAGTGACCCAGAGTGGCGGGAAGCCATGGTTGTCGAGACGCGCTATGTGACCAGCGGCGAGGTCTTCGTCGCGTACCAAATATCCGGACAGGACGGTCCGGATTTGCTCATGACCCCGGGCTTTGTATCGCATCTGGAGCTGTCGTGGGAGAATCCCAACGCCGCGCGGTTCCTTAATGACCTCGGCTCGTTCTCGCGACTGATCCGATTCGACAAACGCGGCACGGGTCTCAGTGATCGTGGCGTCGGTGTCCCGCATCTCGATGAAAGGATCGACGATATCCGCGCCGTCCTCGACGCCGCGGGTTCCAAGAGAGCCTACTTGTTCGGTGTCTCGGAGGGCGGGCCGATGTCGATTCTGTTCGCAGCGACCTACCCTGAACGGGTCGCCGGCCTTATCCTGTTCGGCACGTATGCGCGCACGGTTGGCGCCTCCGTTCCGTTTGACGATTTTGCGGGACTCGAGCGTGATATCCGGTCCAACTGGGGTTCCGGCAAAAGTCTGCCAAGTTTCTCCCCATCGGCAGCCGCAATTCCCGGAGCCATGGAGCGCTTCGCCAAGTTCGAGCGCTCCGCCGCCAGCCCGTCTGATGTGATCAATCTGATGCGTATGAACCGCGAGATCGACGTGACCGCCATCCTGCCGTCGATCCGTGTTCCTACGCTTGTCATGCACCGGTGCGACGACGTACGGATTCGTGCACTCGCCGGGCGCGAGCTTGGAGAGAGAATTTCTCAGGCGCGCTACATCGAACTACCGGGTAGCGATCACCTCGCATGGTCAGGAGATCAGGATCGACTTGTCGAGGAGATCAGACAATTCATGGGTGTTTCCGCCACTGCCTTCGACGTTGATCGCGTCCTCTCGACTGTGCTGTTCACCGATATCGTCGATTCGACAAGGAGGGCCTCGTTGGTGGGTGACCGGCAGTGGCGTTCAACTCTGGAAGCGCATCATGCGACGGTGCGTTCGGAATTGGAGCGGCATCGCGGACGCGAGGTTAAAACTACAGGCGACGGATTTCTGGCGCTGTTCGACGGCCCGGCGCGCGCTGTCCGCTGCGCCCAGAGGATTGTCAGCGCGGTGCGGCCGCTCGATCTCGAAGTGCGGGCCGGCGTCCATACCGGTGAGGTTGAAATGATGGGAGACGATGTGGGCGGCATTGCTGTGCACATCGCAGCACGAGTAGCTCAGCATGCGAAAGCAAGCGAAGTTCTGGCCTCAAGCACGGTAAAAGACTTGGTGGCAGGTGCTGGCCTCAAGTTCGTCGATAAGGGACCCGCTGAGCTTAAGGGTCTCGCCGAGACAATGCGTCTCTTCGCAGCCGTCACCTGAATAAGTTCCGGAGCGTCGATTCCGCCCCGACCCCCGCTTGTGACCCACAACCGACGTCAGCTGAGACGATCCCCTATTGCGTTGACAGCGGAATAGATTGCGCCTGTAATTGAGGGATAATCTTCGCCGGCCGGAAAATGCCGAATGGAGAATTGGTCATGATAAATTTCAGCCGACGTGATGCTTTAAAGTTTTCTGCTGGGCTGACGCTTACGGCCGCGACAGGCAGCTTTTCCTGTTGGGAGGTGGCCAAGGCGGGCTCGATCGAGATCCCAACGGTCGACAAGCTCACCGTCAGGGTTCTCGTCGACAGCGCGAGCGACATCTTCTTTAAGCCGCAAGATGTGAGCGGGGTGAGGACCGAGCCCGGCCGATCGACCGATCCGAAGCGGCCATTGCATAGCGAATGGGGGTTGTCGCTGTACCTGGAGCCGCAGCGCGGCAATGAGAGGAAAACTTTCCTTCTCGATTTCGGTTGGACACCCGAAGCGATCAACGGCAACATGGAGCTTCTCAGGCTCGATCCTTCTAAAATCGACGCGCTGATCATGAGCCACGGCCACTTTGACCATTGGGGCGGCCTGCTCGGCTTCCTGGAGCGGCACCGCAAGGATCTACCGGTTGACCTCACAATGTATGCCGGCGGCGAGGACAATTTTTGCCCGCGCTACGTTAAGATGGGTGCCGGAGGCGACCTCGCCGACTTTGGCACTCTCGACCGCCGGGACATTGTCAAACAAAACGTGAAGGTTGTGCTGTGCGAAGCTCCAGTCGTGATCGGAGGTCAGGCCTTCACCACCGGCAAGATTACCCGCAGCAGCATCGAGAAAGTGCTTCCGAACAGCTTGGTGGGATTTCAGATCAAGGACGGTGCCGGCTGCAATGCCAGCCACTATTTGCCGGCAGAGATGGAAGGCAAGGTCGTGCCCGACGAACATATCCATGAGCACGCAACCTGCTTCAATCTGAGAGACAAGGGCCTAATCGTCATCTCTTCCTGCGGCCATGTCGGCATCGTCAATTCGGTGCGCCAGGCGATGGCAGTGTCCGGTATTGACAAGGTTCATGCCATCATGGGCGGCTTCCATCTCGGGCCGGCACCGGCTGACTATCTCACGAAGGTTGTCGCTGAGATCGCCAACCTTAATCCTGACGTGGTGATCCCGATGCACTGTAGCGGGCTGAACTTCACCCAGGAAGCGCAGCGCCAGATGCCGGGCAAAGTGCTCACTACAACGACGGGCACACGGATAACGTTCGGTATCTGATTAACGGGGCGCGCGGTGACCAAGCTGGCGGCGTGCGTGTTTGTTGTGGCTGCGTCGGTTATTGGCGCTGCGATGGCGGTCGCCGAACCGCAACCCTCGGCCGCGGAGATGATGGACGACCTGATGTACGCCCGGGGGCCAATCGGTGGAACGTTCACCCTATCTGACCAGCACGGAAAGATACGCAGCGACACCGAGTTTCGTGGCAAGCTGATGATCATCTATTTTGGCTACACCTTCTGCCCTGATGTCTGCCCGACCGACCTAATGGCAATCACGCAGGCGCTGGACGCGCTCGGTTCCAAAGCCGAAAGCATTCAACCGATCTTCATTACGATCGACCCCGAGCGTGACACGGACGTGCTTGCCGACTACCTTGAAGCGTTTCACCCCAGCTTCATCGGGCTGACTGGATCTTCCAAAACAACCAAGGAACTCGCCAATTCCTACAAGGCGTACTACGGGAAGGTGGAAGACAACCGGAGCGGCGAGTATTCCATCGATCACTCGGGTGTCATTTATTTGATGGGACGGAACGGCGAATACCTCGGCTTCATGCCGCCGCAGACGGGGCCGGATCGGCTCATCGAAATCCTTCGCAAGTATCTCGATTGACGCGCCGGACCTCCCGCTCCTCATTCATGATAGCAGCAATAAAACGTTCGATGCTCAGTCTGCTGTTGGCCCATCCCGACATACTGCGCTGCTGCACAAACTTGGTCGCTATATAGGAGCAAAGCGGACGTAGGCACCAGTCACATGACGCCGCCGGGTATAGGTACACGGCCTGATGCGCAGGCAAAAGCTGGTCCGAGATAGACTCGCAAGTACTATCGGCAGGGTCTCACTCCTTCCGTCGAAGGCAGGCCGAGGGTGTCGCGCAGCTCCGATACTGACTTCTTACCGAGATCTTGCAAGCTCACTAGCGTTTTGTCAGTCGCATCGCGGACCTCCCCGACCGTTTTGAAGCCGGCGGCCTGAAGCGCGTTTTGTACACGCGATGGCAGACGCACGTTTGCAAGAGGCGTGTCGTCGGGCAATTCGGGAGTTGGGGCCAAATGGGTGGGAGCCACCGCCTCACGGGCAAGCCGCTCGTCCCGGAGCCGCTCCCGATTAGCGCCGAACGCTTGCTGCGCCTTTATGTATTCTGAAACCTCGGGTTCAGCTTGGCGAAACATCTTTTCTGCCGCTAGTTGAGCGGCGCTGGCCGGCTTGGAAATAGAGTTGTCGTTCATCATCACACTAGATCCTGGACGGCTGCCGTGTGCCGTTCGAGGCAATAACGGGCGTTGTTGAAAAATAAACTCAGTCTCGATTTTCTGACGTCGGACGATGATGCACCTCAGCAACTTGCGGGCCGGCGACCTCGCCCCCTATAAGCAATGCAAGAAGTAGCGCTGCTGCAACCAAGCAGCCAGCCACGAACCCGTAAAAGCGCCAGTCGCTAAAGCTCATCATAACTCCTGAGCATCAACGAGGCTGGAGCCTCCACGTTCCGCCGGGGCGGACCCCATGGGCCTTAACTTCTGTCCTTCTTGGCGAGCTGAACGACCGGGAGCGAGACCCCGCCGAATCCGGCATTGGCGATGCTGATGGGCTGCTGGAACAGGCGACCCAGGACTGGCAGCAAGGCGGGATGGCATGAGCGGCCTGCATGCCTGCAGTCCTCCTGCGACTCAAATGCTGTTCGCGCGGAATGAGAAATCCTGATGGCTAAGTGCGTCTACGCGCCGCCGCGATTCAGGATTCGGCTTCTCGATGCGCATTCCGCGCTTTGAGCGAAGGAAGACCAAATGACAAAGAACAGGCTAACCGATCTCAACGACCATCTTTTCGCGCAATTGCTCGGCGAGCTGACGTACGTCGGCCGGCGAGCTTTGGTTCATCTGCTGAACCGGCATAGATCAGCCTAAGCTCTTCGGCAGGCGTAAAAAGAAGCACGCCTACCACCTTCCGAGGCAGCGTGGCCAAGGTATTCGCATCCACAGCGCATGCGAACTCCGCGCCGATCACGCTGCATCGGGGCGAGGAGCTGCCGGACGAGTGAGGTGGCATGGCATGAGGCCAGGCACTGGCCTGTTTCCGACCTCAGTGGCCCTATTTTGTTCTGGAGCGAGGTTAACAAAGGTTAGATTCCAAGAAACCAGATGGGCTTTCTTCGGTTGGACATCGATGGATGATGCCGCACTGAAAGCCCGCAGCGAACAAGCCCTTGTCGTAGTGACCTTCAGCACGGCAACGGTGATCGCATGCGTTGCCCTCTTGGTTTCGCAATTGTAGGCGGCCTTAGTCGGTGGCTTATTTGCCCCCTACGATCACACGGAAGCGGGGCGCAGCCAGTTTTTCTGGTGGAACCGAGCGCGATGTGAACTTCGTTTCAGTCCGCTGAGCGCGTTTGCAATTTGGGCAGACGAAGAGGTGAGCG
Source organism: Bradyrhizobium diazoefficiens (assembly GCF_016616235.1). Lineage (NCBI taxonomy): Bacteria > Pseudomonadati > Pseudomonadota > Alphaproteobacteria > Hyphomicrobiales > Nitrobacteraceae > Bradyrhizobium > Bradyrhizobium diazoefficiens. Next base: position 2,602,366 of record NZ_CP067100.1, read on the forward strand.
ATCATCACCGGCGTGTCTCGCACCAGCTCTGATCGAAACCACCTCATGTTGACGTGGCAGTCGGGACAAATCGGCGCTTCGAGCTCTCCCAGCGCGTTCTTCAGATTGTCCATGCTTTGCCCCCGCGGTCTCGGGAGAGTAGCAGGATCCATGGGCGCGCAACGTATCAAAACTTACACAACGGCCGAATTTAGACGTCCTCTCGCGCTCAGTCGGTCCTCAGCCATGCCGCGCTCTCTCCCCTAACAAAAAAGTGTATATACCAGATTTTCCCGGAAGGGTTACGATACAACCTGTTTTAGAATTTTGTATTGGGACCTACCCGTTGGCAACAAGCATTGAATCGATCGTTTCGGCTTACGTGCGCCTGAAGAACCGTCAAGCCTTGGAGAATATGCGAGAGCTCCGGCGCCAGTTGCTCGAACAGCTAGAGTCCACATCGGGCGTTGACCCGGCTCATTCAAGAGATGCTTTACTTGAGGACCTCCGAGTGATCGAGGGTGCACTGGAGCAGCTACAACCGCCGCAGCACGGCTGAGCCACTGACAAGCGGCCCGGCGGTTCACGCTGGGGAGCCTCTGTTCTCGTTTCCCGGAATGTTCCTATGCGCAGGAAAGAGACAGCTTGGCTGCTGTGCTACACTTCGTGATCAAAGCTGCGCATTATTTTATTTATAATCTGGATAAATAGTTTAATTATAAGCCGTTGAAAATATCCAGAGCACATGGAGTGATACCATGTCTGAGATGGAAGACAACGATCGGCGAGAATTTTTGAAGATCTGTGGGAAGTTTGCAGCCGTAACGCCTCCAGCCATGACTGTGCTGCTCTCGACGTCGTTGACGTCAGGCGCGATCGCATCATCCGGTGGTCGCGTGGTGCATTCCGACGGCAATCAGAATGATCAAGGTCAGAATAACAACTCGCAATGAGCCGAGTTGCCAGTTTTTCCTGGCACCGTAGTTTCACGCCGCCTCAGCGGGCGGCCTCTTTGCCTGCTCTGAAGCGGCCGTACTTGATGCTGAACCGAACAGAGGAACGCCGTGATGGCGGGATAAGGTGGCAACGCTTGGCGATCCCATTACCGCCCGAGCACCTCCAACGGCCCTGGCCCTCTCACACGCCCAAGAACCCCCAGGGTCGGGGCCGTCTTTTGGGGATCCAAGCTTGGGCGTGTCATCCTCTTATTGATCTCTCTTCAGCTTGCGGGACCAGGACATCAGCGCCTTGCTGGCCCGATGCTTGAGGGCTTCCCGTGCAGCGCGGTCCGATCCCCGGTGATTTGCTCGGCATAGTCGTCGATCGCATCGATCAGCGGCCGGGTGTGGCCGAGCCCGCCTTGCATGAGGTATCGGCGGAATAGATCCAGCTCGCCGAGCTCTGCCTCGACCGCTTTGGCGCGCGCCTCTTCGCTGATCTTGCGCATCCGCTCCTGGTGATACGCCTTGGCGGCCGCTCGGTTCTCTGCCTTGGTCATGCCGCCATCGAAGCGCGGCGCCGGCGAGAGTCAAATTGTCGATTACTGGTGGCTCAGACCACGCGCGAGCTACTGCATTGTCGGTAGAAAGAGCACAGGTGAGGATTCGCGCTGGCGTCAGGTATCCGAGGAACGGCTCCAGCATCCGTCCCCTGCTTCAGCGCCCCAAGGATGCGGGAGCCGTTTCTTCGAATGGTCGAGGCGCATCATGCAGCCCCGAAGCGACCCGGTGCAACTCTGGATTCGTAGTCGTCGGCCGACCGGCGTGCGACACTGATCCATATTCGCGTTTCGGAGGAGAAGCCCGATGCGCCTAGCATTGCCTTACCTGGGAATTGGTCTTTGCGCGTCGCTGGCGGCGTGGATGTCGCTGATGCTGCTTTACTGAGCGGGCAGCAATCCTGGACCTCGATGCCCGCAGCGAGCTCGATCAGCTTGCGCGCTGCGGCCTCTGGGCTGGAATATGGCCCTTGGTCAGTCAGCTTCATTTGACGCTCCCCCGGCCACCAAACAGAAGGCGGATTGCTGGTGGAAATCTTCGTGGTTCGCAATGCCACAAGATGACTACGCTTGAATGGGCGCTCCTGAAGTTCTGAGCATCGCTTGCAGCGCATATAACGCTCTAGCTCATGGATAGGGGTGGTCTTCGGCCGCCGCACGATGTCCAGCGGGACTGTCTGGTGCGTGTCGCACCCGAGGCACTTTACCTCAAGATAGCGGTAGCCCGCGTTCAGGGCACCGCCAAGGGCTGGGGAGGGCTGGGCAGGTCCCTGGAAGCCAAGCATTCGCGCGTTCCAGGCCTGACAAGCCAAGGTGTCGGCATCCTTGCGAGCGTCCCGCGCACGTTCGGCGAGGATCCGGACCGTCGCCCCGAATAGGTATTCTCGCGACTTGGTGCCCATCTCGGATGATTCCGCGGGAGGAGCGCCGAAGCAAGCCGCTAGCTTTAGAACCGCCTTGTGGAGAAAAGGCCAGCTCTTGGTCAAGGGTCGCGATTGGCCTTGTTGATCGACTACGCGCAACGCTTTCAAAATTAGGAACCGGACGAACTCGCCGGCAGGAGCCCAATACATTGATGCGGCTTGCGTGCTCCGTCCAAACAAAATTTTCGATATACCGAAATTTCCACTTGCTCCGTCGGGCAAAACAGTGGTTCATAGGGTGCTGGCTCTACCCACATTCGAAGGAACCAGCGTCATGGCGGATGAAGTCGAGGTCTCTTCCGAGCTGTCGAAGATTGCGAAACTCAATGGAGACTTTCGAAGAAACTACGGCCCTCTACTCGGTGCATTCCTCTACCTGCGTTCGATCAGTGCCGCGCGGGGCCGTTCTTGGCTTTGGGCTGGGCTACTTTCGGTAGCTTGCTCATCGGGGCTGGCATGGCTCGGGAAGCACGGTTTTTCTTGGTTAGCCTCCGGGTGATTGCGCGCACGAGAGCGTCGGGTGTTTTGAATGAGACAATTGAGCGACGTTCGCGGGCCGCCTCCGAGAATCTGATGGTTCGCTTCACTCTGCCATCTGTCGGCAACAACACATAGTCCAGTACAGCCTCATTATGCTCAGATAGCCTGATGGCAGCAATCCACCCAGCAGGCACGTGCGCGTCGCATTGAATGGTCCAATGCGGCGAATGAGTTTCCTCCTTTCCCGGAGTCCAGCGAGCCGCCCTAACCGAAACACAAGTGGTACCATTCACACGCAACGAATCTGTCCAGCCTCCCGTACTCGTACGACAGCCCGCCTTTCGCACGGCCGCGCCAATCCCAGCCGCGAGTTCTACTTTTTGCCCCGACCAGAGAGGCCGCAATTCCAGAAATTCATAGTTCCGCTTGGGCGTGTAGCCGAGCAAGCGATAGAGATTCCGCATGCTGCCGAAATGGGTCTGACAAGTCGCCACACAGGGTAGGCCCGGCGTACGGTCGATAATGCTGATGCTTAACCGCCCCTCCTTGTGCAGGGTTCGGCGTAACCGCACAAGCATCTCATCCTCGGTCAGATCGACGCGCCGCTCTTGGATGAACTTAGAAACTCTTGTGAAGACAGCGCGCTCGATTATCGGCTCAAGGCAGTTTTCAGCCCTGATCCACTGTTCAGGAGGATTGTACGAGCGGATTTGACGCAGCTTCCATGAGCGGCGGTTGAAAACGAGATTGCCGATGTAACTCTCGTCTCTGAGGATCGCGCCGACCATCACGCGTGTCCACGGCTTCCCCGTGCGAGTTGGCACCTTCCGCTTGTTCAGCTCCCAAGCTACTACCGTCTCACACTTCACTTCCAAGAACCGACTAAATATCCATCTGACAGCAGCCACCTCCTTCGGGGGACCGGGGCGCACTCGGATGTGATCAGTTGCAAGATACTTGCGCTCTCCTTTCTTCAGCGCGCCCTTCGATTGCTCTTTCTCGTCAACAAGCTCCCGAACCAGACCATAGCCAACCTTGCCGCAAGGTTTGTAGCCGAGCCGAGCGAACCGACATTGACCGGCATAGACCTTGGCCGAAAGCTCCCGGCTGTACTCGGCCGCCATGACTCGTTTGATGTTCTTGACGATGCTGGCGAGCATGCTCCCGTCGTTGTCGAATTGCTCAGCACAGTAGGCCACTCTGATGCCGGCTCGTTTGCAGAGAAACTCGTAGTGCGCACTTTCGTCCACATCCTGAAAGCGGCCCCAGCGGCTCACGTCATAAACCAGGACATGAGCAAAATCGGCCTCTCCCGCTTGTACGTCTTCTAGAAGTTGAATGAGACCGGCTCGATTCTTGATCAGGAGACCACTCTCGCCCTCGTCTCTGTAGGTTCGAACAAGCGTCAGATTGTGCGCGTGCGCATAAGCGGCGATCACCGCAGCTTGGTTCTGGATCGAATACTGCTGCCGTTCGGTAGACATACGAACGTACTGGGCGGCTCTACACACTTTTTGAGCCGCTGGAAGGCTGGACTTTCGAACGACGAGTTCGTTGCCCATGGATGCTCTCGAAGCCTGCGCCCGCCACTATCAGACGCCTGTGTGAGTCTCTCAGCAAGCGCGTTGACGGGTTCTCGTCATGAATTGTTTCAAAATGTGGTGACATCGATCTCGTCCACTCGAACGGCGCCATACAATACGTCCCGGACGCAATCGTAACCATCAAGCCGCGCTGGTTTGGCATCGCGTGCCGATCAGCGATGATGCCTCCAAGCCAGAGATCCAAACATCTTTCTGAGTGACAATGGACCTGGAGGGCTAAGGACCTCGACGGAAAAGCTAGTGAAATACCAGCGTAATTGGTTAGCTGAGCGAGCGTTCGTCCAGGCCCACGAGGGCTATTCCATTGTCGAGCAAGCGCCCGATCCGCAGGAGCAAGGGACGCAGCAATTCAGATTTTGCCGTGCTAGCGCGTTCCGATGAGAAATAGCGTGCACTCAGTTATGCGATAGGTTTTCCGCGATCGCCAAACAGGGTGCGATCAACGTAGCTCGGGCACCCAATCTCTTTCTGTGGCTCGCGATCGTGGCGGGCGTTCGGCTCGGGGTTCTGACCTTGGAAGGAGAGGCTGGCGCCGCCCTTGGGTCGTATTCGATGGACTGCTTCTCATCTGGCCGCTGGCGAGATCGTTCGGGGTGAGAAACATTGACGACGCTGTCGGCACCAGCGTCGGAACTGAGGTGCCTCGTTCGTCTTGTATCGGAGAACAATTCCCGGAGTTCCGCGTTCATGGCCCCCGAGCCAACTGGAAAGGCTTCCTGCGTCTATCCCTGGTGACCTGTCCGGTAGCACTTTACCCTGCTACATCGGAGAGCGAAAAGATTTCATTCGACCAGCTCAATCGCCAGACCGGCCACAGGATCAAGTATCTCAAAGTCGATGCGGACACCGGCGACGAGGTGCAAAACGAGGACATCGTCAAGGGCTATCAGCTCGAGAAGGACCAGTTCATCGAGGTCACCAAGGAGGAGCTCGAGGAGATCGCGCTGGAGTCCACGCGCACTATCGAGATCGACGAGTTCGTGGATCGCACCGACATCGACCCACGCTACCTCATCCGCCCCTACTACCTGCGTCCGGACGGCAAGGTCGGTCACGATGCCTTCGCGGTGATCCGCGAGACCATCCGCGAGATGGACAAGATCGCGATCGGGAGGGTCGTGCTGACCAACCGCGAGCACATCATCGCGCTCGAGCCGATGGACAAGGGCTTGGTCGGGACGCTGCTGCGGTATCCGTACGAGGTGCGTAGCGAGGCCGAGTATTTCGACGAAATCCAGGACGTGAAGGTCACCAAGGACATGCTGGAGCTCGCCAAGCACATCGTGAACCAGAAGGCCGGCCGGTTCGATCCGGAGAAGTTCGAGGACCATTACGAAGCCGCGCTGGTGGAACTCATCAACCAGAAGCGCGCTGGCAAGGTCATCCATCCCAAGGAGCGGCCGAAAGGCGAGAACGTCGTCGACCTGTTGGAGGCGCTGCGCCAGAGCGTCGGCCGGGAAGCCGCGCCGGCAAAGGCCGCCAAGCCGGCCAAGAAGCCGCGCAAGCCGGCAGCCGGCCAAAAGGAGATGCTGATGCCGATCGCCGGCAAGAAGCCGGTGAAGGAAGCGGCGGCGAAGAAGCCGGCCGCGGGGGCGCGGCGGAAGTCGGCCTAGCGGACCTGACAGAACGGCGACGCCTGCTAGGAACGCTCGACACAACCGCACGTTCGGGCTCCAGGGAGTCGCAGTCAGCGATTCCGAAGCTCAAAAGGAGGATTCGAGATGAGGTGCATCGCGAGCGCTCTCGTGTTCGCTCTGGCGATATCGGCTCCGGCCGCGTTTGCGCAGACGAGCAAGCCGGATGTCTCGTCCGCGCCGAGCGCGCAGAACTCAGGCGCCGGCATAACCGGCCAGCCTGGAAACAAGAACGGTCCGGCGGCAAAGCCGGGAGAGACCGTTGGCTCAAGCTCGACACTCAACCAGCAGAATCCGACGGTGCAGCAGCAGGACACGTCCAACATCAAGGGGCTGCCTGGGAACAAGAGCGGCCCGCCCGCCAAGAAGCCGGACCAGCAGTGACGTCGAAGCGCGGCGGTTGGCGTCGGAGCATTCCCCCTAGTGCGGTGACGTCCGGTTCCCGCCGCCGAGCTCTTTAACCATCCGTACGATCTCGTCCGGATGGAAGGGCTTCCTCAACGTGCGGCTGCCCGGCACCGGGCGTGGTGTAGTGGGGGAGAAGCCGGTGGCGTAGATGACCGGCAGGTCCGGGTCGTGTTCGCGGCAACGCTCCGCGATCTGCCATCCGTCGACCTCCCCGGGCAGTCGGATGTCCGTGCCGAGAACGTCCGCCGCGTGCCGCTTGCACCAGGCCAGCGCCTCCTCGCCCGTGCTCGCATGGATGACATGATAGCCGGCCTCGCGCAGGGCTTCGACGACGAACTCGCGGATGAGAGGATCGTCCTCGACGAGAAGCACGCTCACTGGTCGCTCAGTACGGATGGCATTTGTCACGCAATGTCGAACGGCCCCAGCTGGTGGTCGTTCCTGGAGGTGAGTCGATGTGGACAGCCGGAGCGCGAGAACGCTCGCCGCAGCGGCGATAGGCGGCCTGCACCGGCCTCACAGCCCGCCTTCAATTATTGATTGACAGCGAAGCTACCGATCTGGCCGGTCACTTCAATCGGTTCACCGGAAAAATTTTTGCCCGGTGTGGGGGAATAAAATCGGCTATGCCGGCGGCTGTGAGCCATTCCTGATGAAGGCGTGGTTCGGGTGGGCATTTACCCGCGCACCGTCTCAAACGATGGGCACCACGCCGGGATGCTTGGCCTTTTGTTCCGGCTCCACGTGAATCGAAATCATCGCGTCGTCGATTTCCGCTTTCAGAGCAGCCTCGATCCGGTCGCAGAGATCGTGCGATTCGGAAACGGTCATGCTCCCGGGCACGACGAGATGAAAGTCAATGAAGTTTGCCCGTCCGGCATGCCGGGTCCTGAGATCATGGGCTTCGACCGCGCCGCCCGCATGCGAGGAGATGATGTTCCGCACCTTTGCCAGTGTAGGTTCCGGCAGCGCCTCGTCCATCAGACCGCCAATGGACTCGCGCAATGAGGCGCCAACCGGTCCACAGGATGTTAATCGCGACGAGCGCTGCCACCGTCGGGTCAAGCAAGAGATAGCCCGTCAACCAGACCAGGGCCACACCGACAAGTACCCCTGCCGATGTGACCACATCGGTCCAGAGATGCTTGGCTTCCGCGAGCAGGGCGGGAGACCGCCATTTCTGACCATAACGCCCGAGGATTACGCACCAGGACGCATTCACGGCGCTCGCACCAGAGTTAATAAGAAGACCGAGCAGGGGGGCTTCGAGCGACTTGGGTCGGGAGAAGCCCTCGTAGGCTGCGTAGAATATGAACAGCGCTGCGAGAACGATGAGAACGCCTTCCGCGATTGCGGACAGGTATTCCACCTTATGATGATCATAAGGATGGTTTGCGTCGGCGGGCGCCGCGCTGATCCTTACCGCAGTGAATGCGAAGATAGCCGCGGCGACATTTAACGTGCTTTCAAGGGCGTCCGAATAGAGGGCCACGCTTCCGGTAACTAGATACGCGACATACTTCAGCAGTAATACAAGGCAGCCGACCACGATGCTGCCGGCTGCCAACTTCAAAGTGCGATTCATGACTGCCCAATCGGATCGAGATGTTCGTCCGATTAAGCCGCATTTCCGGCTCAATCAACCGCGAACTTTGCTCGCGATAATCACTTGCAATTGCGAAACGGTTCAGTCGTTTGGGGTACGGGCGGCTACCCACTCCGAGCATACGGGACCGTGCCATAAATAGCTCGAGCATGGTAATTGCGGGCTCGCAGGGATTGTGAAGTTAGGACGTCCGGTTCCGCCAGAAGGTGCTTTATTGCTGGCCCACCCGAAGCTACTCTCGAGTTAATTCGTGCGGCACCCACCGTACTCCGCCACGAGCTGGGTAATCGGTGCGTTCGCTTACTTCGGAAGGGCGACAGATGCGGGCAGTGATCATCGGCGCAGGAATGGGCGGGTTGATGACGGCATTGGCCCTGCGGCAGTCCGGCGTCTTCGCCTCGGTCGAGGTCTACGAGCAAACCAAGGTGCCGAGCACCGCAGGCGCCGGGTTGAACGTACCGCCCAACGGGGCGCGAATATGTCGTTGGCTGGGCGTTGACCTGGATGGCGGGGATCCCAGTGGCCCCGACGGGGTGATCGAGGGTGGCCGGGCTGCAATTCTGGAGTTGACACGGCAGTTCAACGCCGATGGGACGGTGACGCAGAGGCCGTTCGATCATGTCACCGCCGCAGGTGATAGCGCCGGATTTCATCATATGCACAGGCTGGACCTATTGATGTGCCTGTATAAGCGGGTGTTCGAGTTCGGTCCCGACAGCATGGCGCCATGCCCGATCACCGTGCACATGGACTCTCGGCTGACGCAGCTGCGTCAGAGCGCCGGCGAGGTAGTGGCGACCTTTGCGAACGGCCGAAGCGCCACGGGAGAGGTTCTCGTGGGTGCCGACGGGATCAACTCTGCAACATTGCAGCTGGCGTGGCCGAACCCGCGTCCGAAGCGCTGGACGGAGGTGACCTGCTTCCGTGGACTTATTCCGCGGGCGGTGGTCGCCTCGCTCCGCAAGGCTGACGGCAGCCCGCTGGACAATAATCCCATCGACTCCTTCAGCATGGACCGCCACCGGACCGAGAGGAGCGGGGCGACGACATACTGGGTGCGCGGCGGCGAGTTGTTGAACGTTTGGATCGCCCGCTACGAGCCCGACTCTGCCGCGTTCGAGCAGGAGGAGGGCGACTGGTTTCCCGTCGGTCGGAAGGAGATCATTCGCGAGGTGGGCGAGGCGTTCGATGGGAGCCCCAGCCGCGACGATTTGGTTGCTCTGGCGGGGGCGATCGTCCGTCCCACGAAGTGGGGCCTCTACGATCGCGACGCGCTCGAAACCTGGGTGCAAGGCCGCATCTGTCTGCTCGGGGACGCGGCGCACCCGATGCTGCCGACGTTTGGCCAGGGCGCTGCGCAGTCCTTCGAGGACGCCGCCGCGCTCGCCAGCGCCTTCGCGCTGCATAAGGACGACGTGGCGACGGCGCTGCTGCATTACGAGCGCGTGCGGCATTATCGCGCGACCCGTTTCCAACTCGGATCCAAATTCGCCTTCGACCATTTGCGCGCCAAGGACACCGCTGAGCAGAAGGCGCTACTTGAGAAAATCGACGAGCGTGTGAGCCCTGCCTTTGCCCACGACAAGCGCGGTGGCGAGGACGACTCCTGGATCTATGCGTACGATGCCCGCAACATCGGCGCCGAATTGCCTCCCAAGAGATTGGGGCCGTGGGACTTCCGCCGCGCCGCAAAGGCCAACTACCCCGCGACCACGAGCGAGCTCTGGACACCGGCTGCTCCCGCCAGGGCTCCACGCCCGGTCACGCGCGAAGAAGTCGCCCGGCACAAAACGCGCGACGACTGCTGGGTCATCATCCGGGCAAAAGTCTACGATATCACGGAGTGGGCACCCCATCACCCCGGTGGCGCAGGAATCGCCCGCATGTATGCCGGCAAGGAAGCTACTGCCGAATTCGGTGACTATCACAGTCCTGAAGCTGTCGCCCACATGTCGCATTTCTTTATCGGCGACCTCGTCGGCGCTCCAACACCTGCGTGACTGGCCAGTCACTAGCTCGCCGACCCAAATCGGACTTCCGGGTTGACCATAAGCGATGCGCCAGTGAGGACGGGGGTTGGGACGCGAGGGTCGCTTTAGTCAACATATTTGGTAAACTGTGCAGGGAAATGGACGGGTGGATCAGCACAACCCGCCGCCGACGCCTTCCGTAGCAAGCGCCTGCGAGACAGCGAGCCTCTTTGCAAGAATGACAGGGACTATAGCTTGAATCTACCCTCACTTGCCCGGAGTGCGGCCATCAAGAAATGCCTGTCGGTTTTATTATGACTGCGAGGGCTGCGGAAAGCGCCTCAAACCCCTCGCCAGCGATTGTTGTGTGTTCTGCTCCTATCGATCAATGCCGTGTCCGCCGATCCAAAGCGGTGGTTGTTGCAATTAAGCGTCCAGGACCGCGAGAAAGCCAGCGGTAGGAGCTTCAAATTTTTCATGATTGGACCGGACATCTCGAAAAGCGGAGTGCCATCAGAACTTAAGCTCAACTGCCATTCTCCATGTTGGCCAAGCCAGAGGAGTATGCCGAGCAGAAGCAACTTGCGCTGGCGAACACGAGTGTGAGGCCGCTCCGGTGTCTCGCTCTATGAAGATCGCGGGCGACGAGGCGCACGTAGCTCTATATCGATGCCCGCTCAATTCGCTCGCGGCTAAGCGGCAGGTCTCTTATCCGTTTGCCAATCGGATCGTGTCCCGTTGCGTGGTGTAGCTGGCGGCGGGTCACCGCGTTCACCGGCATGGGCCGGGCTGATCAGCTTGTGATAGCCTGAAGGCTGACGGTTGGATCATCGCTCAACGGCGCGATGGTCTCCAGCGTCATGTAGCGGGCACGCTGGATGGCCCATTCATCGTTCTGTTCGAGCAGGATCGCACCGAAAAATGAGGAACGATGCCGCGAGCAGGGCGAGTGTTGCGCCAATCACTATCCGGCTACGTGCAAAAATCATGGTAGCAGGACTCCTTGGCAGGTCGCCAGCGAAGCGTCAACGCGCCTCGTAAGGTGACAGCCCTCTCTTCCGCGGTGATTACGGTGCCGTCGTCGCCGGTCCAGGTGAAATTGAAGAGGCCGCTCTCATCGACCCGTACCGAAAACACGAGATATGGATTGGCGGCTACGGCCGGTTCGAGGTCGCAGGCAAATACGGGCTTTCCGTTGAAGCTGCACAAAAACCGATTAATGATCTTGCGCGGAATGACTTTGCCAGCCTGATCGCGGCGCAGGCCATTCTCCATTTCGTGCGCGACGAGGGTTTTGATCCGAATGATCTCTCCTTTGCGGATCTGATCGGGAATCTTGATGCGTGGCTTGTTGGTCACAAACACCTCCTGAAATGGCTCAGCCGCCGCAACCGCCGATGGTGACCTTGATCTGCCTTTGAGCCGTAAGGATTCGGTTCTCGCTGGTCCTGGCCAGGACCTGAATGGTCTGCGTGCCCGCAAGCCGGATCCGGGTCGCGACCATTGCCCGTCCGCTCATGGGCGTGAAATGAAATCTGGCAATGCGCGGCCAGGGGTTGGCCTCGGCGACCACGAGCACTTCGACGACGTGGCTTTCGGGTGTCATCGGGTGGTCGATATCGACCGCGAGCGGGACGGCATTGCCATTTTCCGCGATCTCCGGCAGATCGATTGCGATCCTGCCGGCGTCGGGGATGACGCCGGCTGTGAACCTGGCAATCTCGGCGGCCGCGTCAGCCGGTGCGGAATCGGCCGGGCTCAGCGTGCCAGCCGCAGCAATGGCAGTCAGTTGAGTTGCACTGGGCAGGACCTCGCGGCGCGAAATGGATTGCATGGGTGCTCCTTCAGTAGCGCGCATCATCGCCAGAACGGCGTATTGGCCTGCTCGAGGGCCTCTTCGCGGGTGAGCCCGAGGTCGGCAAGCAGGTGTGGGTCATCGCGATTGCCCGTAGGCCGGCGCGCTGGTGGCTTCGCTCGCTGCAAGCAAGCAATCGGTCGAGCAGAGCGTGCCATGAATTGCTTTGATGACCCTTGGACGTCGTGGCGCGCCAAAGCCGGGGAAGGTGAGCGCTGCTGGCAAAACGCGTTGACATCGAACCCCTCCTAAACCCATGATTTCGAATTGTCGCTGGCTCGAAAGCCTTACGCGCGCGGGGGAGGAGCTGTGCGTTACACAAGGGGCCGTCAGCCATCAGGTGAAGGCGCTGGAAGGGGAGCTGGCGATCAAGCTGTTCAATCGTGAACGCCAGCGGCTTATCATCACCGAAGCAGGGCAGGGCTATCTCGCTGTCGTGCGCGACGCGCTCGATCGTATTGCCGCGGGGACGGAGCGTCTGCTGCAGCGACAAAGCGCTGGCGTTCTGACGGTCAGTACCTCGCCAGATTTCGCAGCCAAATGGCTGGTTCATCGGCTGGGCCATTTTGCCGAGGCTCATGCGGGAATTGATCTTCGAGTCTCCGCAACCCTGCATCACGTCGATTTCGCGCGCGAGGAAGTTGATCTCGCCGTGAGTCATGGCGATGGCAATTGGCCGGGTCTTGATGCTGTCAGGCTTGGTGCCGAACGGCTCTTTGCCGTATGCAGCCCAAAGCTCTTGTCCAGTCGACGACGCCTTGGCGGAGCAGCCGATATTCTGAAGTATCCCCTGATCCATCTCGACAGCCGTTCAGATTGGGAAAAATGGTTGCGCGGCGTTGGCATTGATGACGCAGGCGTCACCCACGGTCCGGTGCTCAATCGGGCCAGCATGGTGATCGATGCTGCAATCAATGGGCAGGGCATTGCACTTGCGCGCACCACATTGGCGGCTTGGGATTTGATGAATGGCCGGCTCGTGATGGCCTTCCCAGAACCACTTTCCGTGTCAAAGACCTACTGGATCGTATGCCCGAAGGCGACTTCGGCGCTGCCGAAGATTGCGAAGTTTCGGGATTGGCTGCTGGCGGAAGCGGCGGCTGACTTGCGGCAGCTCAAAAAGCTCGCGTCTCAGCCCGGTGATCGAAAGCCGCCGCACGCCGACGGCTCAGACCGAGCGAGGAGGCGCCGGCTCAGGCGAGAAGCCGTCTGACTGAAAATGACGATGCGACGAAATAAGCTGAGCGGCCGATCGCTATCGTAGTTTGAACGCTTGGCCCGGCTTTGCGTGCTTAAGGCGGAGTATTCGATGGATGCATGGACTGTGACAATTGTTGCCGCGGGAGTGCTCTGCGCCGAGGCGCTGGCTGTCGCCGATGCAGATGCCGAGACGCTCGTGCTCGAGTGCTCGATTGGCGGTCAAGAGACATCAGCGCCTTTCGAAGTCGACTTGACGGGCAGAACCATGAACACTGGAAAGGGTGTGGTGGCGGCGGAAGTGACCAGCCGCGCCTTCAAGTGGCACGAGGAAGGCATTTTACGAACTGTCGATAGGAATAGGTACATGGTGTTTTCGTCAGTTGCCCGATGGTTCATCTTTTCAGATCGGGACGTGCTGCCCAGCGGAGAGATGACGAGCCCGCTTGTGGTCGCTGACGGCATACGCGCGTTGGGGCCAACGCATTTCACAGATCTACGCTGCGGCGGTGCAAGCGAATGAGCGCGAAATCCCCGAACCGAAGCTGAAGCAAATCGTTAGCGTTCAGCCAAATGGAGGAGGAACGCATGCGCAGTCTCGCGATGATAACGGCAATACTGCTGTCCTGTGGTCTCGGTCTCGCCTGCGCCGAGGAGACGGGAAGAACTAGACGTTGACGAAGATCCGCGCGACCGAGGCCAACAACGCCCGTGCTTGCCGTGGATGGCGCCGGTGCGGCCGTGGTGACCGCAGAGCCGAGCAAGGGCCCAGCTTTCATAGCGGGAAATCAACCGGTCACCGAGGAGCAGGTCCGGCAAAAGCTCCAGTCGGACGGCCCTAGCGAGCTATGCTACTGAAAGTAGATTATGGTTTGAGACAACGGTCTTGCCAAGCAGAAGCGAACGAGTCGAGCGCTCCCTAAGCTAAAACGAGTGTGGTCGAGCCCACGGGCTCGCGTTTGGAAATGTCCGGATGTGGCCCTTAGCTGAACAAGGTCGACCCCGTTGCGATGTCGGCTATCGGAGGGAGACCGGAAGCCGCGCTGCGCTTGCCGTGACCGCTGCTTGTGACCCGAAGCGGACCGTCGCAGCTGCCGAGAATACGTTGTCCCTGAGGGAGTGAATGCGATTATTTTGTTGCGCCGCAACTTGCACTGGTGCTCTTCAACGTGTTTGATTAGCGCCTTTCAAACAGCGCCTTGCGCGCTCATTTCAGCGGGAGAAGAGGATGTTTCAATTAGCAGCCGCCTTTTTATTCGCACTCACCGTCTCCGCAAACGCCCAGACAAATCGCCAGGAGTTAAAGCGCGCCGATCTAACCGGCACGGACATGGAGATCATCGTAAGCGTGGTCGACGTGCCGCCCGGTAACGAACTGGCAAGACATACCCACCACGGAGAAGAGGCCGTATACGTTCTCGAAGGCGCCACCCTGGCCCTTCCCGATGGCAAAGAGGTGCCGTTTCCGACTGGCCGGGTCTCGATCAACACGCGCGACGTCCCCCACGCCGGCTTCAAGATTGCCGGAGACAAGACGCTCAAGATGTTGACCGTCCATATCGTCGACAAAGGCAAGCCGCTTGTCGAGCCCGCGAAGTGACTTGAACCCTCCGATTTCAGGAGCGGCATGCGATGAGCGTTGCGCTGCCTGAAGAGAGCGAGACCCAACATCCTTGAGGGAGTGGACTCGACAATCGTTCACAAATGACGTTCTCCGGCTGAACGAGGCTGGAGGCGTTATCCGTGAGCAGAGTTTTACTTGGGGCATTTCTCGCAGTTTTTGCGACCGCGACCGAAGCTGCGTGCAACCGGACTTACATTGAGGCTGCCATAGATCAACGGGTGCCAAGGTGGGCTCTCAAATTTCGCGAAGCCTGTCGCATCGACAACATCTGTACGCTCTGTGGCAGTTTCGACGGTCGCGAATACCGAGCGTGTGTCATGGAAGAAGTAGAGGCCATGGTAGGTCGGGCTCGGAACGCTGTCAGGAGGTTTCTAATTCCGTGACGAGCCCCTGCCCTGAGGGGAGTAGACGTTATCTTTCCTTCCGCTTCTGGCCCATCAGCGAAGTCGCGGCACACGTCACTCCGCTTAGCAGCGCGGAGCTGACTGGATTTGCTGATTCTGATGTTAGTTCTTCACCGAACTTCTGTGGTCTGCCCCGTTAGCCGCACATACGTGCCGCTCTCATGCAGCTCTAGCCAGCCTCGCTCCTGCGCCAGCGCGACTGCGTCGCGGAATTGTTCGCCGGTCCCGCCTTGCTTCAGAAAGGGCACATTGATGAGCTCGATGAAGATGCGCCCATCCTGCACAGGCTGGATGCTGGAGGCGATCTCAACCAGCTTGCGACCGGCGTTTTCCGGGTCGGCCAACGGGCGAGCAGAAGCGCATTTCATGGTAGCGATCGATACATTGAGTCGCCGTAGCTGACCAACCAAATGCGCGCGCCAGCATTCGATGAAGTTACTTCGGCTCGTGCTTGCCAGCTAATTCGCGAGCCGCCAAGCTAAGCTCCAGCTCTCTGAGTTGTTCAACCAAGTGTTCTACGATCTCTTCACAGTCAAATGGCGTCAGTGACTGTACGCCGCGCAATGCCAATTGATTCTGAAGGATCCTCGCCATCATGGCTTTAACGCTCATGGGCCTTCATCCGGAAATTAGTTGGTCACAAAAAATCAATCTCAAGTAGATGCCAAACATCAGGCACATGCAATGTCCGTAAAATTACGGGAAATTGCACCGGCGGGAGGAAGAAAAGTTGCTGGGCTACTTCTTAACCAGCATTCCAACCGCCCGCGCCATTCGCCTGACTGATCCGGCGTGGCGGCCCAGTTCGGCGGCTATCTTCGATGCGCCAAATCCCTGCCGGGCGAGTGTGATCAAGCGTCGGACCTCCTGCTCGGCTCATTGCTTCGGCTTTGCGTTTTTATGGTGCGGCCTTGCGACTTTGCACCAGTTAAGCAGTGAGCCGAGCAGCCAACACTTGGGAAATTTACGGGTGCCCTCGTGCGCGTAAACATCGCGGCGAGCATGGTTGGAATGTTCGAGCGCCGACGATTAGAGCCATGCTGGCTTGGATTGCGTGATCGAACACGCCAGAAAGCTGCAGGGTCAGAGATAGACATCCGGCGAGCTGCTAAACTCCGTTTGTTAGCTTGATCCTCCGATGATGCCTTTGCGTTGCAAGTCGTCGAAAATCGCTCCGACCGAGCTGGACGCATTGGCTCCATCGCCGACAAAAAGTGACCCTCGCGCATTCACCTGCCCGTTCCCAACCCACAGGTTGCGACCCGTCGCTGGTTCAAGCAAACGCGCTGTGAACGCAGTTTGCCGCCGGTAGTGGTACACGGGAGTGGCTGTTGCAGTGACCGTACCTGAGGATACTCCATTGAGCGAAGCAGACGAAACATTCCCGAAAGTGTTGATAGTGCCGTTCGCAGTGGAGGAACCAGAATACTGACCACTCAATATGGTTCCAGCATATTGCTGCTGGACGCCACTGTCGCCGACGTTCAGGACAAGCACGCCATCTATGCTGTTGGTCGTAAGCCCCTGACGAATTTCTGCATTGGTGTACGTCCGCGTTGGTGGAAACAGCGCGAATGCATCTTCAGCAACAACGCCGCGCTTTCTTCCTTCCTCTGAGATGGTCGCCTGAATGCTGGAAACCAGCGCGGGCGGTCCGGCAACGTAGGCCACTATCCGAGTGATCGGCTTGGAGGGAAGGTCTCGGTCTGCATATCCTTGCATCGATGTCGTGATGCAGCCCGTTAATGTTGTCGCCGCGGCTGCCACGAAGCTGAGGCGTCTAACCGCGAAGATGGAAAAAACCCTGAACTGAAACACTGTGCCCCCACCAGCTATCGGATTATCTTTTTCCGGTACTCGTCTATCATTGTTGTCGTCACATCGCCAGGGTAGCAAAGCGGTGCCGCGCCCGCGGGCCGCGAGTAGGCGCTTCTGCCTCCGCATGCTCGCCCGTTCCGCATCGTATCATCTGGGCAGGCGCATGGCCTGCCGGATGCGTGATACTGGTCCCGGCTGGCCTTGATCAGGATCGCAGCAATGGCTGCGGCGGTCAGTGCCACTTCAACCTTCCGCTTAGTGTCGCCTTGCTGTGGCGCGCGCTCTGGCAACACTATGGGAGGTGCGGTGACTGTCGAACTTGGTGCAGCTCTGGCGGGCGGTTGCGCTGGAGCGCTGTTAGGGACCTCTGCCAAGCTAGCGCCCTTGCGGTTGGCGACTGCGCTACGAGCGAAGACGGGGCGTTGGCCGCCCCGAGATCGTGGCGACCAATGGAATATGCTCCTAAGGCCGTAAGGCCCCAGAAGTAGAATGACAACCCCGCCGCGCATGGTCGCATTGAAGCGAAACGTGAGAGATCGCGCAAGCTGTAGGCGGCGAGATCTACACTTTCGATGGTGACCCCCCGTATTTCTCCGGAGGCAGGCTCTTGCCCCACATGCCTGATCCACAAGCGCAGCCGGGGGGCGGCCAAAGTAGCATTGCCCTGTCGTTGCTACTCTGGGAGAGATCGCCTCGTTCAACTTCAGGGGAAGATTATGTTGAAAAATGTTGCAGTGCTTTCGTTTGTTCTCCTTTGCTCAATTTCCATTGCGCATGCCAGAGGTGGACATGGAGGCGGCGGCCGCCTCTCCTACGGTGGTGGCCATCATACATCGAGCCATGGAGGGCACTATTCGGGCGGTCTGGGCTCATCTCATCGAGGCGGCAGCTATAGAAACGTGAACACTGGCAACCGCTACGGCACGCACCAGTAAACGAATTGCGAATTGCGACGCGGCGTCCGACAGGACGCCGCGTCAAATAGGGAGCATGCTCGGGTTCGCCGCGCACTACGATAATGATGAATATATTTCGACTTCGGAACGGTGATCATTTGCTTCGGAAGCTTCTTCTGGCTTTTGTGTTCTCCCTTGCGGCTTTCAAGGCTCCGCTCCATGCCAGCGATTTAACAGGAGAGGCTCTCGCGTTCGCTTGTTCAGCCAACGTGCCCGACCTGAAGAGGGAGAAGAACGCGGACGATCACGCGAAGCTTTGTAATGCATATATTAACGGGTGGGATGATGCGAGAATTGCCTTCCTTCAAGGAACGAGGACGTTTTGTCCTACGGGAATGACCGTCAAAGAGATGAGCGTAATCTTCTTTGACTATTTAGCAGGACATAGAGAGGCGCGGGAGCTTCCTGCCGCCCAAGCTCTTATGTTGGCGTTCAAAGACAACTTCCCTTGTCAGGAGCCATCAAGCGTATCGCGCGAAAGCTCCGCCAGGGTTCACATCGCTGACTTGCCGACCGAGGTCGGACAAATAGCGAAGGATGTCGCAGCTGCTTGCAAAGAGGCTGAAGAGGACGGCACTCGCGGGGACTTGGACAAGACGGTCTCTGTCTATGAGAGAGGTGACGGCAAGCGGCTCGCCATTTTCGATCCCAGCAAGATATGCACATTTCACGGAAACGGAGCGTGCTCTACCGGCGGATGTGATTTTTACGTCTATTCAGAGCAGTCGCCCAAATCTTGGAAAAAGGAATTTGATCAAACTGCATTCGATAAACGCGTGATCGAAGGCAGGCAGGGGCAGATGCAGCTAAAGATCCTGATGGAAGTACGGGGCGATATGCCCCCGTGTAATCGCAAGCGCAAAGAAGCCACATGCAATTTTGAGCTCACGTGGCGGGGCAATGGGTTCGGTTGGAAACTTATTCGGTGAAGAGTTGATGCAGGGCCGCTAGACCGTGACAGTGTCCCCATGCGTCACGTCGTCTCGCGCGACCGACCCCCGACGTGTGCGTAAGAGAAGTCCCTCGGAACGCGAGCCAACAAGCTTGAGGTCAGGCTGCTCGCCGAATTCTTTCTTGCTTCTCGTCGAGAGCGGTCGGCTTCGATCGGAATTGGCTCACAGCTGTTCGGCTTGCCCGGTGACCAAGCCATTCGATTACAGCTCCATGTTCTGTGCGCAACTTACCGAGTGCGGAAAACATGACGGTACTGATGGCTTGTTGTTGGCTGCGCAGATGGTCTTCAACCAGTTTGTGTCGAGTGACATAGCCTGCATTCACTCCAGGGATTGAATGGTTCATGAGGAGCTTGGCGTCGAATTCGGAAACGCCGGCAGCGGTGGCAATTGTTCGAAATGTTTGACGAAGGTCATTGCCCCATTTTGATAAGATATCTCGATCCTCCTTTGTTTCCGCAAGGTGTCCGGAGGCGCTCTCGGCTGGGAATAACCACTCTTGCGCCTGAGACGGATGCATTTGCCTGCCGAAACGAAGCACCCGAATGAGGCTTAGGATCATTTCCCGAGACAGCGGGATGTCGAACGCGCGCTTGCTACCTCCCTTGGGCTTAGGGATGTGGAGCGTTCGCCGTCGAAAATTGATGTGTTCGGGCTTAGCCCGCTGCAATGCGGTGGGCCTAGACCCACACAGCAATGTGAAAAGATGAAACTCGCGCCGAATTGGATTGTCTAGATTTGCCAGCTCTACGAACCATCCTTTCAAATCGCCGGTGCCCATTCCAGTATTCCTGCGCTCCTCCTGATTCCAATCGACTGCATCTGCTGGATTGTCACGCGGCAGCGATCGATTGGTCTTCCGAGCATGATTGTAAATGGCCCGCAGCGTCCGCATGCTGCCATTCGCCATGTAGGGACCGTTCTCCTTGGTAAGTTCATCATGCTTTTTGGCAACGCGACCGGGATCGTTCGCGAGATCGAGCAGAGGGGTGTCGAGCCATTCCGCAAAGAGTCGTTCGACGTGATCGCGATATCCACTTATCGTTTTCTCGCTACGGCCTTTTCGGATCAAGTGGGCTTCCAGATAGCGTTGCCAAGCCTGCTTCAGGGTGGTAACCGCTACAGCAATATTCCCATCGGCCTCGGCCTGTTCGGCTTTCCCGCCTTGCCTTGGTTTCGGGTGCTGTCCTTTGCTGATCTGAGCAAGATATTCCTTAGCGATCGCGCGGGCCGCTCGGGTCGTCAACTCGCTGGCATCTCCAATGGACACTCTGACGGTTGAGGCCCGCCTTCCTCGATGTCTAAGATCACCTTGAACAGTGAAGGTTCTTTTTCGCTTCCCCACGACCACGAAGAAGCCTTTCAACTCTGTATCGCGAGCCAGATACCATCCATCTTCAGGGGTCGGTAGCTGAGCGATGGCCTTGTCGTTGAGAGCAATGCGAATGTCGGTCATGAGCGTGGACGTGAACTGCTAAAACGGTTTTCAAACGGTTTTGGCGAGCCGAGGTGTTTGAAGGTCTGGGTTCGCTGGACGGCGACGCTATGCGACAAGGCTCTATAAATAAAAGGCCTTCTTGCACGTTGTCGTAGTGTGGCGCAGTTTCAGAAATGATAGCAAGGCGCCGGCTTTGAACTCTTAATCAGCGGGTCCCAGGTTCGAGCCCTGGTGCGCCCACCATCTAAAAGGCCTTCTTCTTCAATAGATTACGAGCAGGTCCGCCGAGAACGAAACGGGTCTCGTGCGACGTTTTTTTGCTGTCAGACTTCGTGCGGCCAGATTGCTGTTCAGCTTTTCCTTGCTTCTGTATCTTCACCCCCATTCGATATAGCACGCAGATCCGATGGCACAGGCCGTGCGCGTGCTCGTCGTGGAATAGGATATTGGAGCGAGCAAAACGGACAATCTGTTTCTGCCCGTCGCCGCAACGAGCGGCCGAATGATCGAATGTCCGCGACCGCGGTCTACCAGCTGGAATCTACGAACCAGGAGTGGATCGTTCCGCCGACCCAAGCTTTCAATTGGGTGTATCTGAGGCAATTCGATCAAGGCGTAATCGATGTCGATGATCGGTGAGCAGGCGTGCTCCTCCCATGACAGCAACGAGAGTGCCTAAGCCTGTACCGCCAGCGATCAGGAACATAATCAGCAGTTGATACTTTGCCGCGTCCACGGGCTCGACGCCCGCGAGAATCTGGCCAGTCATCATCCCGGGCAAGGAAACAAGGCCGATCGCCGCCATGCTGTTCATGATCGGCATGAAGCCGCTTCTCAACGCGTCCCGGACGATTGGCAGCAGTGCCTGATGCCGAGTACCGCCGAGTGCAAGACACGCCTCTACGGCGGTCCGTTCGCGCATAAGGCTATTCGTCAGCACGTCCAGGCCCAGGCTTATGCCGGTCATGGTGTTGCCCAGGATCATGCCCAGCAAAGGCAGCGCATAGCGCGGATGATACCAGGGATCCGGGCGCAGCTCCGTCAGGAGCGCGAACATCGTGATGGTACCCGCGGCGAGCAGGGTGCAGCCGGCGCCCAAGCTGTAGCTCCAAACGCCCGGCAAGCGCCGCTTCTGCCGCGCGACGATCTCCCGCGAGGCGAAGAGAACCATGATGAGGGCGGCAAGGGCGGTCCAGAGCGGCGACACCGCAGCGAACAGGAACGTCAGCACGTATCCAACGAGGACGAGCTGAAGCACCATCCGCACAGTCGCGATGGCCAGTTGTTTTTCAAGCTTGAGACGGAGAACAAGCGAGAGAGTGCCGTCCATGACGACAAGGAGAGCGGGCAGGACCAAATCACCGTACGACAGTTGGATGTAGGTCACGGTCGATTTTCCTCGATCCCACCATCGGGGCTCATCGCAAATACCCTTGACCCGACCCGGCGGGCTTGAGCGTCGTCGTGGGTACTCCAAACGACGCTCGTTCCACTCGCAATGCGTTCGGCGATCAAGGATTCCACGGCCGCGGCGGATGCCGAGTCGAGCGCCGAGGTTGGCTCGTCCAGCAAAAGCACCCGCGATCGCAGCATAAGCGCCCTTACAAGTCCCAGCCGCTGTTTCTCTCCGGAGGAGAGCCTCTGGATTGG
The DNA here is from genome assembly GCF_016616235.1 of Bradyrhizobium diazoefficiens. Lineage (NCBI taxonomy): Bacteria > Pseudomonadati > Pseudomonadota > Alphaproteobacteria > Hyphomicrobiales > Nitrobacteraceae > Bradyrhizobium > Bradyrhizobium diazoefficiens. Next base: position 2,624,363 of record NZ_CP067100.1, read on the forward strand.
CCAGGGTCCGCAGTCGTCCGACAGCCCAAAACGTCTGACCAGCGGGAGGGCGTCATCCCAGCCCGTGAAGTGCTCTTGCACGGTGTCGCACCACCAGCCGGGCTCGGCGGCGACATAGGTCACTTGTTTTCGCCAGGCAGGAGCGGGCATCGCTTCTCTCAGCGTTCCGTCCAGCTTGACCGTTCCTTCGTTGGGATCGAGATCCGCGATGGAGCGGAGTAGCAAGGTTTTCCCGACTCCCGAAGGCCCTTGCAGGGCGACGCATTCGCCGTCCTGCAAGTGGAACGACACGGAAATGTGCAAGCGCTTGAGCCCGCTGACCGTCAACATGCGTCAAAGCTTAAGCTGCAGCCGGTCGGCAACCCGGCTGGCGATCTCCGTCGGCGCCTCGACCGGATAGGGATGCACCGAGCTGACATTGATCTCGCCGAGCACGTAGCTGTCGCTCCCGTCCGTCTGCACCCGGCCAAGCATGAAGTCGGCGTCCCAGATCATGGGCAGGTCATCACGGGCGATATCGAGCAGCGAGGTTAGCTGTGGCGTCCACTCGTCCTCCATCAACCGGCGCAGTCGCTGGAAGCGCGGGTCTGCATTGGATGTATAGAGCCGCGGTCCGGCCTCGGAACGCGCGGCGGGCGAGTCGACCAGGGGTTTGACTTTGTGGTGACCGAAGCCGGCGCAGCGGTCGCCTGCCATATAGCAGCGAATCACACCTTCGCTTAGGCGCGGCTGGTAGGGTTGATCGATCACGCTGCCGCTTTCGAAATGCTCCGCGCAGCGACGAAGAAAATCATCCAGCGTCAGTTCCTCGGACGCGTCCTTGGTCGCGTCGAGCACCCTTATCGTGGAGGTGTTCGGCAGCGTCTCGACCTTCCAGACGCCTTGGCCGCCGTTACCGCGGTTGCGCTTGATCACGCGTGGACCGGTTGCGAGCCGTAGAGGCAGCTCGGCACGCATCGCGGCGGCGGTTTGATATAGCGCCGTGTCCGATCCCCACCCCATCGAGCGGGTACGATAGAGGACCTCTTTGGTGCCCATCTTGAGGATGACGTCCGGATGAGCGCTGACCCACACGCCCTGCGTGGCGACGTCCCGCAGCAGGGAGTCGAGACCGGCGCGGTTACGGCCGTCTTGAATTGGGTTGACCCAGACGAGCACGCCGCCCACCGCGAGCAGTTGCTCACGGACCGCGTCTGCGAAGCTTTCGTCGTAGATCACTGGCCGCGCTTCGACGCCGACGGCGGCGAGCGCTTCGATGACGTCAAAGAAGCGGCTTTTTTGCGGGGTCGCATCCCGTCGCGCGGCATCATCTCCTCGCGAGAGGATGGCGACGGTACGTCGATGGAAGGGTCGTCTTTCGATGTCCATGCGCAAGCTCCACGTTTTGCGTGCTGCGCAGAGCTTGGACCGAAGTCTCGCCGGGAGTCTGCCTGATCCCGCTCGGGCAGTCTACGTGAGTTCGCTTGGCCCCATCAAGGGGCCATTCGCCTTTCCGGATGCCATTCGATCGCTGAAAAACTCCCTGACGTAGGGCCCCATATTTTCTTGGAATCCTTCGGCCCACGCAGGTTGACAGCCCCGCCATCCGGGCTTTTATTCAGGCCACGGGGAAATGCGATCTCCCCGCGAGGCGTCATGCCCAAGAATCGCGTCCTGATCACCAAGGGCGCAGCATGTCAGTATCGTACACCTCCATTTCACCCGACAAACTGTCTCGATTGATAAGCACGGCGGCTGCGCCGGCGCTCATTGACGTATGCAGCGGATTTTTCGGCCGACCCGCGCCGGATTCCCGGCGCCGTGCGGCGCTCGCATCTCGACGTCCGGGATTGGGTGTCTCGCCTGACGGGCCAGTCCGCCGTCGTGGTTTGGCACAAGGGCAAGGAGCTCAGCAAGGGAGCGCAGGTTTCCTGCTCTACGACGCGTTCTACCGATGCGCGATGCGACCAAGGAGACGCACCACTGGCCGAACAACAAGATCAAGTGAGGAGGCAGGGCTACTTCCGGGGCAGGGATAACCAGGAGACCAAAGATGCGGACATCAACGATCTATCGGACCGCGCTCCTCTTGGCGCTTGCGGCGTCGCCCGCACATGCCCTGACCCAGGAGGAACTGATCGCCAAGATCCAGGCGGCCGGCTACTCGCAAGTGCAAGACGTCAAATCGACGGCCGAAGGCATCACCGCGCAGGCGGTAAAGGAGGGTAAGCCGGTGAAGCTTGTCGTCGACAGCAGTGGCCAAATCAAAGAGCGGAATTGAACGTGAGGAGTAACACCATGAAGAAGACCATCCTGGCCCTCGTCGGCATCGTCTGCCTTTTCGCATTCCGCTTCGCGCCCTTGTTCCCCGCGTATGCTCAAGATGCCGACTGGCAGAAGGTTGAGGAGACACTCGGTCGCAAGCCTGCCGTCTCCGACGACGTTCGCCGCTACGGCTTCCCCCGCAGCGACCTCTCCGTGACTTTGGACGGCGTCACGATCAAGCCGGCGCTGGCGCTGGGCGGCTGGGTTGCATTCAAGCCCGTGCATGGCGGCGCCATGGTGATGGGCGACCTCGTGCTGCTCGAGACCGAGATCAATCCGGTGATGGCGAAGATGATCGCGAGCGGCCTCGAAATCACTGCCGTGCACAATCATCTGCTGCGGGCGAGCCCGGCGACGTTCTACATGCATGTCGCCGGCCACGGCGACCCCGTCAAGCTGGCCTCGGCCATCCACGATGGTCTCGCCGAAAGCAAGACGCCGCTGACCGTCGCGGCGCCGGCGAACCCGCCGCCCGCCGTCGATATCGACACTGCGAAATTGGACCAGATCATCGGCGTGAAGGGCCAGGCCAATAGTGGCGTCTACCAGTTCAACGTCAAGCGGCGCGACCCGATCACGCAGGACGGCATGCCGTTGACCCCAGTCAGCCCGATGGGCGTCGCGACCGGCATCAATTTCCAGCCGACGGCGGGCGGCAAGGCCGCCATCACGGGAGACTTCGTGTTGACCGGCGACGAGGTCAACCCCGTCATCCTGGCGCTGCGGACGCATGGCATCGAGGTGACCGCACTGCACAGCCACATGCTGGACGAGCAGCCTCGGCTCTTCTTCATGCATTTCTGGGCGAACGACGATGCCATCAAGCTCGCAGAAGGCCTACGCGCAGCGCTCGACAAGACCGCGAGCACGAAGAGCTAACGAAACCTGGGGGATCGAAGGATGCGAACGTTCACAGCCATGTTCCTGGCGGCAGTCGGAGTTCTTGCGGGCATGAACGCTGCGGTCGGCCAGACCAGTTGCAAAGTCTGCGCCGACCAACAGAAGGCTTGCATGAAGAACTATGCCGGACCGACCTGCAAGTCCGAGTATCAGATGTGCATGAAGGCCTGCAAAAAGTGAGCCGGATGCGTGAGCTGGTAGGCATCACGCGGTTATCGGTCGTCGTAGCCGCGGCTATTGGATTCGGGTCGCAAGCGTCTGACGGAGCTGTCGCTGCCGATGCGCGCAAGCTCTCCGGTGTACAGATCAAGGCCAGGCTTGTCGGCATGCAGCTTACAGACAAGGTGCACTATCGCCTTGTCTACGATCCCGACGGCACGCTGAGAAGCTATTCGATGGGCGCCAAGAAGGCCGGAAGGTGGTCTATCGAAAAGGACGACCTGTGCTTGCGGCTGGGTGAGAACGATGACGGCTGCTACGCGGTGACTCTCAAGGGCCAGAGTGTCGAATTGGTGCCATCGGGACTCGGGCCTCCGCTCGACGGGATTCTCGAACCCGCAGATCAGAATTGAAGGGGGCAAGACTGTGACGACGACAACAACGATCGGTGAACGCGGTGGGATGGGTGAATTGGTCCGCTACTTTCTGCGACTGGGCTTTCTCGGCTTCGGCGGACCGGTCGCACTGGTTGGCCAGATGGAGCGCGAACTCGTCGACGACAAAAAGTGGCTCACCAAAGAGCAGATGCGCGAGACCATCGCCATCTGCCAATCGCTGCCCGGACCGCTCGCGATCCAGGTCGGCATCTTTATCGCCTATTTGCGCTGCGGTTTCTGGGGGGCCTGGGCCGGCGGCTGGGCGTTCATCCTGCCAAATTTCATCATCGTCGCGGCGCTTGGCGCGCTTTTCGTCCACCTCGGAGATCTCAAGGCGGTCACCGGAATCTTTTATGGCGTCAGCCCGGCCGTGATCGCTCTGATCCTGCATTCCTGCTACCGGCTTGCCAAGCTCGGCATGGAAGACTGGCTGCAGTGGGTGATCGCAGCCGTCTGTCTGGCCGTCACCGTGATCCTGAAGGCCGAGGTCGCGCTGCTGTTCATCGGGTCGGGTATCGTGGGTATCGTCTATTACGGCCAGGTCAGGCGCCCACCGGTCGCGCTGCAGCTTGCGCTGATCCCGGCGGCGGCGCCCGCCGCCGTCCCGGCCGCGACCGGTTCGACGCTCGGCAAGCTGCTGCTGTTCTTCCTCAAGGCGGGCTCGCTGACCTTCGGCAGCGGGCTCGTCATCGTTCCCTTCCTGGAGCAAGGACTGGTGCAGCAGTACGGCTGGCTCAATGAGCGCGAATTCCTGGTGGCTGTCGCGATCGGCATGATGAGCCCCGGGCCGGTCGTGATCACGGCAACCTTCGTCGGCTATCTGGTGGCGGGCTTCTGGGGCTCTCTGATCTCGACGGTCGGTATCTTCTTGCCGTCCTTCCTGCTGGTCCTGATCGCGGCCCCGTTGCTGGCGCGCCATCGCAAGAATCCGAATGTGCAGGGCTTCGTGAAGGGCGCTTACGCGGCGGCGATCGGAACCATCTTGGGCGCGAGCTTCCTGCTCGGCAAGATCGCGATCGGCGACTGGCTGACTGCGCTCATCGGCATCGTCTCGCTCGCCGTGCTGTTTCGTTGGAAGGTCAGCAATCCCTTGCTTATTGCCGCGACGGCGGTCATTGGGTTGGCTGCCTATCCGGTCCTGCAGCCTGCATGGGTGCTCACAGGGCTGAAGTGAGATGATAGCGATGCGAACGATGTTGGGGAATGCTCAAACAGGGCTGCGCCTTCCGGTCGTAGTCCTGGCGATCCTGTTGACATCGGTCGCCTCCGCGCTGGCGGGCGAAGATGAGACCGTCGTCTTCGTCTGCCAGCACGGGGTGGTGAACAGTCAGATCGCTGCGGCCTATTTCAACAAGGCCGCGCACGAGCGAGCGCTGCCATTCAGGGCGGTCTCCCGGGGCATCGATCTCTACCGGTCGGTGCCGGTGCGGATCCAGGACGGCCTTGCACTGGATGGTCTGGAGGCGGCCAACGCGCCACAACAGCTTGCCGTCGAGGACATGACCGCGGCAGGCGGGGTGGTGGCGTTCGATAAGATTCCGGCGGAGCGGCGAGCAGGCGTCAACGTGAGCTACTGGTCCGGCGTTCCCTTGGGCATCGACGATTACGAAACAACCCGGGATCAGATCGTCCAGCGCATCGACGCACTTATTCCGACGCTGGCGGCAGCCGCCGAATCCGCGGGGAATAAGGTGCCACTCCAGCTCCAAACCAAGATCCCGCTCGGCGATGTCCGCGGGCGGATCGATCATTTGGCCGTCGATCTGAAGCGGCAGCGATTGTTCGTGGCCGAACTCGGCAATGACAGTGTCGGCGTCGTCGATCTGGCCGCAAACACCGTCCTCAAAACCATCACAGGGCTCAGCGAACCCCAGGGCGTCGGCTATGAGCCGTCGACCGACACCCTCTATGTCGCCGACGCCCGCGATGGATCGGTCCGGCTTTACGAGGCCAACGAGTACAAGGCGACCGGACGGATTGAACTTGGCGGCGATGCCGACAACATCCGGATCGACGCGGTCGGCAAGCGCGTCATCGTAGGCTATGGCGATGGTGGTCTGGCGGTCATCGACCCGGCCACTCGCAACAAGGTCCAGAGTATCCCATTGAAAGCGCATCCGGAGAGCTTCCAGCTCGAGCCCAACGGCGGGCGCATCTTTGTCAACTTGCCCGATGCGCACGCGGTCGCAGTGGTGGACACCGCGTCCGGGAAGCTGATCGCCAACTGGCCAATGGACAAAGGCGGCAATTTCGCGATGACCATTGATCGCGACCGCGGCCGCGTGCTTCTGGCGTACCGTAACCCCGCCGCACTTGCCGTCTTTTCGGTGGACGGCAAGCCGATCGCGAGTGCGGAAACCTGCGGCGACGTCGATGACATCTTCATCGATGGGAGGCGCAATCGTGTTTATGTAAGCTGCGGCTCAGGATACGTCGACGTCCTTGAAATCGATGGGTCAGCCTATCGGAGGATCGCACGTTTGCCGACGGCAGGGGGGGCGCGAACGTCGCTGTTTGTGCCGGAGTTGGACCGTTTGCTTGTGGCCGTCCGGGCGGGGCCCGCTGGGCCGGCCGCGATCTGGGTGTTCAAACCAATGCCGTGAGATCGAATTCATCAGGAGGCAGCCCCATGTGCAGACGTAGCCGAGGCTTTCGCAGCTCCACGAGATGCTTTGTGCCACGGGTGGCGGTCACTTTGGCGCTGATCGCCTGGTCGGTTCCAGCTTCCGCCTATCGCCCATTCGATGGCACCGATGCGGCCGTTGCAAAGACGGGCGAAATGGAGATCGAACTGCAGCCGGCGGGGCGCTTGCGTGATGAGGGTGGGGCAAGCCTGATTGCGCCAGCCTGGGTCATCAACTACGGTTTGAGTGAAGGTTGGGAAGCCGTCTTCGAGGGCCAGGGACAGACCCCGCTTTCTCCATCCGGGCCAACCAGCCTGACTGCAGCCGGAGCGTTTCTCAAGCATGTGATTGTGCCCGGGAGCCTGCAGGACAAGACGGGCCCGAGCATTGCGACCGAATTTGGCGTTCTTCTCCCGGATAGTACCGGCAATGCAGGGGCCGGCTTGAGCCTGGCCGGCATTGTCTCGCAGCGCTGGGACTGGGGCACCATCCATCTGAACGCTGAGACGGCCCTAACCCGCGACCATCATGGCGATGTCTTTCTTGGCGCAATCATCGAGGGGCCGTCGACGTGGACAGTTCGCCCAGTCGCAGAAGTCTTCTACGAGAACGAGTTTGGGAAGGAGGAGACGTTTTCCGGTTTGGTCGGCTTGATCTACCGGGTGCGAGACGATTTGAGCTTCGACGCCGCAGTCCGTCATGCACTCACCGGCAGGCACCCGGTGAACGAAATTCGCGCAGGCCTGACCTTCGGTTTTCCGCTTTCCTTCTTCGAAGGTCACGCCGCGGGACGGTCGTCGCCGATGCCGCCGAGATAGCCTACTGGCGATCCGATTTCTCTGGACGGGCGCGCCAGTCGCGGCCCACCGTCTGGTGATCCTGGTTCGGCGCAGCCTGACCGGCGTGGTCGTTCTCGCCGCCTTGGGCCTTCCAGTCGCGTCCGATCTTGACGTCCTCAGCGCGACTGCGATCCTGCTCACGCGATTGCTCCGACTGTTGGGGCGGTTGTGCCTCCTGAACCGGGGTGGACTGCGCTTGGGCGGCGGCTCCGCCGAATGCGACGGTCAGCGCGAAAGCGGATAATGCAGCAAGCGATGTAGAGCTTTTCATGGTGGCTCCTTCCTCATCAGAACTGTGCATTAACTTGCCGGAACGCGCATAGTTCGTAAATGACCGCGTTTTCACCTATGCCGCGACCGCGTATCGTGAAATGCGCGAGCGGATCTAGGCTGAGGCGCCGCGCACGGATCGATGTGCTTTTGGACTTGCTAGCGCTACGGTCTACGTAGGCGAATGTCAGTTCGCACCTACGGCGAATGTCGCTATCGGTGGTTGCCTCGTATGACCGTGCGACGAATGCCTACTTTCGGTCGGATAAGTCCAGTAGTGAGATCAGTAAGTCATTGATTGTTCTTGAGCCGTCGCCGACTCTTAATCAGCGGGTCCCAGGTTCGAGCCCTGGCCGTGACTTCCTGCGTTGAGATCTGGAACGCCGCCGTCGATCACTGTATCCGGATCGAAGCGCCCAACAGCTTCGATGCGGCGATGCGGTGGCCGAGGAGCTCGACTGCCGGCACTGCGGGAATGAACATCACAAGCGCCAGCGCTGTGCGGCGGCCCATGGCCGCCGCAGTCGCATGGCGATGCCGCCGCGGGGCGGCGGGTCGTCGTCGCCTCCGCCGTCGAGCTGGCGCAGCGCGGCGAGAATGTCGGCGAGCCGGATGGTATGACCCATGCCGGGAATCTCGCGCAAAGCAGGACAGGATTCGACCGCGAACATGTCGGATGCCCAGGACGACAGGATGATCCGCTTCTCCGGAGCCGAGAGCGCTCCGTCGTTCAGCACGTCATTCGGAGACGCATAGTGCGCGGCCGGATGAAAGAGGGGATGAAGATTGCCGGCGTTGGTGTTGGCGTTTGTCATCAATTGCCTCCCTTCATGCTCCTTTCCGAGGGACGGGGTTTGATGGGTTGGGCGGCGGTGCCGCCGCCCGTGATCGTTCTCTATTGCGCGTTGATGGCGATGCGCTTGACACCGGCGCGCGGGTTTTCCGATTTCGGCAGCGAGATGGTCAGGAGGCCGTTTTTGAACGACGCCTCGGCCTTGTCCTCCTCGACGTCCTCGAGCGGGATCTGCCGCTCGAAGGAGCCATAGTAGCGCTCGGTGAAGTATTTGCCTTCGTCCTTGCGCTCGCTCTTCTTTTCGCCGCGGATGGTCAGGACGCCCCGCGCGATTTCGATCTGGACGTCCTTCTCCGTCATGCCGGGAAGCTCGGCGGAGATCGTCAGCGCCTTGTCAGTTTCGCTAAGCTCGATCTTTGGCCAGCCGAACTGTCCTTCCATCAGCGGCGAAAGGCCGGTGCCACTGAAGCCGCGGAAGACATCGTCGAACAGGCGGTTCATTTCGCGATGCAGCGTCATGAACGGATCGTAGGTGCCGCGCGCCGGCGCAAGCTCCTGGTTTCTCGACCAGGGAATGAGGTCACGAATTGCCATTGGTTTCTCTCCTTCAGTGCATGAGGCAGGAGGCAGGGAGCGCGGCTGCGCTTGCGCGCGCCGCGTTCCGCAGTCGACCCTCGATCTGTCGTCAGGCTGCCTTCTTTTGCTCGATCTGCGCCGAAGGGGAGGCGCCGCTTCCGATCTGGATCCGGCGCGGCTTCATCGCTTCCGGCACCTCGCGGACGAGATCGATGATCAGCAGCCCGTCGCGGAAGGAGGCCTCCTTCACCTGGACGTAGTCGGCCAGGTTGAACACGCGCCGGAACGGACGCGCGGCGATGCCCTGATACAGGTACTCGCCGGCTGCCTTCTCGGGCTTCCTGCCCTCGATGGTGAGCGCATTCTGCTCGGCCGTCACCGTGATGTCGTCGGCGCCGAAGCCGGCGACCGCGAGCGAGATCCGGTAGTGGTCCTCGCCGGAGCGTTCGATGTTATAGGGGGGATAGTTGTCCTCGGTCGCCTGGCGGAGCGCGCCGTCGACGATGCTGGCCAGGTGATCGAAACCGATGGTGGAGCGCCACAGCGGCGCGAAGTCAAAGGTGGTCCTCATAACCAAGTCCTCCAAAGAGCAAGATGGATACGAAGGAACGCAAGACAGGATTTCAGACGGGGTCCGAGACCCAGCCCGGCGTTCGCGCCGGGCCCGATCTGGCGCCCGGCACACCGCTCCCGCGGCGAAAAATGACTTAGAAAAACAGGAAGCTGTTTCAAGAGGCCCGCCGCAAAAAAATTCGAGCAATCTGGCGCCGCTCGGTCCGGCCGTGCCGCCCGTCCGCAGGACTCGGGCGTGCGGCGAGAGGCGTCTTGACAGCCACCCGGGCCCGAATATTTTTTGCGCGGGGAATGTTCTTCCCGGTTTTCTCAACGCCAAAAGGACCGTGACGACCGTCAGGAGTGACGACGATGCTTGATGAAGAGTTGGCCCGCATCCGCGCGCACCGCAACAACATCCACCGCTATCGGCGGCTGCTTCGGACGAAGCTGTCGGACCTGGAACGTCAATTCATCCAAAGACGCCTCGCCGAGGAGCAGACCGCGTTAAAGGCGCTGGCCGCCGACACCTTCCCCGTCGCATTCGCCCTTCCGAAACACCAGTTGGCTTCCGCAATGATGGGAGCCGAGCCGTGAGCGACATCCATGACGTCCTGATCCGCGGCAGCCAAAAGGTGATCGGACATTATCGCCTGCTGCTTGCGAGCGCCAAATCCGAGGGCGAGCGCCAGCTTTATCGAGATCGGATCAAGCGCGAGCAGCGGCTGCTGGACCAACTACAGGGACACTTTCCGGACCTGTTCGCCGCGTAAGCCGGATGCGTGTCGCGGGCGACCGTCGGACGGCGGACCGTTCTCGTCCCATGGCTTCTCCGTCCGGTGCAAAATCGCTTCGAAAGCCGGCGTCCCCAGAGCGTGGAAAATCCTGCCGGAATGGAACAGGACTGCCTCGTTTTCGTAGGTTACGGGGAGTGATGTTCGGCCATGCATGCGATGCAACACGAAAACGAAGTGCGTTTCGCGAGACTCGCGCAGAGAACCGCTTTCCAGGCAGGCCGACCCTGGGCTTTCGCGTCGGCGACCGGCCTCGTACTGGCATGGATCATTAGCGGTCCGATCTTTGGATTTTCCGATACTTGGCAGCTGGTGATGAACACCGTCAGCAGCGTCGTCACCTTTCTGATGGTGTTTCTTATTCAAAACGCTCAGAACCGCGACAGCGCCGCCCTTCAACTGAAACTCGACGAACTGATCAGAGCGACCAATTCGCGGAAGGATGTGATCGGAATCGAGGAAAAGCCCGAACCCGAGCTGAAATCGAAGCAGAAAGAACTTCAGAGCGATGGAACTCACTAGTCCGTCAGGACGAGAATGCGTGCACGAGCTTGGATAATCGGGACGATCGTGACCGCAGCCGTCATTGCCGCGATTGTTTGGGCGGTCACGGCGCCTTCGCTATTCGCTTCGGCCGATCTCGCGCAGTTTTCGGATACCGGTGGAGATGCCGCGCGCGGCAAGCTCGTCTTTGCCGCCGGCGACTGCGCGTCTTGCCATGCATCGCCAGGCCAGTCCGATCGGTTGCACCTGGGCGGCGGCCTGGCGATCGCATCTCCCTATGGGACCTTTCGCGCGCCCAATATCTCTATGGATCCGGTGGACGGGATCGGAAACTGGCGGACCAAAGACCTTGCCAACGCGCTGTTGAACGGCGTCTCACCGAACGGCAGCCATTACTACCCTGTCTTTCCGTACCCCAGTTATTCCCACATGACTTCGACAGACATCCAGGATCTGATGGCCTATCTGCGAACACTGCCGGCTGTGAAGCAGCGGCCGCCGCCGCACGATCTCGCTTTGGTGTTTGGCATTCGCCGCCTCGTGGGTTTCTGGAAGCTGATTTACTTCCGTCCGGGTCCGATCCCGGCCGATCCCGCCCATGACGAGACATGGAATCGTGGGCGTTATCTCGTCGAGGCGCTCGGCCATTGTGCCGGGTGCCACTCCTCGCGCGATGCATTCGGAGGCATCAGGACGAACACGCGCTATGCCGGCGGGCAGGATCCGGAAGGCGCCGGATTTTATCCCAACATCACGGCTGACCGCATCGGCGCATGGTCCGAGCAGGCGCTGGTCGAGATGCTGAGGAGCGGCAACACGCCGGACCATGGCCGCGTCGGCTCTTCCATGGCTGGCGTCGTCACCAATACGGCGATGCTGCCGGAGAGTGACCTGCAGGCTATTGCGCATTACGTCAAATCGCTGCCGCCGCGGCCGACGCCGAAACCCTGATCAGTCACGTCACTGCGCATACAGATAGGCTGCGACGTCGCGCGCTTCGGCTTCGCTGATTCCGGTGGCCGGCATCGCCGTGCGTTCCGAAAAGGCCTGCGGCGCGACGATCCAGCGCACCAGGTTGTCGGGCGAATTCGCCGCCACGCCGGCGATATACACGCGATGGCGGATATCGGCGAGGGAGGCGCCGACCTGTCCGTCGCCGCCGGGAATACCGGGGATCGTGTGACAGCCGGCGCAGCCATAGCGGCGCATCAGCGCCGGCGCGCGCGCCGGATCGCCGCCCGTCATCGCACGGGCGACTTGCTCGGTTTGTTGCTGAGACGTCCAGAACAGAGCCGATGGGATCGCGATCGCCGACAGCACCAGCAGCCCTGATATTGTCCAGGACGATCTAGCGAAGGCTGGTCGCATCGGCATGTACTTTGCTGTGTCCGGCGCTCCGGATCCAGATCGCCAGCAACGCGAGCGCAGCTCCGGCATAGATCGTTCCGGCCGGTACCCACATAACGATGCCGGCAAGCTGTTGATCCTCCAGTGGCGACAGTCCCCAGGCCGCCGCGGTCGCTGTCTGCTGCTGATAAAGGACCCGGGGCGCGAGTGCCATCAGCGCCCCGAGAATGCTCGTGTGCATCATGGTGATGAACACGTGCCACGCTGCCGTGCCGGTATCGCTGCGGCGAAACACCGACCACCAGAACAGGATGGCGGTGGCGAAGAAGCTGAGATGCTGCAGCCGGTGCAGGGCGATGTTGACAATAGCCGCATCGAACAGGCTGGGCGCATGCCAGATCCAGATTGCGAGTCCGTGGAGCAGTGTCGCGTTGCGTCCGGCGGTCAACAAGGTCCAGACGGTACGGCTGGCGGGGTGCCGCATCAAGCGCGCGGTCATCAGCCGCGCGCGCCGCGGAAGCGACCACAACAAGGTGCCCACGGGCCGGGCGACGACGATCAGCGGTGCAGATACCGCCATAATGATCTCGTGCTCGATCATGTGAAAGGTGAACAGGCGTTCGCCGAGCCAATGCAGCGGCGAGACCAGCGCGGCGGCCAGCGTGAGCCACCCTGCGAAACAGGCGAGATGATGCGAGGTACGGGCGATGGCCGTCCGGCTCGTTCGCCGCCGCAGCACAAGGACGCCGCCGACATAGGCCGCGCCAAAGGCGAGGAGGGGCACAACGATCCAGGGGTCGAAAGTCCAGGCCGCCCCAGCAATCGGCTGCTCGAGCCCGTGCGCCTCGATCGGGCCTGCGGGCGTCAGCAGCAGTAGGATGGCGGCTACCTTTCGCATCCCGTCAACACCATCGAAGCAATCCCCTGCATGACCAGGGCAAATGTGAACAGAGCCGCCGAAAGCGCGCTAACGCGTGCGCCAAAGACAGCGACACTGTGCGTCTCTGATGCGGAGTTCGGGTCTCGGACGTTGCGCCACGACACGACGCTCGACAGTGCGGCGACGGCGCCGCAAAGGAACGACGCGATGGCGGCGGCGTGCATCCGCCCATAGCAGTCGGCATAGGGCAGGATTTGTCCGAGCTGCATGTTTGCCGCCCACATCAGCGGCGCGACCCAGAGTCCGGCCCAGATCGCGAGGTTGGCAAGTGGCTTCGACATGCTCATAGCCGCGGGATCCAGTAGATGCAGCCATAGATCGGAAGCCAGGTCGTCACGACAAAGTTCCAGTACATCGCATTGTCCTGGACGTCGCCGAACCGGCGCAGATTGTCGCCATGCCGCGTGAACATCAACGCTGCGAGTACAAGAGTGTCGACGAGATCGGTGATGATGTGGGTGGTGTGCAGGCCGAGCAGGATCCAGACGACCGAGCCGTAGGCGTTGCTGTCCCAACTGATGTTCAAGGCAGGAAATTCGAAGATGCGCACGATCAGCGGCGCAACACCGAGCGCGGACATCACGATCATTCCGATCCGCACCTTGCGCAGATCCTGCTGCTCGGCCCAGCGCGAGATCATGACGTTTGGCACGACGCTGACCACGAGGATGACCGTCACGAGCGTGCCGGGCAAGAGATCTGGCGGCGGGGCGTCGAGCGGCCAGGTTGTGGCGAGGCTCATCAGGTAGAGGTAGACCGCGATCGCCAGCGCAAAACCGGTGCCTTCGATGAGCATGAAGGCGAGCGTGCCCCACCACGTGACGCTTGCAGCGCCCGTGCCGTGCAGGGGCAATCTCGCAAGATCGAGTACGACCCTTTCTCTCATGACTCGTCCTCCGGTGTGCCCTTGGGCCAGAACCATCCGATCAGCGTGACGGCAATCGGAATCGAGCCCCAGACCACGGCCCACGGCGAGAAGATCGACCAAATCAGCATCACCGTGGTCGCGAGCGCCGCCCAGAGCGGCCAGATCGAGTGGCGCGGCGAGGCCTCGCGGGTCTGCGGCTCTGCGGCCGCAAGCGAGGTCACAACCAGCTCGCGCCGGTCGGTGCGAAGCCCCTCGGCGACGGGCAGCGCGCCCTCGACGTTCCAAAGCGGCTGTGCGCCGCTCACCACCGGGATCATTGCAAAATTGTAGCTCGGCGGCGGCGACGCCGTCGCCCATTCCAGGGTCGGTGCGTCCCAGGGATTGTCGGAGGCAGGCTCGCCATAGCGCGCGCTACGGAGCGCATTGACGAAGAACAGCAGGAATCCCGCGATCAGGACAGCCGCGCTGAGGCTGACGAACAGGTTCATGCCGTGCCACGCCAGGTCCGGCTGATAGGTGTAGATCCGCCGGGGCATGCCCTGGAGTCCGAGAATATGCATGGGGAAGAAGGTCGCGTTGAAGCCGATGAAGATCAGCCAGAACGACCATTGTCCGAGCGTCTCGCTCATCATCCGGCCGGTGAGCTTGGGAAACCAGTAATGGATGGCGCCCAGCAGCGGAAATACGGCACCACCAACCAGCACGTAGTGGAAATGGGCGACGACGAAATATGTGTCATGCACTTGGGTGTCGAACGGCACCGAAGCAACCATCACGCCGGTCAGCCCACCGATCACAAACGTGACGATGAAGCCGATGATGAAAAGGAGCGGGGTCTTGAATACGAGTGTGCCGTCCCAGAGCGTCGCGAGCCAGCAGAACACCTGAATGCCCGCCGGGATCGCAATCGTCATGCTGGACGCCGTAAAGAAGCTTTCGCCCAGCCGCGGCAGCCCGGCGACGAACATGTGATGCACCCACAGTCCGAACGAGAGAATCCCCGTCGCGATCAGGGCCATCACCAAGGCGAGATAACCGAACGCCGGCCGGCGGGCGAACGGCTCGATCATGGTCGAGACCATGCCGGCGGCCGGCAGGAAAATGATGTAGACCTCGGGATGGCCGAAGAACCAGAACAGATGCTGCCACAGCAGCACGTCGCCGCCTTCGGCAGGATTGAACAAATGCGTGCCGACCAACCGGTCCAGGATCAGGCTGGTGCTCGCGACCATGATCGCCGGCATCGCCATGATGACGAGGAATGAGGTGACCAGCATCGCCCAGACGAAGACGGGAATGCGGTCCAGCGTCATTCCCGGAGCACGCTGCTTGAAGATGGTGACCACGAGCTCAACCGCGACGGCGAGCGCCGAGAGCTCGGTAAAGGTAATCATCTGGGCCCAGATGTCGGCGCGCTTGCCGGCGCCGTATTGCGGGCCGGACAGCGGCACATAGGCGAACCAGCCGACATCGGGTCCCATGTCGAGTGCAAAGGCGATCCAGAGCAGCGCGCCGCCGGCGAGGTAAATCCAGTAGGAGAATGCATTGAGCCGCGGGAAGGCGATGTTGCGGGTGCCGACCATCAGCGGCACGAGATAGACCGCCATGGCCTCCATCACCGGCACGGCGAACAGGAACATCATGTTGGCGCCGTGCATCGTGAAGATCTGGTTGTAGCGGTCGGGGCCGAGCAGGCGCGCCTCGGGCTGGGCGAGCTGGATGCGCATCAAGGCGGCGAGCACGCCGCCAAGGGCCAGGAAGACGAACGCCGTGAAGATGTAGCGCCGCCCGATGATCTTGTGGTCCACGGTCGAAAGCGCGCCCCAGAATCCCGCGGGCGTCTTCCAGGTTTCTGCGAGCGTGCAGGTCAGGTGCGTCCGCTCGACGTCGGCGTCGCGGGTATCGGGCGCAGCGTCGGCGGTCATTTGAGGCTCGCCATATAGGCCGAGACCGAGCGCAGCTCGTCCGGCGTCAGCGGAACCACGGGCATGTTGTTGCCCGGCTTGATCGTCTGCGGATCGGCGATCCAGGCCGCGAGCGAGCCGCGCGTGGTCTCGAACAGCCCGGCCGCGATGGTGCGGCGGCTGCCGACATGCGTCAGGTCGGGCCCCGTTTTGCCGGATGCGTCCGTGCCGCGGATCGTATGGCATGCCGCGCAGGGCTTCGCCAAAAATGTCTGCCGGCCTGCCGCGAGTTCTTCTTCGGCGGGCGGGTTGGCGGCTTGCCGTTGGGCTGCCGCCCATTTGTCGAAATCGTCCTGGCTGTCGGCGACCACGAGGAGTGCCATATGGGCGTGCTGCATCCCGCAATATTCGGCACATTGGCCGCGGTAGATGCCCACCCGCTCGGCACGGATCGTCAGCTCGTTGTTGCGGCCAGGGACGAGGTCCTGCTTGCCGGCGAGACTTGGCACCCAGAAGGAGTGGATGACGTCGACGCCTTCGAGTTTGAGGCGGACATTACGGCCCACGGGAATATGGATTTCATTGGCGGTCTCGAAGCGCTCCGCGCTCGTGCCGAGATATTCGACGCTCCACCACCATTGCAGGCCGCGAACCCTGATCGTCAGGTCGTGATTGCCCGCGACTGCGAGCGCGCGGGTCGCGATGAAACTCATGACGGTGAAGCCGCTGATGATGATCGTCGTGGCGACGACGGCGGCGATGGTCGCGATCGTCATCCGCCGCTCGGCCGATGGCGAGGCGGGCGGGCGCAGAGCCGGCCGGTTGCGCCACAATGCGCCGATCAGCGCCACCATCACCAGCATCCAGACGACGGAGCAGACCGCGACGATCACGATGATCAGCTGCTTCAGCTCGATTGCGGACGCGCCATGTGCATCGAGGGCCGACTGCGAGCCGTCGCAGCCGGCCAGCGGCAACGCGAGCATCACGCTCGCAGACGTTTTGGCGAGCCGGCGCATCACGGCGTCGGCCCTTGATCCGGATGGACCGGCGTCGGTCCCTGATCGAACAGGAGCTTTGCCGGCGCGCGATTTTCCGCAGGCCGTGTCTGCGCCTCGTCATTGCGGCTCGGCGCGGCGGTCTTGCCCTCATAGGAGCCGATGGTCTGCACGTAGCCGGCAAGCTGCCAGATCTGCTCCGTGGTCATCCTGTCGCGAAAGGCCGGCATCCCGTGCGGCCGGCCATCGCGGATCGAGGCGAAGATCGAGACCATCTCGGGGCCGTAGTACCACCAGCCGTCGAGAAATGCCGGGCCGCTGCCGCCCTGGCCGTCGCCATGACAGGCCTTGCAGCCGAACCACGCGTAGAGCCGTTTACCCTGGCTTAGATTGTACGCGTTGACTTCATACGGCCTATCCAGCGCGAAGTAGACCTCGGGGGGAGCGCCGCTGATCCCGTTTGGCATCAGTGCGATACCGTCCAGCGCTTCGGCGATCGGCGGATCAAGACGCAACTGCCGCTCTTCGCGCTGGCAGCCCGCCAAGGCGGCTGCAAGTCCAAGGAGTAAGCCCGCCATCCGTATCATCGGATCGTCTGAACGCGAGGGAACATACAATCGTCAATCGATTGTTCCGGCCAAGGTTCCAGCGGGCGAGTTGACGTTGTCACCGAGCATGTTGCGGAACGCTGTGGACACAGCGTCGATGCCGGTCGCCCCGTGCATCAGCGCGATTTCGCCCTGCTGCTCGTGGCGGATCGCATGGGCCATGATCCGCAGGCGGAGGTCGCCCCGGCTGTGCCACATCTGATCAGCCATCTTCACGGCGCCCCGGTGATGCCGGCTCATCATGTCGATGAAAGCCCCATCGAACTGCTCCGGCGGCGCCGCATCGACTTGCCGCATCTGGGCGGGCGTCAGGAAGCCCGGCATGTCGGCACGCTCCTCTGCGGTGCAACCCGGCATCCCAGTGTCGAACCAGCTGAGCCACCAGTTTTCGAAGATTTTGGTCTCGCCGTTCTGGCTTGCGAGCATCAGCATCGCGAGCTTCCGCAGATGCGGATCGTGGGCGCGCTCGATTGCAAGCCGCGCCAGCACAATGCCTTGGGCGTGATGTGCCGTCATGTGCCGGATGTAGGTCTGATCCACCTCCTTATGGTTGCCAAACCAAGGCAGCTCGTGGCCGCGTGCAGCAGATAGTGCGATGCCGCCGAGCAGCGCGATCACGGCCAGCGCCGCCACCATCCAGGCGCTGGTGAACCGAATGTCTCTTTCCGGGGCAGCACCGCCCACCCAGCGCAGCCGGGCGAACAGCGGATACATCAGGGCCGATGAGCCATGGACGAGCAGACCGATCCAGTAGGGCTGCTGCAACGTGAACAGCGGCTGCCAGAACGGAAACAGCGGTACCAGCACGAACCATTCCGTCGCCGAGGAGAACACCGCCCAGGGCATGGCAAGTGCCAGGATGGCCAGCGGCGGCAGCTGAGCGGTCCAGCGCCCGAATACGCCGAAGAACACCAGTGCCCAGGAAAAATCGGCCCATTGATGAAAGGCGATGCCTGCAATGATCGCACTCCACGACGGCTCGGCGCTGATCGCCCAGTCGCGGGCCGGGATCGTGGCGACCGTCATCCAGTCGACCGCGGCATCGCGGCCGATCCGCGCAGCGAACAATTGGCTGACGATGGTCGAGAAGGTACTGCTGATCAGGCCGAGCTCGATCGCAGCGAGCCGGCGTGGCCGCAACCTGCGTGCAGGGATCGCTGGTGCGCGTTCGTCAATGGCGGCAGTGAGCTGCACGGAACTACAAGTCGGCGCTCATGTCAGATGATTGAGCTTCTTGAGCGGATTAAGGCCACTGGAGTTCTCCGGCGCTTTCTCGTCCTGCTCTTTCCGGCGACTGCTCTCCTGGGCCTTGCCGTCCTCATGCAGCTCCTGGTCTCCAATGATTTCGCCAACGGCCTGTTTGGTCTTGCCAGCGATCCGCTGCCGCAGGCTCTTCGTCTTGCTCATCGCCGCCCTCCCGGGCTCGTGCAGCGACCCCAGCGCCCACGGGGGGAATGGGCACCGGAGCCGCCGTTCCACGGATTGCTTCCGGTAACGGGGGTCGGATACCGGAAGTGTGGGCTAGACTCCCGGGCGAGCGGATCGTTCCTTTGCAGGACGCGGAGCTCGCTCATGATGATCTGAGGTCATCACCTGGGGGCGAGCTCGATGATCACGCCTTCGTTGCCGCGAAGCAGGATCCTGGCGTCCGGCAGGGATTGCGGCGGCCGATCCAGATGCGTGGACAGCAGCACGCGGCCAACGCTTTCCCAGTCCCAATTTCGCGGCTCGGCGGAGACATTGAGCGCGACCAGCAGTGTGGTTCGGTCCAGCACCCGTTTGAAGGCGAGGACGTCATCATGCGATCGAACCGGCACATAATCTCCGTATCGTAGGCAGGGGCGCTCCCGCCGCAGTGCGATCAGTGCGCGAAACAGCTGAAGGACCGACCGCTCATTACGCCGCTGCTGCCCCACGTTGCGGCTGCCGTCCGGCTCCAACGGCAGCCACGGCCTGCCGCTGGTGAAGCCGCCGGTCGGGCTGTCGTCCCACCGCATCGGTGCGCGCTCGGGATCGCGGCACAGCCCATATCCGGGCACAAGCTTCTCGAAGGGATCATGGATGCGATCGGGCGGGATCGGGACACGCTCCCGACCGATCTCGTCGCCCATATAGAAGAACGGCGTTCCGCGCAGTGTCATCAGGAGCATCGCCAGCACGCGCATCTGCGCCTGACCGATCTTGCCGGCAATCCTCTGCTTGTCGTGGCCTCCGATGACCCAGACCGGCCATGCGCCCTCGGGCAGCGCGTTGTAGTAGGCATCGATGGTCGCTTGCAGCGACAGCGAGTCCCATTGCGAGTCGAGCAGCGCGAAATTGAGCGGCAAATGGAGGCGAGGGCAATCGGTACCGTAGAAGTGCCCGATCCGGTCGGTCTTGCCCTGGACCTCGCCGCACAGCAGCCGCTCCGGATAGCCGTCGATCACGTGCCGCATGAATTCGATGCATTGCATCGTCTCGGGCCGGTCGTCGGTGAAGACCGGAGTGTGGCGCTGCGGCGGAGGCTTGCCCTTGGCTTGCGGGTTTGGCGGATTGTCGCGCAGCAGGTCATCCTTGATCAGAACGGCGCTGGCATCGACGCGAAAGCCGTCGACACCGCGGTCGAGCCAGAAGCGCATGACGTCCGCAATCGCCGCTCGTACGGCCGGATTGCGCCAGTTCAAATCGGGCTGCTCGGCCAGAAAGGAATGATAGTAGTATTGCCGCCGCGCTTCGCACCATTCCCATGCGGTGCCGCCGAAGCGGCTGAGCCAGTTGTTCGGCGGCCCGCCGTTTTCGGCAGGATCGGCCCAGATGTACCAATCGGCCTTCGCGCTGTTGGGTGAGCTGCTGCTCTCGACGAACCAGCTGTGGTCGTTGGACGTGTGATTCGGGACGAGGTCGAGAACGAGCCGGATGCCTGCCTCGTGCAGCCTGGTGATGAGCCAGTCGAGTTCGTCGAGGCTGCCGAACGCCGGATCGACCGAACAATAGTCGGAGATGTCGTAACCGAGGTCGCGGAAGGGACTTTTGTAGATCGGCGTCAGCCAGACCGCGTCGACGCCCAGCCATTTGAGATACTCGATCCGCGACAGCAACCCGGCGAGATCGCCTTTGCCGTCGCCATTGCAATCCTGAAACGAGATCAGGGAGATCTCGTAGATGACCGCAGATTGCCACCATGCAGTCCCGTCATTGGACTCGGCCGTCATTGCTGCGATTCACCTCTTGCACTCTGGATATTCTCTGACGTTATGTTCTCTGACGTTGCGGCGAGCCTCAGGAGCTTCCTGGGTTGGACGGCGGCGGAAGCTGCTTTGCCACGCTTCTGGCCGCCTCCAGTCCTTTGGGAAAACCGCTGCGGGTGGGATAGAGCCGGCGCCTTGCGTTCGGCACGGGCCGTTTGGGTTTGGTGTCCTGCGCGGCCCGATAGTCGAGCATGGCGATGCCGCCGACCATCAGCAGCGCCAGCGCGATGTTGGCCTTTTTGGGATTGTCGGGTGTCAGTCCGGAAAGCAGTGCAGCCGCATCGAGCCCGTCGCCACCGACGCGGGCCCAAAGTCCGGCATTCTTGTCGACCGACAAGGACATGATGCCGGACAGGATTTCGCGGACGCCGAAGGCGCGGACCAGCGTCTCGTGGCCTTCCATGCCCAGCGTTTCCGTGACGCGCCGCGGGGCCAGCAGCTGCATTGCGCCAAGCCCGATGCTGAACCAGCCGAGCGCGCGGGCGAGCTGGTCTTCGGGCCGCTTCAGGCTGCGGCCGCCCTCAACGATCTTCGGATCGCCGTTGGACCGCACGAAATTCGAGAAGTGAAACATGTTTCGCTCGCTCCTTCAGGGCTTCAGCACGACCTTGACGCAGGAGTCTCGCTTGTCGCGAAACACCTGATACATCTGCGGCCCTTGTTCCAGCGGCACCGTGTGGGTGATCACGAAGGACGGATCGATCTCGCCCTCCTCGATGCGGCGGAGCAGGTCGTCGGTCCAGCGGTTGACGTGGGTCTGCCCGGTGCGCATCGTCAGCCCCTTGTTCATGAAGGCGCCCATCGGGATCTTGTCGGAGAAGCCGGAGTAGACGCCGGCCACCGAGATCACCCCGCCGGGCCGGCAGACGTAGATCATTTCGCGCAGCACGTGCGGCCGGTCATTTTCCAGCATCACCATCTGCTTGGCGCGGTCGAGCACGGTGTCGGGCTGCGAGGCCATCACATGCGCCTCCATGCCGGCGCAATCGATGCACTTCTCGGGTCCTCTGCCGTCGGTGAGCTCGTTGAGCCGTTCGACCACGCTTTCGGTTTCGAAATTGATCGTCGTGGCTCCGCCGGCTTCCGCCATGCTGAGCCGCTCGGGGAGACAATCGATGGCGATCACCTGGTTGGCGCCGAGCAGGATCGCGCTGCGGATCGCCATCTGTCCGACCGGGCCGCAGCCCCAGATCGCGACGGTGTCGGTCGGCACGATGTCGCATTGCACGGCGGCCTGCCAGCCGGTCGGGAAGATGTCGCTGAGAAACAGCAGCTGCTCGTCCGGAATTCCGTCGGGCACCTTGATGTGGGTGGCATCGGCGAAGGGCACGCGAAGATATTCGGCCTGCCCGCCGGGGTAGCCCCCGGTCAGATGCGTGTAGCCGAACAGGCCCGCGGTGGTGTGGCCGAACGCCTTGTCGGCGAGATGCTTCTTGCGGTTCGTGGTCTCGCAGACCGAGAAATTGCCCCGCTTGCACTGCTCGCACTCGCCGCAGATGATGGTGAAGGGCACCACGATGCGGTCGCCCTTCTTCAGCTTGCCGTCGACCCCGCCGCCGACCTCGACCACTTCGCCCATGGTCTCATGGCCCATGATGTCGCCGGGCAGCATGCCGGGAATGAAGTTGTGGAAGAGGTGCAGGTCCGAGCCGCAGATTGCGCAGCTCGTCACCTTGATGATGGCGTCGCGGGGGTCCTGAATCTCAGGATCGGTGACGGTGTCGCAGCGGATATCCTCCTTGCCGTGCCAAACCAGTGCCTTCATGTCCTTCCTCCGCCGCAACCACGAAGCTTCTAAGTCGAAGCCCTTGGGATGGTTGCTAGATGCCGTTCAGTTTTCTGATGCGCCTGTCTTAGGAACAGGCGGAGCGCTTCGCGATTAGAAAGCAAATTTCGAGCGGGACGGAGAGCGAGGATGGACAGGCAGTTTGCAATCGTGACCGGCGCTTCAACGGGGATCGGCTACGAGCTGGCGCGCATCTGCGCGCAGGAGGGATTTGACCTTCTGATCGCGGCGGATGAACCGGAGATCCAAAATGCGGCCGAAGCGCTTCGGAACGAGGCCGGAGCAGGCTCGGTCGAGGCCCTGCAAGTGAACCTTGCGACGGAGGATGGTATCGACAGGCTCTATGCGGCGGCCCGGGCGCGGCCGATCGATATCTTGATGGCGAACGCAGGCCGGGGCCTCGGCCATGCTTTCCTCGACCAGGATCTCGCCCGCATTCGCGATGTCATCGAGACCAACGTAGCGGGCACGACCTACCTGCTTCACAAGGTCGGAAACGACATGCGGCGCCGCAACCGGGGCCGCATTCTCATTACCGGTTCGATCGCCGGCTTCACCCCCGGCAGCTTCCAGGCGGTGTACAACGCAAGCAAGGCTTACCTGAACTCCCTGTCGTTTGCGCTCCGCGAGGAGCTGCGGGACACCGAGATCAGCGTCACCTGCCTCATGCCGGGTGCCACCGAGACAGCGTTCTTCGCCCGTGCGGACATGCTCGACACCAAGGTCGGTACGGAGAAGAAGGACGATCCCGCGATGGTCGCGCGCGAGGGCTTTGACGCGATGATGAAAGGCAAGGGCGATATCGTCACCGGCCTGAAGAACAAGCTGCAAACTGTCGTCGCGAACGTGACCCCCGCCGATATGCTGGCGAAACAGCATCGCAAGATGGCAGAGCCCGGCACTGCAAAGACCTAGCCGGCGTTCGGGGGCGGGCAGAGCGACAGCTTGTTCCAATCATTCTGCGGCCCCGACGCCGTCATGGCAAGGCCACCAGTCGTCCGCCAGCGCGCTCGGGAACCGCGCGCGGCGCGCCGTGTTGGTCGAGTTGTACAAACGAGCCTTCCGAGGAGCCAGCATGAGGGAGCCGGACGTTCGCAAAGGGATGCCGCCCGTCAAGCTGCCGCGCGAGGAATTCGAACGCCGCTACAGGAGCCAATTCGTCGATCCGGCCTTTGCGCCGCTGCAACGCGAGCTTGACGGTGTCGTCCGCGCCGCCTGGGATGCTTACAGTCATTCGCGGAAAGCGCCGGTCACGAGAAAGGCCGGAGCGGGCTTCGCCGACCCAAGCTACGATATCGCGGTCGACTGGCTCGATGCCCGAGCGGCCATCCTGGAGGCGCAGCGGCGGCATGACGATGCGGAGGAGCCGCCGCGCGTCTTGATCATCAACGGCTCCTCCCGGAGTGAGCACACCTGTCCCGGTGAGATGTCCAAGACATGGCGAATGGTCAAGCTGGCCGAGCCCGTCTTCGCCGAGATGGGATTCGCCGTCGATCTCCTCGATCTCTCGCGCCTGACCTCGGAGTTCGGCCGCAATATCCATCCCTGCAAATCCTGCGTCGCGACAGCCATGCCGCTCTGTCATTGGCCATGCAGCTGCTATCCGAACTACGCACTCGGTCAGGCCAATGACTGGATGAACGAGATCTATCCGTTGTGGGTCGCAGCCCACGGTGTCCTGATCGTGGCGCCGGTGAACTGGTATCACGTGCCGGCGGGGCTCAAGGCGATGGTGGACCGTCTGGTGTGCGCTGATGGCGGAAATCCCGATCCGACATCGACGCACGGCAAAAGAGCTGATGAAGCCAAGGCGCTGGAGCTGAAGGGCTGGCCGTATCCGCGCCATCTTGCGGGCCGCTATTTCGGCGTGATCGTGCACGGCGATAGTGTCGGCGCCGAAGGCGCGCGCCGGACGCTCTCCGACTGGCTGACCGACATGCACCTGGTCTCGGCGGGACGCTTTGCCGAACTGGACGGCTATGTCGGCTACATGGAGCCGTATGCCACGTCCCACCAGGAGCTGGATGACGATCGCGAATTTCAGGAAGAAGTGGTGAACGCGGCCCGGGCGCTGGGCAATGCGGTTCGACTCGCAAGGCTCGGGCAGCTTCGCGATCCCGGTACGCACATCGCCGATCCCAATCCGAAGTGAAAGGTCTCAATGTCAATTGACTGCCTTGTCATCGGCGGTGGTCCAGCAGGGCTGATGGCTGCGATCTATCTTGCGCGGTTCCGGCGCCGTGTGTGGCTGTTGGATGCCGGCGCGAGCCGCGCGGCCCTGATCCCGCGCAGTCACAACGTGCCCGGATTTGCGCACGGCCTGTCCGGGTCGGAATTGATCGAACGCATGTCGGTGCAGCTAACCGAACTCGGCGTGACCTGCATTGCGGCGGAAGTCACCGGCTTGGCGCGGACGTCCGATGGATTCCATGCGCGCTGGGATGGTGGCGAAGCCGACGCGGCCGTCGTCGCGCTTGCCTGCGGCATTGTCGATCTCCATCCGCCATTCGATGATTGGCGCCCTGCGGTCGCGGACGGACTGTTGCGGTATTGTCCGGTCTGTGACGCCTATGAAGCGACCGATCGTCGAATCGGCGTCGTCGGTCCATTGTCCCATGCAGCAAGCAAGGCGCTGTTCCTGCGGGGTTACTCTCGTGACGTGACGCTACTTGCAACGCGGCAGGATGCGGAAAAACCAACACTGGCGCAGCTCTCGGACGCAGGCGTCAAGATCGTGGAGGCCCTCGGCGTGCGGCTCAGGCGCGAGGGCGCAAGGCTCGAAGCCGTACTCGCGAGCGGCGATACGCCAGGATTCGACGTGGTCTATCCGACCATGGGCGCGCGGGTGCGATCGCAACTCGCGTTGTCCTTGGGGGCGGACCATACCGAAGAGGGCTATCTGAGGGTCGACGACCATCAGCGCACGTCGGTGCCCGGCCTTTACGGCATCGGGGACATGGTCACCGACCTGCATCAGATATCCGTTGCGTTCGGCCACGCGGCCGTGGCTGCCTGCGCGATCCACAACAGCCTGCCGCGACGGCTTGCGTAAGCACGGCAATCTAGGCCGCCAGCCCTCCAGGGTGACTGAAAATCTCGAACTCACTTCCGCGAGCAACCCCGACCAGCGTCATGCCGCAGGCGGTTGCGGCGCGCACCGCGAGGGCGGTCGGCGCCGAAACGGCAATGAGAAAGCCGCAGCCGATCGCCGCAGCCTTCTGCACCAGCTCGATGGAAACCCGGCTGGTCAGCACGAGAACGCCTGACGAGCCCTCCACGCCCTCGGCGGCGAGCGCACCCGCGAGCTTGTCGACTGCGTTGTGCCGGCCGACATCCTCGCGCAGCAGGATCAAGGCGGCTTCGGCCGAGTAGAATCCGGCCGCGTGGGTCGCGCGCGTTGCGCGGTTGAGGTCCTGCGCTTCGGCCAGCGACCCTACGGCGGCCGCGACCTGACCGGGCGTCAGCGAAAATGTCCGGCGCACGGGCGGCACAGACCGGTTGGCGTCGGTCAGGCTTTCTATTCCGCAGAGACCGCAACCCGTCGGACCGACCAGCCGACGTTGCCTTGCCGACAGCCGGTCGCCCCGCTCGCGCGACATCCACATGCGCAACTCGATTCCGTCGGCATGCCGCAATGTCTCAAGCTCTTCGATCTCGGCAGGGTGCCGGATGATGCCTTCGGTAAGACTGAAGCCGACGGCGAGATCGCCGAGGTCCGCCGGAGTCGCCATGACTACAGCCAGAGTTGTCCCATTGTACACCAACGCGACCGGCGTTTCTTCGGCAAGAATGCGCGGCGCCTGTTGCCGCCTGTGATCGAGGCGGTCGACGCTGACCATCGCGCGCGGCATGTCCGCGGGCCGATTGAAATGAAGACCGTGCAACAGTTCCTCCCGTGCCAATAACCGACGCCGCTTGCGCCGAAAGGTTCCTTGGCGATGCGGCGGCCCGCTGCTGACAATCCACAATTGGTCTGAGCTCAGGAACGAAACCGCGTAGCGCCGCTTTGTTGGTTTCGAGCGGGCAGTCTTTCGGAATAAGCCAATGACAACAACACGCAAATGGGGGCCCGATCTGGAAGTCGAGCCCTACGACGCTCCGGCAGGCGGCTGGGGCTCGGTCAAATCGCTGGCCAGGAGCCTTACCCACTCCCGCGTACCGTTCAGCGGCCCGCGCGTGCTGCTCAAGCAGAACAAGCCGGACGGCTTCGCCTGCGTGAGTTGCGCCTGGGCCAAGCCTGCCGATCCGCGGGTGTTCGAATTCTGCGAGAATGGCGCCAAGGCGACCACCTGGGAAATCACGCACAAGCGCGTCACCCCGGAATTTTTTGCCAAACACACCGTGACGGAGCTGGAAGCCTGGGACGATCATCATCTCGAAGACGCAGGGCGGCTGACCCATCCGATGCGGTTCGATGCCGCCAGCGACAAATATGTGCCGGTGAGCTGGGACGAGGCGTTTGCAGAGATCGGTCGCGAATTGCGGGCAATGGAACCCGACAGCGCCGTATTCTACACGTCCGGTCGCGCGTCGCTCGAGACGTCGTTCATGTACGGCCTTCTGGCCCGCGCTTACGGCACCAACAATCTGCCCGACAGCTCCAACATGTGCCACGAGACGACGTCGGTGGCGTTGCCGGAGAGTATCGGTGTTCCCGTCGGGACCTGCACGCTCGACGATTTCGCCAAAACCGACTGCATCCTGTTCTTCGGCCAGAACGTCGGGACATCGAGCCCGCGCATGCTGCACGAGCTTCAGGACGCGGCAAAGCGCGGCGTCCCGATCGTGACCTTCAATCCGCTGCGTGAACGCGGGCTCGTGGAGTTCGCCAACCCTCAGTCACCGGCGGAGATGCTGAGCGGTTCGGCGACCCCCATCAGCTCGCAATACCACCAGGTGAAGACCGGTGGCGATACTGCCGCCATCATGGGCATGGCCAAAGCGCTGCTGGCGATGCAGGCGAAGGGCGAGTCCGGACGCGTGATCGACTGGGACTTCATCCACGAGCACTGCCATGGCTGGGATGAATGGGCGAACGCCGTCAAGGCCTGTGCATGGTCTGACATCGAGCAGCGCTCGGGCCTGACGCGGGGCGCGCTTGAAGCCGCAGCTCACGTCTACGCACATTCCAGCGCGACGATGTTCATCTACGGCATGGGATTGACCCAGCACAGGAAGGGCGTCGAAACCGTGCAGACCCTGGTCAATCTGGCGCTGATGCGTGGCAGCATCGGACGGCCAGGGGCCGGGATTTGCCCGGTGCGCGGACATTCCAACGTCCAGGGGCAGCGCACCGTCGGGATCACCGAGAAGCCGGAGATGGTGCCCGCTGACAAGATCAAGTCGCTGTTCGGCATCGACGTGCCGCGGAAAAAGGGCCTCGTCACGGTCGATGCCTGCGCCAAGATCATCGATGGCAGCGTGCGGGCGGTGATCCAGCTCGGCGGTAATCTGGTTCGCTCCGTGCCGGACCATCGCCTCGTCGTGCCGGCTTGGCGCAAGCTCCGCCTGACCGTGCAGATTCTGACCAAGCTCAACCGCAGCGCGCTGGTGCACGGCGAAATTTCCTACATCCTGCCCTGTCTCGGGCGCATCGAAATCGATGAGCAGGCCACCGGCCGCCAAGCCGTCGCGATAGAGGACTCGACGGGTTGCATGCATGGCTCATGGGGGCAGGTCAGGCCGGCAAGCCCGCACCTTTTGTCCGAACCCCGGATCGTCGCTGAGCTTGCCAAGGCCACCGTGCCAAATCGAACAACGATCCCTTGGGACGAATGGGTCGGCGACTACAGCAAGATTCGCGACGCGATTGCGGCGACCTATCCGGACATCTTCCATGACTTCAACGCACGCATGTGGAAACCCGGCGGCTTCCATCGTCCCCTCGGTGCGCGCGAAAGGACGTGGAAGACCAAGACCGGAAAAGCCAATTTCATCATTCCCAAATCGCTCTCGACCGATATCGACACCGCACCCGAGGCTCGCGATGTCGTTCAGCTCATCACGCTGCGCAGCAACGGCCAGTTCAACACGACGATCTACAACTACGATGACCGCTTCCGCGGAATCTACGGCTCGCGTCAAGTCGTGCTGATGCATCGCAACGACATCGAACGGCTCGGATTGCAGGAGGGCGCCATGGTCACCCTGGCCACTGCGGTGGATGACGGCGTCGACCGTCAGGTGGGCGGCTTGCGGATCGTCGCTTACGATATCCCGGAGGGCTGCATTGCCGGATATTATCCCGAATGCAATCCGCTGGTCCCGCTGTGGCATCACGAGGAAAAGGCGAAGACGCCGGCCTCGAAGGCGATTCCCGTGAGGATCAAGGCCGACGCTTTGGCATCTTGAGGGGTACCAGCGTGGAGACGAAGCGCGCGCCGTCCTGCGGCTCGCTCACGTATTGGGGGTTTCCGCGAACGGCTTAGAGCGTCGCCATCGGAATGGCCGAAGAGGACGTCACCTTACGGCGCACTCACGACGCAAGAGTGAGGCTTGCCATCATCAGGCCGATCGCCGCGATCCAGCCTCCGAGGGCGCGAACGGCGATGGTTCGCCACGATGCCGTGTTGTCCGACGTCGTTTGCCGGAACATGGCGGTCAGCGCCGTCGTCAGCGTGATGACCGCATAGCCCACGCAAACGAGGCCCACCGCAAACAACAGCCGGTCGGTGTCGGGTCCGAGCTCGGCGCCGTTCGCAGCGCCCCGTATCACGGCAACCGCGAATGCAATCGCGCACAGCACGAAGGTGGGGACCTGCACCGCTGCCGCGAGCAGCATGCCGATTGCGAGCATCATGGTCGCGTCGGCGAACTGCGTCGCTGCCGCGCCAAAATGGGACCCGAGAGATAGTCCAGCTAGCAAGCCAAGCGGAAACACCAGGATGAGCAAACGCCCCTTGGTGGTGCCAAGCATACCAGCGAGTATGCCGGTCGAAACCCAGAGCAGGACATCCTGGAGATCGGTGAGCGGGTGGGAGGCTCCCATGTAGAAATCGCCGAGGCGGGCCGCGACGATATGCGCTTCGGCGGCATGCGCGCCGGTCAGCAGCAATGTTGCGGTGATCAAGGCCCGTGCAAGGTGCGATCTCATGCGACGGCTCCGAGACCTTGTGCGAGGAAGTAGCAGCCAATAACCGCGATGCCGGCGCCGAGTCCCTGAATGATGCGCTCGCCGGCGGGCCAGCGCGTCAACGTGCCGATCACGATGCCGCACAGATGCAACAGGCCGGTGGCGGTGACGAAGCCGACGCCATAGGCCAGCGCATTGGCCGCGCGGGGAAGCTCGGCGCCATGCGCGTGCCCATGGAAGACCGCGAAAACCGCGACGATCACGGCGGCCGCGGCAAAGGGCAGGCGCAGCCGAGCGGCCACAGCCACGCCCAGGATCACGGCGGATGCAGCAATCATCACTTCCGGCATCGGCAGCGGAACATGCAGCACGCCCAGCACTCCGCCGACCGCCATGATGAGGGGGAACGTGATCGGCAGAATCCAGATCGCCGGCGCGCCGAGCTGCGCGCCCCAGATCCCGACGGCCACCATTGCGATCAGATGGTCGACGCCGGTAACCGGGTGCAGCAGGCCGCTGACGAGGCCGCCGGCCACACCGGCCTGCTCGTGCGCGAGAGCCGGCTGCGTCAGTGCGAACGAAACGACGGCGGTGGTGAAGGCTCGGGCGATATGTAGATTCATTGTGCTGCGACTCTCGCTCAGATCACGGCGAACACGCGCGCCAGACGGCCGAAGAACCAGAACATCGACACCGTCCCGATGAGATAGGCGGGGAGGGACTCGCCCCAGCGCGGCACGACGGCGTCAAGCCGCCGATGCGCCCAGATCAATGCGAGCACCAGCAGCACGAAGGCGAGCTGCCCGATCTCGACGCCGATGTTGAAGAACAGCAGCGCCGCGGGCAGGAGGCGGCGTTCGAGCCCAAGTCCCGCCAAGGCGCTCGCAAAGCCGATGCCGTGAACCAGGCCGAAGGTGAAGGCCACAACCCAGGGATAGCGGGCGGTAAGCCCGATCTCGCCGCGCTGCTGCTTGACGATTTCCACGCCGACGAACGCGATGCTCAAGGCGATGCAGGCGTTGAGCGGGCGTTCCGGCACGCCGATGAGGCCGAATGCCGCCGCAGCCAGCGAAGCGCTGTGTCCGATCGTGAAGGCCGTGATCGTCTTCACCAGACGCCAGCCACCGCCGACGATCCAGATCAAGCCCAGCACGAACAGCAGGTGATCGGCGCCCAGCAGAATGTGATCGATACCGTAGTTCACATAAGTCTTGGCGAGCTCGATCCAGGTCTCGAGCGTCGGCGCGCCGGTGCCGAGGACGGAGACGACGGGATTGGCCGTCGAGATCGTGTAGCTGCGCGGCTCGCCCTCGATCGGGATGACCTTGATCAGGACGACCGACATGTTGGAGCCGAGATTGGTGATGGTGATCGGGCCGATCAGTCCCTTTTGGCCGCAGTTCATCTCGGGCAGGCGCAGGAAGCAGTGCGGCGGCACCCGCAGATCGACCCGCGAGGCGCCGATCGACGGCTCGATGCTCCAGCGGCCGACAAAGGCGCCGGGCCGAACCTCGCGGAATTCGAGCACGCCCATTGCCGCTTCATGCGCATGGAGCCCCGAAGGCCGGATCAGTACGGCCACCGTCACTGTCAAGGCCAGCAGCGCCAGCCGCAAATATCGGGCGGCCGTCACGGCTCGTTCCGCACTTGATAGGATGCCTTGAGCCGCTTGACCGCTTCCCAGGCGCGCTTGCGGGTTTCCTCCGTATGCCAGTTCCTGGCGGCCTCGTCCCGAACGCTGTCGAGACTCGCGAGTTTTCCTGCTTGCCGGGAATCAAGCCGGGCAACGTGCCAGCCATCCTTGGACTGCAACAGCTTCCATTCGCCTTGCGGCATCGCCAGCAGCCCGTCACGGAATTTGTCGCCAAAGGATGCCGCAAGACTTTCGACCGGTCGGCCGAGAATGGCGCGGGTGACCTTTTGTAACTCCTCGGATTCGCGCTGCTGGGTGATGTCGTCGAGCTGGCGCTGCGCCGTTTCCTGATCCGCCGGCGGGGTGATATAGAATGAAACGCGCTCCGGCTCGTCGAAGCGGGCGTGATTTTCCGCGAACCAGGCTTGCAGCTGCTCGTCGGTCGGGCGCGGGACGCGGATCTGGTCGAAGATCAGCAATTGCATCTTGAAGGCGATCCGGTCGCGGATCGTCTCGTCGCCGCGGTCGACGCCGAGCGCCTTGCCTTCGCGGTAGAGAATCTCGCTCGCGACCCAGCTGTCGATCATCTTCTGGAGTTGCGCATCGGAAGGGGCACGTTCCTTGTCCTCGTCGAAATTGTCGATGAAGGACTGTCGCATCGCCTTGGTGACGGTGATGACCTTTTCATCCTTGGCCGGTGGATGCAGCACGGCGTCGATGCCGAAGATGATCGCTCCGAGCAAGGTGAAGTGCAGCAAAGGTTCGCGCGAGAGCCGCACCAGCGCAGAGATAAAGGAGTGCGAGGGCGCCGCTGCCGCACGGGCGAGATCGGCGCTCGGGTTGGAGCCTTCGGCGTGCGATCTCGGAAAAGGCTGCACTTCAACTGGTGTCGCTGGCATTGACATACGTTTGTCACAAACTCTCTGGGCACGCGCGTCGCCGCGTCTTATGCGGCAGTGCTTTTCATCTGTCATCTTCTATCGCTCACGCGGCGAAGAAAAATGCAATGGGTAAATGCAAGAGACAAGATGCCGCATGTACAGCACGCACTTGTCGCGGCCGAACACAAATCCTTCACGAAGCTGTATCGTAACTCTGGCCAGTATCGCCGCGTGCAGGGAGCCGCGCACGCGGTTGGGCCAAACGGTTCTCAATTCCCCGCACCTCTGACGAATTTTTCTCGATATGTGACACGAGGGGCGATAGATGTTTCCATCCGGCAAGACGATCCTGTTGACTGCGGCATCGGCAACCTTGGCGCTGACGCAGAGCGCTGCGGCCGACGATTGGGGGCGCGGCGAGCGCCGCGGCAATCCCTACGTCGCGGGTGACATGCACAATCACAATACCTGCACTGACGGTTCGGTTGCCGCCGGCTATGCGATCGATCGCGCGGTCGGCCGCGGCACCGCGTCGGCCGGTGGAAACAATTTCGATCTCGACTGGTTCACGCTCGGCAACCATGGCGGCTCCGGCAACCGCGACTGCCGCTTCAGCGACACCAGCGCCAATCTTCCCGGGCAGAGCACGACCACCTGGAGCCAGACGCTCGGCCAGACCATCGACGGCATCACCATCAGCAGCCTGAAAGGCACCCCGAACGGCAGCGGCACCGGCGCCGCGATGTGGCGCTGGCAGTCGATCCGCGAGGTCGAGTATCCGATCATCGTCAATCGCACCGCCACCTACGACAAGGTGCTGATCGAAGGTCTCGAGTGGATCGCGCCGGGCCATGAGCACGTTGATGTCGCCGTCATCACCGGGCAGCACCCGATGCACAAGCGGAAGGGCCCCGGCAACGCCGACAAAATGGCGGAGTTCGAATACCGCTTCGACCGCGCCGACACCGACGCGATCGGTCCCACCGTCGACGCCAGCGGCAACCAGCTCTGGCCCGGCAAGGACAACGTCAACAACACCGGCACCGCGGGTCACCAGAAGGCGCTCACGGGTATCAAGTGGCTGCAGCAGAACTATCCGCTGCAATCCTACGTCATTCCGACCCACACCGAGCGCCAGGGACCGTTCAGCGCGACCGCCAGCAAGGGCTACAACATCGAGCACTTCCGCGACTTCAACAACGCGGGCCCGACGGTGGCGTTCGGCATCGAATCGCCCGGTCACTTCGCCGAAGGCGGCGCCAGCGGCGGCTCCGGCTCGTACACTGCGAACGCGGTCGGCGGCGGCACCTACGGCATGAGCGGTATCTACACCGCGAAGGTCGGCGGCCTCTGGGACGGTCTGCTCGGCGAAGGCCGCAACTTCTTCATCTTCGTGAGCTCGGACTGGCACAGCCGCGGCGCGGGCGGTGCGCGTGATTCCTTCACGACGGCCGACTTCATTCCCGGCGAATACACCAAGCTGTATGTCCCGAATGCCGGACGGTTCTCATCGCAAGACGTCATCGACGGCATGCGTTCGGGCAATTCGTACTCGGTCAACGCGGACCTCATCGGACCGGATCTGGTGTTCCGCGCCAAGGCGCGCGGCGACGACTGGAAGACCATGGGCGAGACGCTGGTCGTAAGGCCGGGCGACAAGGTGACGGTCGAGATGGAGATGACCGTCCCGGCTGAGAACAACGCCCCCTACAGCTTCGACAATCCGCTGCTGCTGCCGGTCGGAATCAAGCAGCCGCTGAACAAGCCGTCGCTCGACCACGTCGACCTCATCACCGGCAAGATCACCGGCGTCATCGCGCCCGATGCGTCCGGCTATGCCGTGGCGAATGCTGCCGGTACGGCCGGTGCGGCGATCGTCTACAACCCGACGGCGACGATCGCGCAGCAGATCTCGGCGAAGCAGATGCATCGCGAGCATAAGGACCACGGTGCGGTCCGCTTGCGGTTCACGACGACGTTCACCGCCGGCACCCAGCCCTTCTACATCCGCGCGCGCGGCACCAACATTCCGAACGGCACGCCCAACGTCACCGACACCGCCGGAAACCCGCTGCTCGATGCCAACAACGCGCAGGTCAGCTGCACCGATCCGGCGTGCCCGGCGCATCTCGACACCGTGAACGGCGTCAAGAAGGTGACCCACGACGTTCAGGCCTATTCCAACGTCTGGTTCTACGCCAATCCGATCTTCGTGCGGCCGGAAAATTCGCCGAAGCTGCTGGTCGAGACCAACGCCGAACTGGCTCGCCGGCTCGGGCAGCGCGCCGACAACGATCACGATCACGACGATCATCACGACCACGACTGATGTGGTGATTTGAGGCCATCCGGCGGGACGCATCACAACTGCGTCCCGCCGCGCTTTTTTGAAACGGGCTTAGTCTGTCGGTACGCTTGCTATGTATCTGTTCCGTCTCACCGTCTGCGCGCTGTTCCTCCTTGCCGGCTTCGGCTCCGGTGTGGCCAACCCCGGTGCCGCGCCTGCTTCGGACGAGCCCACACCGGACGATTGCAACGCCGCAGTTGCGGAGGCGCGCGCATTGGCGGCTGGTCTGCCGCCCGACCATCTGTCCCGCTACTTTGCCGAGCGGCACTTGCACCAGGCCCTGGTTGAGGCCGGCAACGGCGAGTTCGACGAATGCGTCGATATGGCCGCGCGTGCCTCCGAGGAAGTGCGCGAACGGCGCCACGAGCTACGGCCGGGCGAACAGCTGAGAGTGCTTAAGTCCAACGAGTAGCGCGATCGGGGGAATCGGCGCTGTCATCGCAGCGTCATCTTTCCGCAGGCATGGTTGGCCGAGCTTCACGAACAGGTAGATGTCGCGTCATGGATCAGATCGAGCCGCTTTTCCCGATTCCCCTCATGCGCTCGCCTGGGCTGCTGCCGCCATCGTTGAACGAAGCGGCCGTGGCCGCGATCCGCAGCACCAAGATTGAGGGCAATCTGCGTTCGGGCCAGCTGTTTCATACCGAGGTTGCCGATCCCCGCGACAACGAGCTGTTTCGCCAGATCGCCGAGCTTGCCGCGCCGAAGCTGGTCGATTTCGGCGTGCTGCTGTTCGGCGAAGAGCTGCGCTGGACGGTCAAGGAGATGTGGACCAACATGCTCGAGACCGGTGGAAACCAGACGCTGCATTCCCACGCCAACAGTTTCGTGTCCGGCATCTTCTATCTGACGCCCTCGCACCAGGCCTGCAAGACAGTGTTCGTGCGGCCGCCCGGCGGCTCCGACTTCTCCTTCCGCCACCACACGCGCAGTGCCGCCATCGGGCCGTTCAATGCGGGCAAATACGTCTTGCCGGAGGCCGAGCCGGGCGATCTCGTGCTGTTTCCAAGCTACCTCTATCATGAGGTCCCGAGAAATCCGGGCGGACAGCGGATCACGATCGCCTTCAACGCGATCCCGGATCATCTGGACTGCTGGGGTTATCGCATCAACTTCACGCCCTAAAGCGCGAACGTCGCGATTTAGATTATTGTTTCAGCATGATCTTTTCGGAAAACCGCTGCGCACTTTTCCGGATCATGCGCGAGACCGGTCGATCACTCGTTTCTCAGGCCGAACTCACGAAGCAGCAAATCCCTTGCCTCACGGCGCGACGGGGCCGCCTCATTGATTTTGCGCAGCAGGCGGGCAGCCGCCGCGCGGTCCGAGCCGAGCAGGAATCTCGCCATTCCCATCAGCGGCGCATAGGCCGGATCGAACTCGCCGCTCAGGCGAAGCGCGTCGATCAGGCCGGGCGACGCCGCGTCGATCAACGCGGCACCGCGCGGATCGCCTGGTAGGGACGCGCCGGCTTCGAGAAAGCGGTTGCGCGCCGCCCAGTAGGCATTGAGGCGCGCGCCCAGCGCGTCTTGCTCGGCCGCGCGCGAGAGGAGTTCATTCGGATCCGGCCGGATCTCTTTCGTGACGGCAAGCAGCAGCGACCAAGGCGCTGCGGTGAGCGCACGGACATTTCGCCGCGCATCGAAGGTCACGAACGGATAATCGTCCGTATTACGCGGCCCTTGGCCTGCGAATGCGGAAAGGGCGCGCGGGCCGGCGAGATACTGCCCGAGCAGATCGATCGGTGCCTCGAACCCGAACGGGCGAACGACTGATACGATCGCGGGATCGCGAAGCCGTGCAGCGAGCGCATCGATGTCGAGATGGCCGCCGTCCCGCGTTCCGATCAGCGCAAGCATCGGTGTGCGGACGCTGTAATGATTGAGCCAGGCCGCGCCGTCGGGATAGACGTCGAGAAAGCCGCGGACGATGGCGCGCAGCGAGGGCATATCGAGTTGGTACAGCGGCAGCCATTGGCAGAAGATGCCGCCTCTCGCCAGGCGGCGTTTTACGGCCGCGAAATGCTCCACGGTGTAGAGCGCGCCGCTGCCGTCGAGCGCCGGATGGAACAGGTCGGCGATGATCACGTCATGCTGGCCGGTATCCGCAGCGACATAGCGGCGGGCATCGGCCACGGTCACAAGCGGCACGGATGCCGGGGCCGGATTGACGAACCAGGGCAGGAGATCGACCACTTCGCGGGAGAGTTCGACGCCGCGCACGCTGACGCCGGGCATCTGCGCCCCGCCGACCATGGTGGCGCCAGTGCCGATGCCCAGGAACAAGGCGCGGTGCGGCGCCTCGTGAAGCAGCAGCGGCAGCATTGCCTGCCGGTAGTCGGAGCGCGTCGAGCTCGTTCCCCCCATGCGGAAGTGGCCGTTGATCTCGAGGTAGCGCGTGCCCGTGGCGTCATCGACGACGCTGGCCGTCGCCATCGGACCTTCACGCACCGCAAGCAGCGCGCCCCCCGGCGGCACCCGCGTCAATGATGGCGCGGGATTGAGCCACAGGACGAGCGCGGTTAGCGCCGGCGCTGCGGACCACAGTAGCGCCGATCGTCCAGGCGGCAGCAGCAGCAGATAGCCAAGCGCAACGGCAAGCAGCGCCGTCCAGGCGCCAAGGGCCGGAATCAGGAATTGCGCCGCCAGCAGCGGCGCGATGCAAGCGCCAAGACTGTTGATGCCGACCGCCGCTCCCACCGAGCCGCGCTGGTCGCTCACCCGTTGCGCCAGCAGGCCGAACAGCGCGCCCATGGCGGTCGCGGGCGCCAGGAACAGCGCGATCGCCACGGCCAGCTCGCCGAATACGTCCGCCGACGATATGGCCTCGATCAGACGGCCGGCATAGGGCGCGAGCGCCGCGGTTGCGATGCAGGCGAGCGCTGTTATGGCGAGCAGGCCGCGCAGATTGCGATCATTCGGGTGGCGCCCGGTCCGCTGCCAGAGCAGGCTCCCCGCCGCGGTGCCGAGCAGATAGGCGGCCAGCAGTCCAGCGAACGTGTAGACCGTGTCTTCCATCACCTGCGCGGCGAGCCGGACCACGAGGACCTCGAAGGCGATTCCGAGCAGTCCCGTCGCGAATAGAGTGATAGTGAGCCGCATGTCGCGAATGCGTGCCGGCCGCCGTTCGTCGGCATCAGCCCTGTGCGCCGTCGATCCGAGCGCGAGCGCGCCAAGGGAGCAGAACGCATTGACCGCGGCGAGGCAAAGCAGCGTTCCCGAAAATCCCAGCGCCGGAATCAGCAGGAACGTCGAGACCAGCGTGCCGGCCAGAGCCCCGGCCGTATTCGCGCCGTAGACGCCTGCCGCGATGCGGGCCTCGCCACGCGCGGCCCGCATCATCCGTTCCAGCGCGGCCAGCGTTCCGCCCATGGCCATCGTGGCCGGAAGCAGCACGAGGGTCGGCAGCGCCAGGCTGCCGACCCAGAGCAGAGCAGCAGATGGTTCGGTGCCGAGCAGGGGAGCCAGGGCGCGGCCGGCCGCCGGCAGCAGCCAGACGCTGATCAGGCCCCATACGGCAATGACCGCCTCGAGCATTGCATAGGCGCGCCATGGCGATGTCGCGCGGCGGATCGGCCGATCGAGCGCGAACGCGCCCAAAGCCAGGCCGCCGAAGAACCCGGCGATGACGCCGAGCACCGCCATCATCTCGGTGCCCAGCGCAAGGCTCAGCTGGCGCGTCCATACGATCTCGTAGCCGAGGCCCGCAAAGCCCGACGCAGTCACGATCGGCACGAGGGCCCAGGCGCGGCTTGCACGCGCGCGCGCCGGCGCGGCCTCGTCCTGGATCGCGCCCGCGAGCCGATTTGCCGCAGCGATCGTCATGCTGTCCGGCTCAGATTGCATTCCCCTCACTCCTGCCGCGAGCGCACCCAGCCGTCCGCGTCCCCGCAGACAGAAGCATCCGCTTCATGTCAGATTTTCTTAGGATTTGTGACGCTCAGTCGGTGCCCATGGCCGCTGTGATCAGAATCTCGCCGCCACCGTCAGCCGCACCGCGAGGGGCTCGGCCGGATGGACGTGACGATCTGCGACGCCGGCGATGGGCTCTCCCGGCAGGCGCGACAGATAATAATATTCGATCTGGTTGGTCTGGGCATTGAAGAGGTTGAGCACGTCGAGCTGCACCCACAGGCCATTGTCGAACCTGTAGCCGGCGCGCGCATTGAAGATCAGCGACGCCTTCGAGCGGACGCTGTCGTCCTCGATCAGAGGACGCGGACCGAAATAGCGCGCCTTCAGGCTGCCGAACCAGCCGGTGTCGCCGCCCAGCGTGATCGCGCTGCTGGCCACCCACGCCGGTGCGCCGGGAATGTGGGCGCCGGCAGGGTCGAAATCGGTGAAACGCGCGTGGGTCTGGGCGACGTCGAGATCGACCGTCATCCACGGCAGCGGCTTGTACTGGTTCGTCCACTCGACGCCGACGCGGCGGCTGGGCCGGCTCGGCTCGGTGGTGCCGGCGTCCCCGACGAACAGCAGCTCCGAGTCGAAATCGAGCACGAACACTGCCAGCGAGCTGGTGAGACCCTCGATCACCTTGGTGCGGATGCCGAGCTCGGCGCCGCGCGAGCGCACCAGCAGCGGCACGCGCTCGAGCGGGGTTACCTTGTCGTTGGGATCGACGGTGATGGTCGCGCCGCGGATGTCGTTGCTGTGCAGGCCGTAGCCGGCATTGCCGTAGAGCTCGGTCTTGGACCAGGGGCCGAGCACGATGCCGGCCTTCGGGCTCATCATCGACGCCTGCGCGTTGCCTGAATTCTCCGGCGTATCGCTAAAGACGTGGCCGGCGAAAAAATCCTCGCGGATGCCGATCGTGGTGTGCAGCCAGTCCTTCCAGTGCGTGGTCGTGTCGGTCCAGAGGCCGACATTGCCCTCCTGCACGCGGTCCTCGCGCACGGTCGAGAGCCATGCGCGCTGCTCGGTCTTGAACAGCCCGACGTGGATATCGTCATAGCGGCTCTGCACCCCGACGCGGGTCTGCGATTCGAGAGAGGCGAAGCGCCAGTCGAACGTGTGCCGCGCATCGACGCCGCCGAGCGTGCGACCGTCGAGCTGGCTGAACTGGTCGCCATTGACGGGATTGTCGAGGAAATAGGTGAAATTGTTGAACAGCCGCAGGTCGGAGCGCACGACATAGGCGCTGACATTGGTCTGTCCGTGCTCGCTCGACTGCGCCCAGTTGCTCGACAGGCTGAATCGGCTGGAGGTGCCGCCATCGGTCGGATCGAGCGTGCCGAAACGGTTGATGAGGCCCTGGTCGATCGCGCGTTGCGGGACCTGGTCGGTCGAATTCCAGCCGTTGGAATAGGCCATCGCCGTCAGCGTCAGGCCATCGGTCGCGGTGCCCTGGCTGTAGCGCAGCACGCCGTTCAGCTTGCGGACATCGTCGGGCACGTCCCAGGGACCGTCATACTTGCTCGCTTCGAACGCCGTCAGCAGCGTGCCGGCACCCACCGCGGTCGATCCCGCTGCCAATGCGCGGCGATAGCCGAAGCTGCCGAAGGTCATCTCGGCGACGTTGTGCGGCAGCTTGTTGACATAGTCGATCGCCACGGCGCCGGCGGATGCGAAGTCGCCCTGGTCGGCGAAATACGGGCCCTTGCGCACATTGACCGACTGGATCAGCTCGGGGATGAGAAAATTGATGTCAGCGTAGCCTTGCCCATGCCCGTGGGTCGGCATGTTGACGGGCATGCCGTCCACGCTGATCGCGAGATCGGTGCCGTGATCGAGATTGAATCCGCGCAGAAAATACTGGTTGGCTTTGCCCTCGCCGGAATGCTGCGTGACGATCAGGCCCGGCACCACCTCCAGCGCCTCGCCAGGCCGGGAGAACGGGACTGCGTTGACCTCCGTGCCGCTGATACGCGTTGCGCTAGCGGCGCTGGGTTGCAGCGCAGACGCGCCGGCGGGCTCCGCGCCGGCCGCACCGCCGCTCTCGGTCGGACTGTCTATGCGGGCGGCAGCATGACTGCGCAGACCACGGTCCTTCGGCGGCTTTCTGCGGGCCTGCCGTTTGGCAGGCTGATTGTCCGGTGCTGCAACGCTGACCGGCGGAAGCTCGGCGGACGCAGTGGAGCCGACGTCGTGGGCGGCGGTCGGGAGCGTGCACAGGGCGGACGATGCGGCAGCCGACAACACCCGCGACAAGACCCTACGCACCACGATGTTCCGCACGACAACCACAGCAGTCCAATAACAAAGCTGCACTATGGCAGATCAGTATGACGATTCAGCAACAATATCATACTGGTCTTCGCCGGACATTGCGAATCGGGCATTGATGCAGTCACGGCGTCGCAGGGGAATGAGCCGTTGAAACATTGGCGCAATGGCCGCTGCTTCGCACAGATGTCACACGGGTGACCGATAAGCCTTGCTTCCCTCAGGCGACCTGATCCTTGGCAGGGGCTGCTTGTCTTGTGTACGTGGGTCGTCAGCTATCCGTGACTGAGAAATATTGTGCTGCTGGCAATTGCCTGATGACGAGGGACATGAGCGCAGATCGGGCGATACGGCGGACATCGCCATGGCTTGCTTCCATGCTGGCGCCTCTGCTCGCCGTTTCCGCGCCGAGCTTTGCGCTCCCGTCTGATTTCTCGGATGCCGACGCCCCAGCCTACGTCGTGCCGGCGCCCGACCGTCCGCTGATGGAGGCTCCCGCAATTTCGGCACCGGCAGTTGCTCCCACGGCGCCATCGCCATCGCGTGTCAAAAGGGAGGCGATGAAGGGCAATCCGCTCTGGGCGGTTCCGCTTGCGACGCTGTCGGAAACAGGCGACCGGCCGATCTTTTCGGCCTCGCGGCGGCCGCCACCCGTGGCTTCAATATCTGCGCCGAGCGCACCGCCGCCGCCAAAGCCGCCGGACCCGCCGCAGGCCGAGTTGCGGCTGGTGTTGGTCGGAACCGTCATCGGCGGCGATCAGAGTGTCGGGATCTTTGTCGACGAGAAGAGCAAGGCCACGCTGCGCCTGAAGCTCGACGGCGACTATCAGGGCTGGAAGCTTCTGTCGGTGCATCGCCGGGAGGTGATCATGGCGCGCGGCGAGTTGACCGAGACGTTGGAGCTCACCAAACGAGGTGAGGGCGCGTCCGCAAATGTATCGACCGTTGCGGAAAGCACGGCGAAGCGCGGAAGCTCGCACACGGCTCAGTACGACTAAGCGAGCCCTCGCGCCGCGATCGCGGTCATCTCGAGCTTGACGCCCGGACCGAGATCCGCCACGCCGATTGCAGCGCGCGCCGGCAGATGCGCTTCTGCGAAATGCGCCTTCCAGGCCGCATTGAACTCGGCCTTCTCCTTGAGGTCGGTCATGTAGATGGTCACCTGCAAGACCTTGGACAGATCGGATTCGAGGGTCTTCAGCAGCTGCGCAAGCTGCCGGAGCACGTCGTTGGCCTGGCCCGACATGTCGAGGCTGGTGTCTTCGGGGACGATTCCGCCGATGTAGAGTACGCCGTTGTGCTCGACCACCTCGTGGAGCAGTCCTTCATAGGGCAAGACGCGATTGATCATGAGAGGGACCGATATTGCTCGAGGAATGGGGCGCATATCGCACACTTCCATCATCGAGGCGAGGGCTGAGCGAGGTCGGAGACCTTCGTTCGATGGAACGTTCGCCAGACCGCAGAGTGTGCGGGGGAGCCCAGCGTTTGCGTCAGCCCGATCTCAATGACATCGGGACCGGGATCGGTATACTGCCACCGTGCACCGGAACAAGGATCAGGCGATGGACGACACGATTGGCTTCCCCGACCCCGGCCTCGACCTGTCGGACGGCTTCAAGCCGCACACCTCGCATTGGGGCGTGTTTTCCGCGCGTCAAAGCGAGGCCGGCCTTGAGGTTCGGGCCTATGCGGGCGACCCCGATCCGAACGGCATCATCGACAATTTTCCCGGCGCGCTGCGCCATCAGGCGCGCATCGCCCAGCCGGCGATCCGCCGTGGCTGGCTCGAGCGCGGACCGGGTCCGGACAATCGCCGCGGCCGCGACGAATTCGTCTCCGTCAGCTGGGAGAAGGCGCTCGATCTGCTCGGCGACGAGCTCGGCCGCATCCGCGATACGCGCGGCCCCGGCGCCGTGTTCGGCGGCTCCTATGGCTGGTCGAGCGCGGGCCGCTTCCATCACGCCCAGAGCCAGGTGCATCGCTTCCTCAACATCGCGATGGGCGGCTATGTGCGTTCGGTGAATTCCTATTCCTCAGGCGCGTCCTCGGTGCTGTTGCCGCAGATCCTGGCGGGCTACGAGGACATCACCAAGCGCAACGTCACCTGGGAGCAGA
The DNA here is from genome assembly GCF_016616235.1 of Bradyrhizobium diazoefficiens. Taxonomy (NCBI): domain Bacteria; kingdom Pseudomonadati; phylum Pseudomonadota; class Alphaproteobacteria; order Hyphomicrobiales; family Nitrobacteraceae; genus Bradyrhizobium; species Bradyrhizobium diazoefficiens. The sequence continues at coordinate 2,667,008 of NZ_CP067100.1, forward strand.
TCGCCGCTCACACCGATATCGTGCTCGCGTTCGGCGGCATGGCGCTGAAGAACTCGATGGTGGCGGGCGGCTCGATCAGCAAGCATGTCGAGCGCGGCGCCATGGCGGCTGCGCGCCGCCGCGGCTGCGAGTTCATCCTGGTCAGCCCCTTGCGTGAGGACCTGCCGGTCGAGGCCGGCGCCGAATGGATGACCTGCGTGCCTGGCACCGATACCGCCTTGATGCTCGGCATCGTCCACACGCTGGTCAGCGAGAATTTGCACGACCAGGCCTTCCTCGATCGCTACACCGAAGGCTGGCCGGTCTTCCTGCGTTATCTCACCGGCGAGAGCGACGGGCAGCCCAAGCATGCCGAGTGGGCCGCGGCGATCTCAGGCGTCGATGCGAATACGATCCGCACACTGGCGCATCGCCTTGCCGGCAAGCGCGCGCTCATCACCGTCTCGCATTCGCTCCAGCGCGCCGAGCATGGCGAGCAGCCGGTGTGGATGGGCATGGTGCTGGCGGCCGCGCTCGGCCAGATCGGCCTTCCCGGCGGCGGCTACGCCTATTCGCTCGGAGCGATCGGCTATTACGGCCGCCGCGTCAACGACGTGCCGGGGCCGACGCTGGGGCAGGGCCGCAACGGCGTCCGCGATTTCATTCCGGTGGCGCGCATCGCCGACATGCTGCTCAACCCTGGAAGCACCTATCGCTACAACGGCGAGACGCGGACCTATCCGCACATCCGCCTGGTCTACTGGGCCGGCGGCAATCCCTTCCATCATCACCAGGACATCAACCGCCTGCGCAAGGCGTTTGCGCAAGTCGATACATTCGTCGTGCATGATCTCGGCTGGACTGCCACCGCACGCCACGCCGATATCGTGCTGCCCGCGACCATGACGCTCGAGCGCGAGGACATCGGCTATTCCAGCAACGACCCCTTGATGGTGGCGATGCACCGCATCGCCGAGCCGTATGGGCTGGCGCGGGACGACTACGAGATCTTTGCCGATCTCGCCGAGCGTCTCGGCGCGCGCGAACCCTTCACCGAAGGACGCACCTCGCGGCAATGGCTGGAGCATCTCTACGAGCCGACCCGCGCCTCGCTCGCAGCGCGCGGCCTCGAAGCCCCGAGCTTCGAGGAATTCTGGCGGCGCGGCAGCCTCATTGTGCCGCAGCAGCCTGATGATGGCGGCCGGCTGCGCAGTTTTCGCGAAGATCCGGTCGCGCATGCCTTGCCGACGCCGAGCGGCCGCATCGAGATCTATTCGGCCAAGATCGCTGGCCATGGCGATGCCGATTGCCCGGGCCATCCGGTCTGGCTCGACAAGACCGACATGCCGAAGCCCGGTGCGCCGTGCTTCCTCGTCGCCAACCAGCCGGTGACGCGCCTGCACAGCCAGCTCGATTTCGGCGGCCATTCGCTTGGCGCAAAACATCGCGGCCGCGAAGTCGCGCGCATGAATCCGCGCGATGCGGACGCGCGCGGCATCAAGGACGGCGACGTCATCCGCCTGTTCAACGAACGCGGCGCGTGCCTTGCCGCCGTTCACGTCACCGATGGAATCGCACCCGGCGTCGTGCAACTTCCGACCGGCGCCTGGTACGATCCCATGGACCCCGAAGACGACGCTCCGCTCTGCGTGCACGGCAATCCAAACGTGCTTACCCGCGACATCGGCACGTCGTCATTCGCGCAAGGCTGCACGGGGCAACTGACGACGGTGGAAGTGGAGAAGTTCACCGGCAATCTGCCGCCGATCCGGGCGTTTGATCCGGTGTAGGAAGCTTTGGACGTAATCCGAGGCCGCAATGACGGAGTCCGGCAGCAAACGCCGATGAACGGGCCGCAGGCGGTCACGCTGATGTCGCCTTTCACCGGTACGGAGCGCCGGTGCTCGAAAAACAAACAGGGAGAACCAAGATGATCCGCAAGGCAAAGGCAGTCTGGAAGGGCACCGGTCGCGATGGCGCCGGCCACCTGTCGAGCGAATCCGGCGTGCTCGCCGAGACGCCCTATTCGTTCAAGACCCGGTTCGAGAACGAGAAGGGCACCAATCCCGAAGAGTTGATCGCGGCCGCCCATGCCGGCTGCTTCACCATGGCGCTGGCCTTCGGCCTGCAGATGGCCGGTTTCACGCCGGATGAGCTCTCGACCGAAGCCGCCGTCACGCTCGAGCCCGAGGGCAAAGGTTTCAAGATCAGCAAGTCGGCGCTCACCTTGCGCGCCAAGGTACCGGACCTCGACGATGCCGGTTTTGCCAAGTTCGCCGGTGAGGCCGAGAAGAACTGCCCGGTGTCGAAGCTCCTCAACGCCGAGATCACGCTCGACGCCAAGCTGGGCTAGTAACGAGCTCTCAATGTCCATCCGGTTCTGAGGAACCGGGTGGACATAAACGGACTGCCTGCCTTCCGGCCGGGCCGCGGAAAGCATATGTTGACGCAGATGCAGAGCGATCAATCGGGAGCGGACAGATGACGACGGAGCGCGCAGTTTTGGCCGGAGGCTGTTTCTGGGGCATGCAGGATCTGATCCGCAAGCAGCCCGGCGTGATCTCGACGCGTGTCGGCTACACCGGCGGGCATGTGAAGAACGCCACCTATCGCAATCACGACGGCCACGCCGAAGCGATCGAGATCATCTTCGATCCCGCCAAGACCAGCTTCCGGACCATGCTGGAGTTCTTTTTCCAGATCCACGATCCCACCACGCTCAACCGCCAGGGCAATGATCTCGGCACGAGCTATCGCTCGGCGATCTTCTACACCAGCGAGGAGCAGAAGCGGATCGCCGAGGACACCATCGCAGACGTCGAGGCGTCGGGCCTGTGGCCCGGCAAGGTGGTGACCGAGGTCGCGCCGGCCCGCGAATTCTGGGAAGCCGAGCCGGAGCATCAGGATTATCTCGAACGTTATCCCGGTGGCTACACCTGCCACTTCGTCCGGCCCGGCTGGAAGCTGCCGCGGCGTGCGGCTGTTGTGGGCGGGTAGAGAAGACCTAGTCTGCATGATCCGGAAAAGTGCGTGGCGGTTTTCCGAAAAGATCATGCGCAAATAGAGCTAAAGCGCGATGATGATCCATCCCGATCTCATCGCGCTTTAGTCCGGCAGCCGCGAGAAGCGGAAATCGCAGTGGCTCGCGCCGCCGGCCAGGGTCTGTGTCCTTTCCAGGCGGATGCCGCGCGTTGCATAGGCGTCGAAATCAAGCCCGCAAATGTTCGGCAGGATCTCCTTGTCGCCGTGGCGGGCGGCAAATTTGCAGAAGCCGCAGGCCTTGTAATCGATGCCGAACTCGAAATCGTCACCCGGGCGAGGCTCGACGAAATCGTAGACGAAATCTTCCGGAAACGCGTCCTGATGGCTTCTTGTCGCGCTTCTTGCAGCCTGCTGGCGCAGCACGGCCTGGTTCTCTGACGACATGAATTGACGTCCCGAGGCGAGACGTTCCGCTTCTGGCACGGTGAGCAATTGCGCCTTGTAGGTTTCCCGCTCGATCTCGCCGATCACGGGCATCGGCACGCCGTGCCGCCGCAGCACGCGGCTGATCGCCATGAAGCCCATCAGACGCATGAAGAAGTCGCTCATGCGGTTTGCCGTGCCGCCGACGTAGGGCATCCGGGTGAGCACGATCTCGAATTCGTCCATCACCTGTTGTCTGATCCCACCAACGCCGGAGAGATGTGCGCGCTCGCGCAGCATCGCTTCGGCAAGGTCGAGTCGATCGCGCATGGCGGCCTCCATGGCGTCGCGATGCGTTTCGTAAAAGGGATGGACGGTCTCAGCCATTGGACACCTGACACAGTTGGCTTATCGCAAAGCCGGCGAAGCCGATTTCATTCCGCGGCAATCGCCTCGATCTCCAGCAGCCATTTGCTGTCGACGGTCTGGGCGACCACGACCGTCAGCGCAGGCTGATGATCGGCGAGCATCGCGCGGCGAATGGTGCGGTTAGCCGCGAGCTGCGCCCGGTCGGTCAGGAACGTGGTGACCTTGACCAGATGCTCGACGCCAAGGCCGGCGGCGGCGAGCACCTCCTTGACGTTGCGCCAGGCCTGCTCGCACTGCGCCTCGAAGCCTTCCGGAACGGTGCCGCCGGATCTCTCGGGCACTTGGCCGCTGATGAACAGCAGGCGGCGATGCTGCTTCAGTTCAAGTCCCATGCAGTAGCCGCCGGCGGGCGGGTGGACCCTTGCGGGATTGTGGCCGACGATATCAGGTAGGGGCATAGGGTGTCTCCGGATTGCGGGCTGACCGTATCCGGCGGCATCGCGGCGGCGCAAAGCATAGTTGCTGCGGTTCAGCGCAAGAAAATCTATTGCAAGGCGAGGCCGCATCAGTGTCAAGCTCATGCGCGATGACCTACGCCCTTCCACCGCTCAACGCGCTCCGCGCATTCGAAGCCGCCGCGCGGCATCTCAGCTTCAAGCTGGCCGCGCACGAGCTGCATGTGACGCCCGCCGCCGTGGGTCAGCAGGTGAAAGCGCTGGAGGCGCGGCTCGGCGTGCAGCTGTTCGAGCGCCTGCATAAGCAGCTGATCCTCACCGCGGCAGGGCAGGCCTATCTGCCCGGCGTATCCGAAGGCTTTCGCCACATCGCGGACGCGACCTCGCAATTGAAGCCGGCAGGTACCGTGCTGCTGCAATTGGGCGTTTATGGCAGCTTCGACCTGCGCCGCCTCGATCTGGCGGTGTTTCGCAGCGCGCATGCCGAGATCGGCTTGCGCGTGCTGCAGCCGGCAGGCCTGCACGAGCTGGTCGAGGGCAAGGTCGACCTCCTGATCGCCCGCGGTCTCGGCCGCCATCCGGGCTATCGCTGCGACAGGGTCACGGAAGGATCCGGCCTGGGTGACTGGCTGATCGCGCCCGAAGGCACCGCGGATTGTCCTGAAATCGTCAGCTTTCGCGGCTGGCTGCGCGCCGCATCAGTCGAGAAGCCGCTCGCAGGCCGCCCGCGTCTGGTCGGCACCGTCGGAAGTTGAGGCGGCCGGCTTGGCCTCGACGCGCGGTCAGGCGCGCAGCCGTCTACCGCCTCATCGGCAGTGCGCTGGTTTTTGCCATTCATCCGTCGGTGCCCGCCGTTCGGTCTGTTCGCGCCCAGCGACGCCGACGATGCGATCATCGACCGGATCGCGCAGGCGACGCGCCTCGCCATGATCGATCCGGCACTTCAGGCCAGCTATCTTGCCCAAGGCATGGAGCCGGACAGCGATTCCAGCCCCGGTAAATTCCAGCGCATCGTCGAGGCGACCAGGCCGAGCCTTGCGCCCGTGATCAAATCGATCGGGCTGAGCCAACTGTAAGATCGCTCAGGCCCCCTTGCGCGTCACGATGCGCGCCGACAGCGTGACGAGGCCCATCAGCGCGGCCAGCAGCCAGAACGCCGTCGGGAGTCCGCCGACACGCGCGACGAAGCCGACGCCGGCCGGGCCGATCAGGATGCCGGCATAGCCCGCGGTCGTGATCGCCGCGACCGCAAGCCCTGTCGGCATCACCGTCTGCCGCGCCGCCCGGCGGAACAGCACCGGCACGAGGTTCGATGCGCCAAGGCCGATCAGCAGGAAGCCGCCGAGCGCGATCGCCGCGACAGGCGCGGTGAGCAGGACGGCAAATCCCGCGATCGCAATGAGGCTGCCCCATATCAGGGTCGCGCGGTCCCCGACGCGCGCAACGACGGCATCGCCGCCAAGCCGCCCGATCGTCATTGCGACCGAGAACACGATGTAGCCGATCCCGCCTTGCGCCTCGGAGACGAGGCCCGCGCCGATCACGAGCAGCGCGCCCCAATCGAGCATCGCGCCTTCGACCAGGAAGGTGATGGCGCCGAGCAGCGCCAGCAGCAGCACCGATCCATGCGGCAGCACGAACAGCGGCCCGTCCTGCACCTGCACCGAGCGAAGCAAACGCGGCCAGGCCGCCAGCATTGCGGCCAGCATCAGGGCGGAGCAGATCAGCGTCGAGCCGAGCACGCCTGTCTGCAGCGAGAGCAGCGCGGTCATCAGTGCCGAGCCGGCAAAGCCGCCGATGCTGAACAGCGCGTGGAAGCCTGACATCAGCGGCCGGCCCGCATCGCGCTCCACCTCCACCGCGTGGATGTTCATGGCGACGTCGATCGACCCGAGCGCCGCGCCGAAGGCGAACAACGCCAGCGCCAGCGTTGCCGGCGCGTTCGCGATCGCCAGCAGCGGCAGCACCAGCGCAAGTCCCAGGCCGCCCGCAACGATGACCGGCTTGCTGCCGTAACGCGCGCTCATGATTCCGGTCAGCAGCATCGCGAGCACCGAACCGATGCCGAGGCTGAGCAGCAGCAGTCCGAGCACGCCGTCATCGACGGCGAGCCGCGCCTTCGCGAACGGCACCAGCGGCGCCCAGCAAGCGATGCCGAAGCCCGCGACGAGAAAGGCGAGCCGCGTCGCGAGACGGGTCGCCGGCCGATCGGCAGAATGCATGGGAACTCCGGAAGGAAGCGGGCGCGAAGGCGGCTGACAAGCCCGACGATTGTCGCGACTTTATGTCCGGGACGCAGCTCGAATTGTCGCAGCTGCCCGTCGGGCAAAACACCTCACAAAGCTGTCACCCGCTCGGGAAAAAATATTCCGCTTTACCGAAATTCGGATTTGTCGTATGTGTCGCCCATCCCGGCTCATCCTTGAGGGGCGATCGTGTGGTCGTCATGTTTCGCGAGCCGGGCTTGCGGTGGACGCGGCAGCGTCGGGCGCGAGAGGTCTGGGGCAGGGCGGATTGCTCTCCGTGAGCCCGTAAGGCTTCGCGCAGACGGACGGCGCTGTCAGGCTCGTCGCGCCAACATGTCGATGGCAACGTGCACAACGCCGTCGGCCGCTGTGGCGCCAACGAGCCGCGCGTACGGCAAAACCGTGTGGTCCTGGCCGTCGTTGCTACGGTCAAGCCCTGGCGGATGCGGCAGTCGCGCCAACCGGCGCGATGGCCGGTGACTTCCGCCGGGGTGAGGGAGGCCAGACGAACTCGGCTCCCGGGAGAGCACGGCATAAGCCGTCCGACCATCGCGCAGGGAAGGCCGTGTGTTGGGCTTCACCTGTATGCTGCTGTGCGGTTCTTCCTGCGTGTGCCTTTCGCGCAGCGGACCGCGGGTGCCAGCCGGCACCCGGCCTTCCCTGCGCCCTCTTGGCTTAGAGAGGGTGGAATGACCAGGCAAAGCTCGGGCGAAGTAAGCCGCGAGGATGCGAAGGCGTGTCTGCGAGTTGAAATCTGCGTTAGAGGATTCGCTGCCACCACGTGCTCCGTCATTGCGAGGAGCCCTTGCGACGAAGCAATCCAGAATCTTCCTGCGGCGGCATTCCGGATTGCTTCCGCCTTCGCTAAAGCTTCGGCGGACAAGTCGCTGCGCTCGTGGAAGCGGACGTGAACGTACCTCCATCCGTCACTCTCTAATCAAACTCAACGATCGGAAACAGTGCAGAAATCTCAAGGCCACACCGCGGCCATAGCTCTCCCGTTTCAGAGCAGGTCAGGGTTTTCGAGGTGTGGAATGTCGTTTGTGCGGGCCTGGCTGATCGCCTTGGTGATGAGTGGCGTCTCGATTGCGAGTTCAATTCCGGTCGCGCTGTTGCCGCAAGCCGCCGCGCAGAGCGTGGAGACGATTGTCGTCGAAGGCAATCGCCGCGTCGAAGCCGAGACGGTCCGCTCCTATTTTAGGCCGGGCCCGGGCGGCCGTCTGGATCAGGGCGCCATCGACGACGGCCTCAAGGCCCTGATCGAGACCGGCCTGTTCCAGGACGTCAGGATCAATCGCGGCCCCGGCGGCCAGATCGTCGTCTCCGTGGTGGAAAACCCGGTGATCGGTCGCATCGCCTTCGAGGGCAACAAGAAGATCAAGGACGAGCAGCTCACCGCCGAGGTCCAGTCCAAGGCGCGCGGCACCTTCTCCCGCGCCATGGTGCAGTCCGACACGCTGCGAATCGCCGAGATCTACCGCCGCTCCGGCCGCTACGACGTGCGCGTCACGCCTGAGATCATCGAGCAGCCGAACAACCGCGTCGACCTCATTTTCACGATCGAGGAGGGCGCCAAGACCGGCGTCAAGTCGATCGAGTTCATCGGCAACAACGCGTTCTCGTCCTATCGCCTCAAGGACGTGATCAAGACCCACGAATCGAATCTGCTGAGCTTCCTCGCCAGCGGCGACATCTACGATCCCGATCGCGTCGAGGCCGACCGCGACCTGATCCGCCGCTTCTATCTCAAGAACGGCTTTGCCGACGTGCAGGTCGTGGCCGCGCTCACCGAATACGATCCGGAGAAGAAGGGCTTCAACGTCACCTTCAAGATCGAGGAAGGCGCGCAATACCGCGTCGCCACCGTCGATTTCCGCTCCAGCATTCCGAACTTCGATCCCACCTCGATGCGCGCCTATTCGCGCGTCAATGTCGGCTCGCTCTACAACGTCGAATCGGTCGAGAAGTCGGTCGAGGAGATGCAGATCGAGGCCTCGCGCCGCGGCTACGCCTTCCCCGTGGTCCGGCCCGGCGGCGACCGCAATTTCGAGGCGCACACCGTCTCCGTCGTGTTCAACATCGACGAGGGCCCGCGCACCTATATCGAGCGCATCAATTTGCGCGGCAACACCCGCACGCGCGACTACGTCATCCGCCGCGAGTTCGACATCTCGGAAGGAGATGCCTACAACCGCGCGCTGGTCGACCGCGCCGAGCGGCGTCTGAAGAACCTCGACTACTTCAAGAGCGTGAAGATCACGACCGAGCCGGGCTCCTCGAGCGACCGCGTCATCCTGATCGTCGACATGGAAGAGAAATCGACCGGCGACTTCTCGATCTCGGGCGGTTACTCCACCACCGACGGCGCGCTCGCCGAGGTCTCGATCTCCGAGCGCAACCTGCTCGGCCGCGGCCTGTTCGCCAAGGCGTCCGTGAGCTACGGCCAGTACTCGCGCGGCATCTCGCTGTCATTCGTCGAGCCCTATCTGCTCGACTACCGGCTGGCGCTCGGGTTCGACACCTACTGGCGCCAGCAATTGTCGAACAGCTATACGAGCTACGGCGTGACGACGCTGGGCTTTTCGCCGCGCCTCGGCTTCGCACTGCGTGAGGACCTCTCGCTCCAGCTGCGCTATTCGCTCTACCAGCAGAGCATTACGCTCGCCAGCGCCTACAACAACTGTAACAATAACGCATCGAGCACGTCGCTGGCCTTCAACCCGACGCCGGCCTACATCCAGAACGTGCTCGGCGGCGTCGACCCGACCAATTCCACGAGTTCGGGCGTTTATGGCTATGGCTGCTACGGCGACGGCGAGTCGAGCCTGCCGGTCCGGAAGGAGCTGGCGAACGGCGCGACCTGGACTTCGGCGCTCGGCTACACGCTGAATTACAACACGCTCGACAACACCAAGAATCCGACCGACGGACTGCTGATCGACTTCCGGCAGGACTTCGCCGGCGTCGGCGGCGACGTAACCTATCTGAAGACCGCGCTCGACACCAAGTACTACACGCCGCTGGTCTCCGAGATCGTCAACGTGATCCATCTCCAGGGCGGCATTCTCAACAAGATCGGCAATAACGATTTGCGCATGCTGGATCACTTCCAGATGGGGCCGAATCTCGTGCGCGGCTTTGCCTCCAACGGCATCGGTCCGCGCGACATCACCTACTACAATTACGGCGCCGCCGGCGATGCGCTCGGCGGCACGAAATACTGGGGCGCGTCCATGGAATTGCAGATGCCGTTCTGGTTCCTGCCAAAGGAAGTGGGCCTGAAGGGCGCGGTCTACGCGGATGCCGGCTCGCTCTGGGGTTACCAGGGCCCGACGTCATGGTCGGCCACGGGCGAGGTCAACACCAAGGCCTGTCCGACCTGCGGACTGCAATATGACGACCGCAACGTGGTGCGATCGTCGGTCGGTGTCGGCCTGATCTGGGCTTCGCCGTTCGGGCCGCTGCGCTTCGATTACGCCGTGCCGATCACGAAAGGCAAATACGACATCGTCCAGGAGTTCAGGTTCGGCGGTGGCACCTCGTTCTAGGCAGCGACGCAGCCACGTGACGTTGCAGCACTCGTTGTGCGTTTGTGAAAAATCCGTGATCAGCCTCGCGTGCGCGTGTGTGGACAGCCATTGCCGGATGCCCGATAACACGCGCTGCAGATTGCAGGACACTGTGGCTTGCATTCGGGCTTCCACAGAAGGATTACCGCGATGACACAGCCAGGCGCCTACGGCCGGAGGCTCGGGCAGTTCCTGCGCCTGAAGGATGCGCCGCCCGCGCTGGTCACGCGCTCGCTGCGCAGCGCCGAACTCGCGGTCACCGAAACCCGCAATGACCGCCCGGTGCCGGGCCTGTCCGGTTCGCTGACCGCCGAAGACGCCTTTCTCGTCAGCCTGAAGCTTCACGATTACCCGGACTGCGAGCTCTGGGAGCGCGGCAAATGCATCATGAAGGCGGATGTCCGCGCCGGCACGACCTATCTCTACGACCTCAAGCGCGATCCGCGCTATGTGATCGACAAGCCGTTCCACTCGCTGTTCTTCTATATTCCACGCTCGGCACTCGACGGCATCGCCGAACAGTTGAATGCACCGCGGATCGACGAGCTCGACTGCCGGATCGGCGTTGGCCATGACGACGAAATCATTCGCCACATCGGCGCGTCGCTGCAGGAAGGCTTGCGCAGGCCGGACGAGGCCAATCAGCTCTTCGTCGACCACATGATGCTCGGGCTCACCGCCCATGTCGCCCGGATCTATGGCGGGCTTCAGCGCATATCCGCGCCCGCGCGCGGCGGTCTCGCACGATGGCAGGCGAAGCAAGCCTGCGAGAGGCTGGAGTCGGATCTCGGCGGCAAACTCTCGTTGCAGAAGATCGCCGCTGAGCTCGAACTCTCGGTCAGCCATTTCTCGCGGGCGTTTCGAATCTCAGTCGGCCTGCCGCCGCACCAATGGCTGCTGCATCAGCGCGTCAAGACCGCCAAGCAGTTGATGAGCGTTCGCGACCTGCCGCTGTCGGAGATCGCGATCGCGGCCGGCTTTGCCAACCAGAGCCACTTCACGCGCGTGTTTTCCTCGATCGTCGGCGTCAGCCCGGCCATGTGGCGCCGCGAGGCGCTTGGCGTCACGGGCGGCGAGGGGTGAACGGGGGCGAGGCCGGCCTCAGCCACCCAGGATCCGTCGGCAGGCGTCGACGAAAACCTCTGCGCCAGTGACGATATCGGCGTCCGCGGTATTCTCGCTCCAATGATGGCTGATGCCGCCGATCGACGGCACGAACAGCATGCCCGCCGGCATGACGGTTGCTAGCATCTGCGCATCGTGGCCGGCGCCGCTCGGCATGCGGATGGAGCGTCCGCCGGCAAAGGCCTTGCTCGCGGCCTCGATCGCGTCCTGAATGCCCGCATTCATTATGGCGGGCGCACCGGTGCGGATTTTCTCCACGGCGACGGTGCAAGGGCCTTTCGCGTTGAATTCGTCGGCCATGGTCCGCAGCAGATCCTCGAGGCGCGCAATCACGGCAGGGTTGTCGTCGCGAATCTGGAACAACATCTCGGCACCGCCGGGAATGATGCTCGGCGCACCGGGATCGAGCGTGATGCGGCCGGTGGTCCAGACCGTGCGCGGCCCGCAGGCGGCCGGGAAACGCTGGTCGATCGCCACGCAGAATTTGGCCAGCGCAAGCCCGGCGTCCTTCCGCACGGCCATGCGGGTGGTGCCGGCGTGGTTCTGCTCGCCGGCGAAATTGATGCGGTACTGCCAGATGCCGACGATGGAGGTCACGACGCCGATCGCCAGCCTGCCGCTTTCGAGCGTGTCGCCCTGCTCGATATGCGCCTCGAGATAGCCGACGTGCCGTCCCTGCTCGACAGCGACGCGCGCCCGCCCGGCAAGTCCCATATCGGCGAGGGCATCGCGCAAGGGGCGGCCGCTGGTGCGGTCGCGCGCGGCGTCGATCTCGGCCTCGGTCACCTGTCCGACAAAGGAGCGCGAACCGAGAAAGCTGCCAAAATGCCCTTCCTCGTCACACCAGGCGGCGACTTCGACGGCGCCGTTCACGGAGCGATCTGCATTGAGGACCCGCGCCGCTTCGAGCGCATAGACGACGCCGAGCGGGCCGTCGAGCCAGCCGGCATAGTTCTGGCTCTCCAGATGCGATCCGGCCAGCAGCTTCGGCCCTGGCTTCGCGCTGGTGCCGAAGACATTGCCGATGCCGTCAATCGTCCCCGCGAGGCCGGCCTCAGGCAGTTTCTGCACCAGCCAGTCCAACGAAAGCTTGTGCGGCTCGGAGAAGGTCGGCTTGTGCACGCCGGTCTTGTAGGCGCCGATGGCGCGGAGCGCATTGAGGTCGGCGACAACGCGCTGGCCATCGGCGCGCGGGCTTGTGTCAGGCATGTTCGGCCACCTTCAACGCCTCGGTACGGATCTCCTCGACCAGCCTTTCCTTCAGCTGGACGAATTCCGGCGTGGTCTTGATCCTGTAGGAGCGCGGATGCGGCAGGGCCACCTTGATCTCGGCCTTGACGCGGCCGGGACGCGCGCTCATGACGATGACGCGGCTGCCGAGGAAGATCGCCTCCTCGATATCGTGGGTCACGAACAGAACGGTCTTCTGGTCGCGCTCCCAGATCCCGAGCAGCATCTCCTGCATCAGCGCGCGGGTCTGGTTGTCCAGCGCGCCGAACGGTTCGTCGAGCAAAAGAATCTTCGGGTCGTTGGCGAGCGCGCGCGCAATCGCCGTGCGCTGCTGCATGCCGCCCGAGAGCTGTTTCGGCCAGTGGTTCTCGAAGCCGGTGAGGCCGACCTGGCGGATGAAGGCGTCCGCGATCTTGTGGCGCTCGGTCTCGGATGCGCCGCGCTCGCGCAGGCCGAAGGCGATGTTCTCGCGCACGGTCAGCCATGGAAACAGCGTGTAGGATTGGAACACCATGCCGCGGTCCGCGCCGGGACCGGTCACCTCGCGCCCATCGAGCGTGACGCGCCCGCTGGTTGGGCGATCGAGTCCGGCGACGATGCGCAGCAGCGTGGACTTGCCGCAGCCGGAGGGGCCGAGGATGGTGACGAAGTCGTTATTGCCGATGACGAGATCGGTCGGCTCCAGCGCCCGCGTCGGTGCATTGCCGTGGCGTGCGGGAAAAGTTCGCGAGACCTGCTCGATCTTCAGCGTGGTCATGCGAGCCTCCACGGAAACAGCCAGGCGTTGAACGCCTTGAACATGAAGTCCGAGAGGAGGCCGATCAGCCCGATCACGATGATGCCGAAGATGATCTGGCCGGTGTTGAGCAGTGCCTGGCTGTCGGTGATCATATGGCCGATGCCCGAGGACGAGCCGATCAACTCGGCGACGATGACGTAGGTCCAGGCCCAGCCCAGCACCAGCCGCAGGATTTCCGCGATCTCCGGCGCGGAGGAGGGCAGCAGCACGCGGCGGATGATGCCGCGGTCGCTGGCCCCGAGCGTATAGGCGGCCTCGACCAGATCGCGCCGTGTGGCGCCGACGGTGACGGCAACCATCAGGATGACCTGGAAGACCGAGCCGATGAAGATCACCAGCAACTTTTGCAGCTCACCAATGCCGGCCCACAGGATCAACAGCGGAATGAAGGCGGAGGCAGGCAGATAGCGCGCAAAGGACACGAACGGTTCGAGGAAGGCCTCGACCGGCTTGTAGGCGCCCATCAGTACGCCGAGCGGCACCGCGATGACAGCGGCGAGCGCAAAGCCGCCGACGACGCGCCAGATCGTCATGCCGATATCGTAGACGAACCCCTGCTTGGCCAGGAGATCATAACCCTCCTGCACCATGGTCAGCGGATTGGCGAGAAACGTCTTCGACACATGGCCGCCGAGCGTTGCCCAGGACCAGAGAGCAACGAAGAGCACGAAGAACGCAAGGCCGTACGCCACGCGCTGCTTCGATGTCACGGGATCCAGGGGACGCATCGACGATCAATCCGGGCGGTGAACAGAACTGCCGGCCCTGCTGAGACGGGGCCGGCCGCTCCTGAGGAATTTACTTGATGTAACTGGCGTCGAAGAGGTCCTCGATCTTCGGCGTGGCCTTGATGATGCCGATCTCGAGCAGGAGGTCGGCGGCCTCCTTGTTGAAGGTCAGGAAATCGCCTGCGAAGAATTTCTGGTTCGCGGCCTTGTCCTGCCAGCGCAGATATTTTGCCGAGTTGCCGAACTGCTCGCCGCTCTGTTTCACGTCGGCGCCCATGATCTCGTAGGCCTTGGCCTGGTCCTTGGCGATCATGTCGAGCGACTCGAAATAGCTGTCGGCGAGCGCCTTGGCGGCCTTCGGATTCTCGGCGAGGAATTTTGGCGTACAGCCGAAGGTGTCCATCACCATCGGGTAGTCGAGCGTGGTCGCGATGATCTTGCCCTTGTCGGGCGCGGCGCGAACCGTCGAGAGATAAGGCTCGTAGGTCATCGCGGCATCGTTCTGGCCGGAGACGAAGGCCTGCGCGGCCGCGGCCGGCTCGAGGTTGACAACGGTGACGTCCTTCACCGACAGCCCGTTCTTCTTGAGCATCCAGGCCAGCGCGAAATAGGGCGAGGTCCCGGGCGCGGACGCCGCGACGGTCTTGCCCTTCAGCTCCTTGATCGACGTCACGTCGTTGCGCACGGCCATGCCGTCGGCGCCATAGCTCTTGTCGAGCTGGAAGATCTGCTTGGTCGCAACGCCGTTGGCGTTCCAGGAAATCCAGGTCTCGACCGTCGTCGCGGCGCACTGCACATCGCCGGAGGCGATCGCGAGATGACGATCCTTCTGCGGGATCTTCTTGATGGTGACGTCGAGCCCGTTCTTCTTGAAGATGCCGGCCTCCTTCGCCAGCGTCAGCGGCGCGAAGCCGGTCCATCCGGAGATGCCGATTCCGACCTTGACGTCGTCGGCGAGCACGGGAGTGGTGGCCGCAAGCGCAATGATTGTCGCAAAAATCGTCGAACTACGCATGATTGTCGTCCTCTTGCCCAGATGGATTGACGTCCTGTTGAACTCTGTCGGCCCTGATGGACCGTTTGCCCGACGCGTTGCACGATCTGTGCCGACATCGTTCCCTCAGCCTCCCTTGAATCGGGCGACAAGGCGGTGAGAGTTACCGGGATAGAGCAGGCGCACCGCGGTGATCGTGCGCGCGCTGCGCCAAGTATAGCGGTCGATCACGAGACAGGGTGCGCCGATGGCGATATCGAGCGCTTCCGCCGTGCGATCATCCGCAATGATGGCGCTGATCGTATGCTCGGCTTCTGTCCATGGGACATGATGAAGCAGCCATGAGCCGGGCGGCTCACGGGAGAAATCCGCGGTCGCCGCATCCGGCACGGAGGCAAGATCGATCAGCCGGTCTTCGACGGCAAAGGGAACATTGTCGGCGCTGTGGCGGCAGGTGATCGCGACGACCTTGCCGGCTTTCTTCACGCCAAGACGCTCGCGGTCGGCAACGGTCGCGGCACGCAGCTTGCGGCCGGTCAGCTCATAGCCATACGTGCGCCCGAGCGCGGTGATCTCGGCACGGATGTCGGCGATCTTGAGCACCGCCGACTGATGCTGCGGCCGGCACACGAAGGATCCGGCGCGACGCCGGCGCTCGATCAGATCGGCTTGCGCGAGCTCTGACAGCGCCTTGTTCACCGTCATGCGCGAACAGCCGTAGCGTGCGACCAGTTCGTGCTCGAACGGAATGCGATGCCCGGGCGGCCATTCGCCGGTCAGGATGCGCTTTTCGATGTCGGCGCGGATGCGCTTGTAGAGCGTCGGCTGGTCGGCCGCATCGGTGGCAAGGCTCATGCGACGAGCCTCCGCACCGCCGCGTTGAAGCGTTCGCGTGCGGCCTGGCGCAGTCGGTGCCGTCCGCCCTCGACGAGCTTATGGCCGCCGGCCCAGACGCAATCGATCGCGCCGCCGCCGGCCGCAAAGATCCAGCCATCTATGGCCGCATCACCCGGACGTCCCGCCAGCGATGGATGCGCCGCATCGAGCGTGACGATGTCGGCGCGCGCGCCCGGTACAAGGCCGACCGTTGCCTGCGCCATCGCTTGCGCGCCGCCTGCGAGCGCATGATCGAACAGCGTGCGTCCCGTCGAGCGGCCTGCGCTACCGGAGAGGACGTTGCGCTCGCGATGCTTCAGGCGCTGGCCGTATTCGAGCTGGCGCAATTCGTCGGCGACGCCGACCAGCACGTTGGAATCGGTGCCCACACCGAACGCGCCGCCGGCGGCGAGAAACTCGCGCGCCGGAAAAATGCCGTCGCCGAGGCTTGCCTCGGTGATGGGGCAGAGACCCGCCACCGCCCCCGTCTTCGCGAATGCGGCGACTTCCGGATCCGTCATGTGGGTCGTGTGAATGAGGCACCAGCGCTGATCGAGGGGCGCGTGATCCAGCAGCCATTGCACCGGACGCCGTCCCGACCAGGCCAGGCAATCCTCGACCTCCTTGACCTGCTCGGCGGCATGGATGTGCACCGGTCCGCCGCCCGCGAGCGGAATGATCGCCGCGAGCTCGTCCGGCGCAACCGCGCGCAGACTGTGCGGGGCGATCCCGATATTGGCGCCCGGCAGGTTTGCGGTCGCCTTGCGCGATGCGCTCATCAGCGCGTCGAACTGATCGACCGTGCAGATGAAGCGGCGCTGGCCCTCGTGCGGCGCTGCGCCGCCGAAGGAGCCATGCGCATAAAAACTCGGCAGCAGAGTCAGTGCAATGCCCGAGGCTTCGGCAGCCTGCGCAATTCGCTCGGCCATCTCGCCGATATCGGCATATTGCGAGCCGTCGCGATCGTGGTGGAGATAATGGAATTCGCCGACGCGGGTAAAACCCTGCTCCAGCATCTCGACATAAAGCAGCGTCGCGACGGCGGTCACGTCATCTGGAGTCATCGCCAGCGCGAAACGATACATCGTCTCGCGCCAGGTCCAGAACGTGTCGGTGCTGTCGCCGCGCAGCTCCGCAAGTCCCGCCATGCCGCGCTGGAAGGCATGGCTATGCAGGCTCGCAAGTCCCGGCAGCGCGATGGCGTGGCGCTCGTCGCCGGCGGCCGGTGCCACGCCCGGCGTCACTGCCGCGATCGCGCCGGCGGTGATGACCACCTGCACGTCATTGGCCCAGCCCGAGGGCAGGAGCGCGGAGGCGAAATGCAGTCGGGACATGATGACACGCCGGCTGGACAGAACCACCTTACGATTATATGTCTAGACATATAAGTCAAGCATCCCACGAAGGGACCGTCGCATGGCACAGCGCTTCGATCGGATCTGGCATAACGCCCGGCTCGCCACGATGCGGGCGGACCGTCCCGATCTCGGCGAGGTCGAGCGCGGCGTGATCGCCGCGCGCGGCGGCCGTATCGTCTATACCGGCCCGCAAGCGGACTTTCCGGTGGATGCGGACGCCATCGAGCGGATTGATTGCGAGGAGCGCTGGATCACCCCGGGCCTCGTTGATTGCCACACCCATCTCGTCTATGGCGGTAACCGCGCGCACGAGTTCGAAATGCGCCTGAAAGGCGCAAGCTACGAGGAGATCGCGCGTGCCGGCGGCGGCATCGTCTCGACCGTGGCCGCGACGCGCAAGGCGAGTGAGGCCGAGCTGGTCGCAAGCGCATTGCCGCGGCTCGATGCGCTGATCGGCGAAGGTGCCACTACGGTCGAGATCAAGTCTGGCTACGGTCTCGACATCGAGACCGAGATGCGGCAGCTCTCGGCCGCGCGCAGTCTTGGCCGTCAGCGGAAGGTCGCGATCCGTACCTCGTTCCTCGGCGCGCATGCGCTGCCGGTGGAAGCCGATGGCGACAAGGATCGCTACATCGATCTCGTGTGCAGGCAGATGCTGCCCGCCATCGCGAAGGCCGGCCTTGCCGATGCCGTGGATGCCTTCATGGAAAGCATCGCGTTCTCGGCCGAGCAGACCGCACGGGTGTTCGAGACTGCGAAGGAGCTTGGCCTGCCGGTCAAGCTCCATGCCGACCAGCTCTCGAATCTCGGTGGTGCTGCGCTCGCCGCAAAATTCTCCGCGCTGTCGGCCGATCATCTCGAGCATACCGATGAAGCCGGTGCCGCCGCGATGGCGAAGGCCGGAACGGTGGCGGTGCTATTGCCCGGCGCCTTCTACTTCATCCGGGAGACGCAGAAGCCGCCGGTCGAGGCGTTCCGCAAGCTTGGCGTTGCCATGGCGCTCGCGACCGACTGCAATCCCGGCAGCTCGCCGCTGACCTCGCTCCTGCTTGCGATGAACATGGGCGCGACGC
The DNA here is from genome assembly GCF_016616235.1 of Bradyrhizobium diazoefficiens. NCBI lineage: Bacteria > Pseudomonadati > Pseudomonadota > Alphaproteobacteria > Hyphomicrobiales > Nitrobacteraceae > Bradyrhizobium > Bradyrhizobium diazoefficiens. The sequence continues at coordinate 2,685,214 of NZ_CP067100.1, forward strand.
TGTTCCGGATGACGGTCGCCGAATGCCTGGCCGGTATTACGCGCGAAGGCGCCCGCGCGCTCGGCGTGCTCCATGAGACCGGCACGCTGGAAACCGGCAAATGGTGCGACCTCGCGATCTGGGACATCGAGCGTCCCGCCGAACTGGTCTACCGCATCGGCTTCAATCCACTGCATCGCCGGGTGTGGAGGGGACAATGACGGAGCAGGGCGCAGCGATCGTCGTCAAGCCGGGCACGGTCGGCTTCGACGATCTCGCGCGCGTGCTCGCGGGCGCTGATGTCGTGCTTGACCCGTCGTTCTGGCCACGCGTGGAGGCTGCAGCGGAGATCGTTGCGAAGGCCGCGCACGCTGATGTCCCCGTCTATGGGATCAACACCGGCTTCGGGAAGCTGGCGTCAAAGCGCATTCCGGCCGACCAGACCGCGCTGCTCCAGCGCAACCTCATCGTCTCGCATTGCTGTGGCGTCGGTCCAGCAACACCGGAGCCAATCGTCCGCCTGATGATGGCGCTGAAGATCGTTTCGCTCGGGCGTGGCGCCTCGGGCGTGCGCCGCGAGGTGATCGAGCAATTGCAGGCCATGCTGGCACGCGGCGTCTATCCGCTGGTGCCGCAGCAGGGCTCAGTCGGCGCTTCCGGCGATCTCGCGCCGCTCGCGCATATGACGGCGGTGATGATCGGCGAAGGGCAGGCGATCGTTGGGGGGACAATCGTTCCCGGCGGCGAGGCGCTCGCCGCCGCCGGCCTTGCGGCGCTGACGCTCGGCCCCAAGGAGGGGCTCGCGCTGATCAACGGTACGCAGTTCTCCACTGCCTACGCCATCGCCGGCGTGCTGCGCGCATTCCGTCTGGCGCGTGCCGCGCTCGTCACCGGCGCGCTGTCGGTCGATGCGGCGATGGCCTCTACGGCGCCGTTCCGCCCCGAGATCCAGGCGCTGCGCGGCCATGCCGGGCAGACCGCAGCAGCCGCAACGCTGGCTGCGCTGCTCGACGGCAGCGATATCCGCCTGTCGCATCTCGAAGGCGACGAGCGCGTGCAGGATCCCTATTGCCTGCGGTGTCAACCTCAGGTGGCGGGCGCCGCGCTCGACCTGATCACGCAGGCCGCGCGCACCTTGATCGTCGAGGCTAACGCTGTCACAGACAATCCGCTGGTCCTGGTCGAGACCGGTGAGATCGTCTCCGGTGGCAATTTCCACGCCGAGCCGGTGGCCTTTGCTGCCGATGCGATCGCGCTGGCGCTGTCGGAGATCGGCGCGATCAGCGAGCGGCGGATCGCGACGCTGGTCGATCCCGCGCTCAATTTCGGCCTGCCGCCGTTCCTCACCCCCGACCCCGGCATCAATTCCGGCTTCATGATCGCCGAGGTGACGGCGGCCGCGCTCTATGCCGAGAACAAGCAGCGCGCTTCTGCCTGCTCGATCGACTCGACGCCGACCAGCGCCAACCAGGAAGATCACGTTTCGATGGCCGCGCATGCCGCGCGGCGCCTGTCCGACATGGCCGACAATCTCGCCGCCATTCTGGGCATCGAGCTGCTGGTCGCCGCCCAAGGCATCACGCTGCGCGCGCCGCATGCAACCAGCGCGCCGCTCGTTGCTGTTATCGCCAAGCTTCGCGATCAAGTGCCCGCGCTCGGGGCCGATCGCTACATGGCTGGCGATCTCGCCAAGGCTGCGGCGTTGATCGAAGCCGATGCGTTGCCGGCCGCGGCACTCGCCAAGCTTGCATCTGATCCGTTTCCGAGACTGAGCTGAAGAGGTCCTTCGCATGAACCGCCGACTGGACAACGACCGCACCATCCGCGCGCCCCGCGGCAGCGACATCAGCGCCAAGAGCTGGCTCACGGAAGCTCCCTTGCGCATGCTCATGAATAATCTCGATCCTGACGTCGCGGAACGACCGAGCGAGCTCGTCGTCTATGGCGGCATCGGCCGCGCTGCGCGCGACTGGGAGAGCTTCGACCGGATCATTGCGGCCTTGCGCAAGCTGGAAGCCGACCAGACGCTGCTGGTTCAGTCCGGCAAGCCGGTCGGCGTCTTCCGCACTCATACCGACGCGCCGCGCGTGCTGATCGCGAATTCCAACATCGTGCCGCACTGGGCGACGCTCGATCATTTCAACGAGCTCGATCGCAAGGGCCTGATGATGTACGGCCAGATGACGGCGGGCTCCTGGATCTATATCGGCAGCCAGGGCATCGTGCAGGGCACCTACGAGACCTTTGTCGAGGTCGGCCGGCGCCATTATGGCGGCAGCCTCGCTGGAAAATGGATTCTCACTGCCGGTCTCGGCGGCATGGGCGGCGCGCAGCCGCTGGCCGCGACCATGGCCGGTGCTTCGATGCTCGCGGTCGAATGCCAGCCGAGCCGCATCGAGATGCGGCTGCGCACCGGCTATCTCGATCGTCGGGCCGCAACACTCGACGAGGCGCTCGCAATCATGGCGGAGGCCGCGAAGACGAAGAAGGCGGTCTCAGTCGGCCTGCTCGGCAATGCCGCGGAGATTTTCCCGGAGCTGGTGCGCCGCGGCGCCAAGCCCGACATCGTCACCGACCAGACCAGCGCGCACGATCCGATCAACGGCTATTTGCCGAAGGGCTGGTCCCTCGCCGATTGGGAAGCCAAGCGCGCCGCCGATCCCAAGACGGTCGAGCGTGCGTCGAAGATCTCGATGGTCGAGCATGTCCAGGCCATGCTGGATTTCCACGCACAGGGCATCCCGACACTCGACTACGGCAACAACATCCGCCAGATGGCGCAGGACATGGGCCTGAAGAACGCCTTCGATTTCCCCGGTTTCGTGCCCGCCTATATCCGACCCCTGTTCTGTCGCGGCGTTGGGCCGTTCCGCTGGGCCGCGCTGTCAGGCGATCCCGAGGATATCTTCAAGACCGATGCCAAGGTCAAGGAGTTGATGCCCAATGATAAGCATCTGCATAACTGGCTCGATATGGCCAAGGAGCGCATCAAGTTCCAGGGGCTGCCGGCGCGAATCTGCTGGGTTGGCCTCGGCGATCGCGATCGCCTCGGCCTTGCCTTCAACGAGATGGTGGCGCGTGGCGAATTGAAAGCGCCGATCGTGATTGGCCGCGATCATCTCGACAGCGGCTCGGTGGCAAGCCCCAATCGCGAGACCGAAGCGATGAAGGACGGCTCGGACGCGGTGTCCGACTGGCCGCTGCTCAACGCGCTGCTCAATTGCGCCAGCGGCGCGACCTGGGTCTCACTGCATCATGGCGGCGGCGTCGGCATCGGCTATTCCCAGCACGCCGGCATGGTGATCGTTGCCGACGGCACGCCGGAAGCGGCGAAGCGGATCGAGCGCGTGCTGTGGAACGATCCCGCCAGCGGCGTCATGCGCCATGCTGACGCGGGCTATGAGAGCGCGATCGACTGCGCGCGCGCCAATGGGCTCAACCTGCCGAGCCTGTAGTCGATTTGCTAGGCAAGTCAAGCTTTCTCAACCGGGCGAGAGAGCGGCGCAGCGCCCGATCGTCGCCCCGGCGCTCGAGCGCATGGCGTCGCGGAAGCTGGTCGCTTTCATGTCGTCGAGAACCTGGCACGTCAGCATCAGGCGAGAGCAGCCTGGCGTTCCCGGATCGGCTCGCGGACCCGCTCGGGTTTTCCGGGGGCGGCGAGGTGAGTGAAGCTGCGCTTGTCCGCCTGGACGGGTGCCTCGACGATGACGCCTTCGCAGACGATCTGCCCGCCCAGCATCCCGAATTCCAGCTTGTCGTAGCGCGGCATCGTCTCGCCGGGCGCGGGCGGCAGCAGCCCGACGCGCCCCTGGATGTTCAGCGTGGCATCGCCGGTGCCGTGCAGCCGCGGATTCCACATCCTGATCCCAGTCTCCGCCCAGCGCTGCCGGATCAGCGCGGCGCGGTCGGCGGGCTCGGTGACCTTTGAGCGCACTTTTGGCGCACGGGGAACGACTGGAGCAGGAGACTCAAGGACCGGCTCGATCTCCAGCACGACGCTGGGAGAGAGATCGCGGTCGATGCTGCTTTCGGAGACGTCCGAGACCTTGTCATCGGCGCACTCTTCACAAGATGCGTCGGTAGCGCTGACGACGGCTTCGGGAGCATCAGCCGGCTCGCTCGCAACCTCGAAAGAGACCGGTGCCTCTTCCACGATGGCGGCCTCAACGCTCGTCAGCAGTTCCACCGGAGGATCGTTGCTGACAACTTCAGGAGCGCTGACCTGCTCGCTTGCGACGTCGACCGGCAAGGCCTGCTCGAGGACGACAGGCTGGGCGACAACCGGCTCGATCTCCACGGGTGTCGCCCGGGATGGTCCGTCGCCGATGCTGATGTCAGTTGGCGCTGCTGACGGGCTCTCTACGATCACAGCGATCGCAGGCTCGTCCCTAGCGATTGGAGGCGTGACCGTGATGTCGGACTGACGCGGTTCGGCGCTGATGCTCGAATCGAGCGCCGGAGCGGCCTCCGCCACGCCGGCAAGGATGGCGGGCAGGTCAGTTGCCGTGCTTGGCGAGACGTCGATGCTGCCGCTGCGCGACGAGGGCCGAAGCCGGGTGAACGCCCATTTCACCGCAGGAATCCGGTGCAGCAACGATATCAGTCTCGAAAGCACTGGGAGTTGTCCAAGGGTACTCGGCGTGAGGCCATCGCTGATTCGTCAGCAATATGAAAAACTGCCTCGCCTGTCACACGTGTGTCAATGTAGGTGGGACCAATTGCAGAACATCCACGCGTGCAGCGCGCGTGGAGATTACATCCTGCAACTGCAGCGACTTTTCGTCTTAGATGTTCTCGTGCGTCGTGGCGCGAGAAGATGTTTCCTGGATCGCCGATTGGTGCTCGGAAAGGCACAGCTGCCCCTTCCCGGCATCTCGATCTTGCGGCTATTTCCCGGAGCCGGCGCCGCCGCCGGCTTGGCTGCCCATGTTGTTGGTGTTGGTGCCGCCCGCGCTCGGGGACTGCGTGCCCTTGCTGCTGCTGGCCTCGTTCTGCATGTTCGACGACTTGCCCGTCGTCATGCCCTTGGTGGCGGGACCTCGCGAGGACTGACCGACGCCGCCCTGACCGGATGCGTCCGGCGCGGGCTGTGTCTGCGCAAAGGCGCCACCGGTGGCCAGCGCCATGATGCAGGCGGATGCGAGGATGATTTTCGTCATCACGGTCTCCCTGGATTCATGTTCAGACAACCAGGAGGCGGGAGCGACGTTCCTCAGCGGCCGCCGGATGGCGCAGGGAGCGACTGCGCCAAGCCGATCGTCGGGGTTCCCTGGGCAGTCCGCCTGACGTAGTTTGGAGCACTCGATATCCAGGTGTGGGGACGACGCAATGAGAAAGTTTGCCGCAATCGCAGCGGTTTTGTTCTGGTCGACATGCTCATTCGCGCAGGATCGCAGCATCACCGTGGCCTCGACGACGTCCACGGAGCAATCGGGCCTGTTCGGCTACTTGCTGCCGCTGTTCTCGAAGGCCGAAGGCATCGAGGTGAAGGTCGTTGCCGTCGGCACTGGCCAGGCGCTCGACATCGGACGGCGCGGCGATGCCGATGTGGTGTTCGTCCATGACAGGCCGGCCGAAGACAAGTTCATGTCCGAAGGCCACGGCGTGAAGCGCTTCGACGTCATGTACAATGACTTCGTCATCGTTGGCCCGAAGTCTGATCCCGCGCATATCGGCGGCGGCAAGGACGTCGCTGATGCCTTGCGCAAGATCGCGGCGGCGAAGGCGCCGTTCATCTCGCGCGGCGACAAGTCCGGCACGCATGCGGCGGAGCTGCGATTGTGGAAGGCGGCGGGCATCGACGTCGCTGCCGGCAAGGACAGCTGGTATCGCGAAATCGGGCAGGGCATGGGCCCGGCACTGAACATGGCCTCGTCGTCGAATGCCTATCTGCTGTCGGATCGCGGCACCTGGCTGTCGTTCAAGAATCGCGGCGAGCTCACCATCCTGACCGAGGGCGACAAGCGGCTGTTCAACCAGTATGGCGTCATGCTGGTGAATCCGGAAAAGCATCCGAACGTGAAGGCGAAGGACGGGCAGGCTTTCATCGACTGGCTGGTCTCGCCGAAGGGGCAGGATGCGATCGCCGGCTACAAGGTCGGCGGCGAGCAGCTATTTTTCCCCAACGCGTCCCACTAGCAGGAAGGCGACGGTCGACACCGCAACGCTGAGGGCGAGCAGGATCAGGCCGAGCCCGAGCGCCAGCGGTAGGTCGCCCTTGCTGGTCTCCAGCGCGATCGCGGTCGTCATCGTGCGCGTAAAACCGCGGATGTTGCCGCCGACGATGAGGATGGCGCCGACCTCGGCGATGGCGCGCCCGAACGCTGCGAGAAAAGCCGTCAGCAGCGAAGTCCGTCCCAGCGCGAACAGAAGCGCCATGCTGCGCAGGGCCGACAGTCCGTCGATCCGTGCCAGATCGCCATACTCCGCCCACAGCAGGCTCGCCGGCCGGTGCACCAGCGCGACCACGATCGGGGTCGCAAGCAGCGTCTGCGCGATCACCATGGCCGTTGGCGTGAACAGCAGGCCGGCTGTCCCGAGCGGGCCGGACCGCGACAGCAGCAGATAGAGCGCGAGCCCGACCACGACCGGTGGGAGGCCAAGCAGCGCGTTGATCAGCACGATGACGACCTGCCGCCCGGGGAAACGGGTGATCGCAAGCAGGGCCCCGAACGGTGCGCCGATCAGCAGCGCGACGATGCTGGCGGTCAGGCTGACACGGACCGACAATGCGACGATGCCGAGCAGCTCGGCATCGGCTTCGCCGATCAGCGCGAAGGCTGCGGCAATGGATCGCGCGAAATCGTTCATTCTGTCTGATATTTCAACGGTCATGGAAATACGAGCGGCTGTCAATCGGGATAGGGTCAGAACCGTCGGGGGGCCTAAGCGCCAAATCAGGCGCCTCGGCCTTGGAGGAGCGGCTTTATTCCTGCCTTGAATGCGTTAAGGAAGAGACAGGATCAGGTCGCACCCGCACGGTCGCGGTGCTAGACCCTGATGCAGGAACAATGGGCCGGGCCGGTAGCGGCGGGCCGCAAGGATGAAGGATGTGAGGCAATGATCCAGACCGTTGGCATCATCGGGGCAGGGACCATGGGGAACGGCATCGCGCAGGTCTGCGCCGCCGCCGGGCTTTCGGTCGTGATGGTCGACATTTCCGATGCGGCGGTGAACCGCGGGTTTTCGACCGTCGGCGGCAGCCTCGAGCGCCTGGTCAAGAAGGAGAAGATCTCGGCGGCCGATCGCGAAGCCACGCTCAAGCGCATCACCGGCACCACCGACCGCGCAAAACTCTCCGATTGCGACCTCGTGATCGAGGCAGCGACCGAGAACGAAGAGCTCAAGATCAAGATCCTGAAGGATCTCTGCGCCACCCTGTCGCCGCGCACGCTGGTGGCGACCAACACCTCGTCGATCTCGATCACCAAGCTCGCTGCCGCGACCGATCGTCCCGACCGCTTCATCGGCATGCATTTCTTCAACCCGGTTCCGGTGATGGCACTGCTGGAACTCATCCGCGGCCTGCAGACCTCCGACGACACCCATGCCAAGGCGCTCGATTTTGCCCAGCGCGTCGGCAAAGTGGCGATCACGGCCAAGAACAGCCCGGGCTTCGCGGTCAACCGCATCCTGTGCCCGATGATCAACGAGGCGATCTTCGCGCTTCAGGAAGGGATCGCGACGGCGGAAGAGATCGACGCCGGCATGAAGCTCGGCTGCAACCATCCGATCGGGCCGCTGGCGCTGGCCGATCTGGTCGGGCTCGACACCATGCTGTCGGTGATGGAGGTCTTTTATAAGGGCTTCAACGACCCTAAATACCGTCCGGCCCCCTTGCTCAAGGAAATGGTCGATGCCGGCCATCTCGGCCGCAAGACCGGGCAGGGTTTTTATACCTACGGCACCTGATCAAATAGCCAGCGGCGGGCAGTCGCGCCCGCCGCTGATCCCTGCAATTTGCGCTGCGACAAAGACGCCGTGCGCAATTCGCCCGAAATGTCGAACGGGCGACCTCGCGGGAACAACGAAAACGGAAACAAAGGACATGTCGGATCGACTGAAGACCGAGCGCGAAGCGGCGGCCGCGCGGCGGAACTTGCTAACTCAGGATGCGATCGAGCGCACCGGGATTACCGAGGAGATGATCGGAGAACTCGTCACCCGGTTCTACGGGCGCGTGCGCGAGGATGCGCTGCTCGGGCCGGTTTTCGCGGTCGTGCAGAATTGGGACGAGCATCTCGCCAAGCTCAAGGGCTTCTGGTCGTCGGTCGTGCTGATGAGCGGCCGCTATCATGGTTCGCCGATGCGGGCGCATGTGCCCCTCGGTTTGGTGGGCGATCATTTCGACCGCTGGCTCGATCTGTTCGAGCAGACCGCGCGGGAGGTCTGTCCGCCACCGGCGGCTGCGCTGTTCATCGACAAGGCACGGCGCATCGCCGACAGTTTTGAAATGGCCTCGGCCACTATCGCCGGCCGTATCGCTTCGCCGCGTCACGTGCTCAGGCAGTGAAATACAAAATGCCTGCCTGAGAAACGCGCAAGCTTGCGTCGCGCATGGCGCGTCGCACCAATACCAACATCATCGGTCTGATCTGCAAAATCATCATGCCATTCGCGTGGTGCGATGTAGAATTCGCGAAAACGCGCGCGAACGCGTTCATTCTCGTTCAATCAAAACGAGCAAAGCCATATTGATGCGCTGCGGCGCCAATTCTTCGCCTTGTTTTCGGCAGAGTTCCAGCGCCTGCTAGCAGGCATGGCACGCGCATTGTCCAACACCCATTGCTCATCCTCCGAGACGGTTGCGGAACCCGAAGCCGACGAGTCCACGGAGCAGACACGACGAGCGATCCTGCTCGGCGCGCTCGCCAGCACCGCGTGCCTGGGCTGTTCCACGCGCGCGCACGCGGCTGAGGATCCGCCCGGCTCAGACGAGCGCCCGCAGAGGGGCGACGTGCTCGTCTTCTCCGAGGGCGATCAGGAAGGCAAGCTCGTCACTGCGGCCGATCTGCCGGCGGGCGGGCCGCCGGTACATGCCTGGCCGAAGGATCCCAAGACGTCGGTGGTGCGCAGCGCCTCACGCCTCAACGAGATCCTGATCATCCGGCTCGATCCCGCCGAGCTCGACGAGCAAACCAAAGCACGTGCCGTCGACGGCATCCTCGCCTATTCGGCGATCTGCTCGCATGCCGGCTGTCCTGTCACCGCCTGGGTCAAGAGCGATGCCGGCGACAAGGAGGTGTTCAAGTGCATGTGCCACAATTCGGAATACGATCCGCGCGCGGGCGCGCAGGTCGTGTTCGGGCCGGCGCCGCGCCGGCTCGCCGCGCTGCCGCTGGCGCTTGCTGACGGCGCGCTCAGCGTTGCCGGCAATTTCATCGGAAAGGTAGGTGGCGCGCAGCCAGGATGATGGGCGGTGCGGGATATGCCCCGCGTCACGAGAGGCCGCATCCGCCGAGGGGCGGACGGCGGGACGAACGACAAGAATTCAGAACAAGAATTGAAAACAAGAATTCAAACGGATGAAAAAGGGGAACGTCCATGAAAACGTCGATCACCAAAAAGCAATGGTACCTGTCCGGCTTCGTCGCCTTCACCTGCCTCGTCTCGACCGCTGCAATTGCCGGCCCGATCGAGAACTATGCGCCAGTTACCCAGCAGCGCCTGGAGAATCCGGAGCCGGGCAACTGGATGCTCTATCGGCGCACCTATGACGGGCAGGGCTACAGCCCGCTCGACCAGATCAACACCTCGAACGTCAAGAACCTCACGCCGGTCTGGACCTTCGCCACCGGCGTCGTTGAAGGCCACGAGGCGCCGCCGATCGTCAATAATGGCGTGATGTTCGTGGCGACCCCGATGGGGCAGGTGATCGCGCTGAACGCGAAGACCGGCGACGAATATTGGCGATACAAGCGGCAGCTGCCCGACGATCTGTTCCAGCTGCATCCGACCAGCCGCGGCGTCGGCCTCTGGGAGGACAAGCTCTATCTCGCCACCACCGACGACCACGTCGTCGCGCTCGATGCCAAGACCGGCAAGGTGGTGTGGGACACCAAGGTGCAGGATTACAAGAAGGGTCAATACATGACCCTGATGCCGCTGATTGTCGACGGCAAGGTCATTGTCGGCGGCTCCGGCGGCGAGTTCGGCGTGCGCGGCTATGTCGCCGCTTTCGATGCCAAGGACGGCAAGGAGCTGTGGCGCACCTTCACCATTCCCGGCGAGGGCGAGCCCGGTCACGACACCTGGCAGGGCGACGACTGGAAGAACGGCGGCGGCTCGGCCTGGATGACAGGCAATTACGACAAGGACACCAAGACGATCTATTGGGGTGTCGGCAATGCCGCGCCGTGGCCCGGCGAGATGCATCCCGGCGACAATCTCTACACCTCGTCGGTGCTCGCGCTCGATCCCGGCACCGGCAAGATCAAGACCTACCACCAGTACCACCAGAACGATTCCTGGGATTGGGACGAGGTCGAGGCGCCGATGCTGATTGACCTGCAACGCGACGGCCGCAACATCAAGAGCCTGGTCCATCCCGGACGCGACGCGATCTTCTGGGTGCTCGAGCGCACGCCGACCAAGATCAACTATGTTGCCGGCTGGCCGTTCGTCGCCACCGACGTCTGGAAGGGCATCGACGCCGAGAGCGGCAAGCCGATCGTCGATCCCGATCACAAGCCGGTCGTCGGCAAGCGCGTCGAGTTCTGTCCGTCGCTGTGGGGCGGCAAGGACTGGCCGTCGGCGGCCTACAGCCAGAAGACCGGTCTCGTCTACGTGCCCGCCAACGAGAATTTCTGCGGCGGCTTCACCGGCGAGAAGATCGCGCTCAAGCCGGGCGAACTCTGGCTCGGCACCAAGCCGGAGGACATCGGCTTGAAGGCGAAGCCCGGCGCCGATCATTTCGGCGAGCTCCAGGCCTGGGACCCCGCCACCGGCAAGAAAGTGTGGCAGCACAACTTCCCGAAGTCGCAGCTGTTCGGCTCGGTGACGGCAACCGCAGGCGATCTCGTCTTCGCCGGCGGCACCAACGACCGCAACTTCCGCGCCTTCAACGCCAAGACCGGCGAGTTGCTATGGGAGCAGAAGACCAACTCCGGCATCATGGGCATGCCGGTGTCCTATGAGATCGACGGCACCCAATACGTCGCGGTCCAGTCGGGTTGGGGCGTGGACGCGCAGCGCATCCAGGATGCGCTCGCGACCAACAATATCGGCATCGAATCCAACGTGCCGCAAGGCGGCGTGATCTGGGTGTTCGCGCTGAAGAAGTAAGCTCCGAAGGCGGATCGAGAGAAGCGGAGCATGGGGGTGGCGAGAGCGGCGGACGGCAACGTCCGCCGCATCTTGCGTGTGCGCCTACTTCCCCTCGCGCTCGACCTTGTCCTTCTCCTTCTGGTTCATCTCCCGAACCTTTGGATCCGGATTGTGCTGCCCGGTGGTCTGCTTGGTCGAGGCGGGCGGGGCGGCGGCGTTGGGCAGCGAGTTCTGGTCCGGCGCGGTCGGACGCGTCGCTGTCGTGGGCGGCGTCGTGTTGTTCTGGGCGAACGCGCCCGCGGGGGTCAAAAGAAAGGCACCCGACAGCACCGAGACTGCGAGCGCCTTTGAGATGTTGGTCATCGATCTGCTCCTGTCAGATCGATGGAAACGGCGCGAGGCCGCCTCTGTTCCGTTCCCTCACGCCTCCAATTGCTTGCCGATCGGCAAGCTCCGGATGCGTTTTCCGGTCGCGGCGAAAATGGCGTTCATCAGCGCCGGCGCGAATGGCGGTACGCCAGGCTCGCCGACGCCGCTCGGCGGCGTGTCGGGTCCGGGCGGAACGATGTAGACGTTGGTGACGGCAGGAGATTCATCCATCCGGATGACCTGGAAGTCGTCAAAGTTCTTTTGCTCCACCTTGCCGTCCTTGAAGGTGATTTCGCCGTATTTGGCGAGGCTCAAGCCCATGATCGCCGCGCCCTCGATCTGCGAGGCGATGCGCTCGGGATTGACATAGGTGCCGCAATCGATCGCGGTGTCGACCCGCGGCACCGTCAGCTTGCCCTTGTCGTCGACGGCCACCTCGACGATGGTCGCGATGTAGCTGACGAAGCTGCGGTGCACGGCAATGCCGAGACCGTGGCCCTTGGGCACCTGACGGCCCCACTCGCCCTTCTCGGCGACCAGCTCGACCACCTTGCGCAGGCGCGCGGTGTCGATCGGATAGCTGTCGAAGGGCTCGCCGTAGTTCCACAGATCTTTCACCGCCGGCTTGACGATACGCGGGCTGCCGATCAGTGCGAGCAGCGTCTCCTTCTGGTCGCGGCCGGTCGCCGCTGCGATCTCGCCGACCATCGACTGCACCGCGAAGGCGCGCGGAATGTTCGAGACCGAGCGGAACCAGCCGATGCGGGTGTGCGCGGCCGCTTCCGGATTCTCGCAACTGATATTGGCGATCTCGAACGGCATGTCGACGAGGCCCATGCCGAGCTCGAAGGGTGCCTCATGCGTCGTGCCCGCAGCAAACGTCGAGGCGATGCTCGGCGCCACGCTGCGGTGGCGCCAGGCGATCACCTTGCCGCTCTTGTCGAGTCCCGCTTCGATACGCTCGACCGAGACGGTGTGCAGGAAGTCGTGGCGGACATCGTCCTCACGGGTCCACTGCACCTTCACGGGCGCGCCCAGCTCCTTCGACAGCAAAGCGGCTTCGAGCGCGAAGTCGCATTTCGACTTGCGGCCGAAACCGCCACCGAGCAGCGTCACGTTGACGGTGACATTGTCCTCGGGAATGCCGAGCGTCTTGGCGACGTCCTCGCGGGTGCCGCCGGGGCTTTGCACCGGCGCCCAGATCTCCGCCTTGTCGCCCTTGACATCGGCAACCGCCACCGGCGGCTCCATGCTGACATGGGCAAGGTGCGGCAGATAATATTCGCCGACGATGACCTTGTCGGCGCTCCTCAGCGCGGTGTCGGCGTCGCCCTCCTGGCGCACGACGAGCCCCGGCTTGCGGGCGGCGTCCTCGAGCTCCTTGCGATAGGCGACCGAGTCGTATTTGCCGTTGGGACCGTCGTCCCAGGTCAGCTTCAGCGCGTCGCGACCCTTGATCGCCGCGCCGGTGTTGCGCGCGATCACCGCGACGCCGCCGAGCGGCTGGAATTTCGACGGCCACGGCCAGCCCTGCACCTGCATCACTTTCTCGACGCCGGGAACCTTCAGCGCGTCGTCCGGCTCGAACTTGACCAGCTTGCCGCCGGTCACCGGCGGACGCGCGATCACGGCATATTTCATGCCGGGTAGCCGCACGTCGGCGCCATAGCGCGCCTTGCCGGTGGTGATGTCATGCAGATCGACGATACCGATCTGGCCCTTGCCGAGATAGCGAAAGTCCTTGGGATCCTTCAGCTTGAGGCCTTCGATGCTCGGCACCGATTCCTTGGCGGCATCCGCGGCCAGCTCGCCGAAGCCGAGCTTGCGGCCGCTGGCGCTGTGGACGACCTCGTGGTTGACGGCCTTGACCTCAGTCGCCGGCACGTTCCAGCGTTTCGCCGCAGCCTGCTCCAGCATGGTGCGGGCAGAGGCGCCGATCTGGCGCATCGGCATCAGGTAATGCCGCGTGCTGCGCGAACCGTCGGTGTCTTGGTTGCCGAACTTGACCTCGTCGCCGTGGGCCTGCTCGACCTTCACCCTGGACCAGTCGGCCTCCATCTCCTCGGCCACGATTAGCGGCAGGCTGGTGCGCACGCCGGTGCCCATTTCGGCGCGATGGGCGATGATGGTGACGGTGCCGTCGGAGGCGACCGCGACGAACACGCGCGGATCGACCACGACGCCATGCGGCATCTTGCCGGCGCCGGTCTCATAGGCGAAGGCCTGGCGCGACATCACGGGTGCGGCGAGCACGAAGCCGCCGGTGACGCCGAGTCCCTTCAGGATGCTGCGACGGGAGATCTTCTCGACCTTGATGTGCTTTTCGAAGCCACGGAGCTTGCCGGGATTGTCGATGAAATTCATGTCACACTCCCGTCGATGCGAGATGGACCGCGTTCTCGATGCGCTGGTAGCAGCCGCAGCGGCAGATGTTGCCGGCCATCGCCTCGCGGATCTGGTCGTGTGACGGCTTCGGGTTGTCCATCAGCAGCGCAGCCGCCTGCATGATCTGGCCGGCCTGGCAGAAGCCGCATTGGGGCACGTTGACCTGACGCCAGGCCTTCTGCACCGGGTGATCGCCATTCGGATGCAGCCCCTCGATCGTGGTGACCTCGCGCCCGGCGACGTCGTTGATCGACGTGATGCAGGAGCGCACCGCCTCCTTGTCGACGATAACAGTGCAGGCGCCGCACAGGGCCTGGCCACAGCCGAACTTGGTGCCGGTCAGCCCGGCCTCGTCGCGCAGGAACCAGAGCAGCGGGAGGTCCGGGTCGCCGTCCCAGCTCTGTTCCTGGCCGTTGATCTTCACCTTGATCATGATCGTCCCTCGCTCTTCATAAGCATGTCATAAGCATGTCGAATTCAAATTCGCCGATGTGGACCGCCGACGCGAGTCGGCGGTGGTTCATATGCGGTCTCGACGGATTCCTGCCATCATCCCCGCGCGGGCAAATCCCGGAGGGAGGCAGGAACGCCAATGGCGATGTCTGGATGTGCTCGATACCTCCCGTGTTGTTCTTGTTTGTTGAACTTCGCGCGGCATCGTGACGGCGCGACCGTAGCAGAGATCGCGCCGGCCCGGCGTTCACAGCCGAGTGTTCTCACCGGGAAAAGATTGCATCGATGGTTTGTCAAAAACGGGGCGCGACGTCACGCCCCGTGCCCAGCGGGACGCGCGCGCAAAAAAGGCTTCGTCCGCCAGGAGATCTGCGCGGACGAAGCAGGATGCCTCAGTCGAGGGAGGGAGAAACGCAAGAACCGCGGACTTCAAGCGGGAAGTGAGCGGCACTGCGCAGTCATTCAGAGACCAGGACTGAGGAGCTCATGATCTAGGGAGCTCTTGGCCCTCATACGCAGAGTGCAGCGGCGGCACCGCCGCGACAACACAACAACCCGTGCCCGTTCGGCTCGCTGGCGGTGGTCGGGACCAGCGAGCCGGGGCGTGGGGAACGTCGGTCTTGCCGGGTGGCCTTGTCAGGCCGCTTTGGCTTTCGCCACATGGGTCGCGATCGCGTCCATCAGCGCCGGCGACAGGCAGTCATAGGGCTCGAGCCCGATTTCCTTCAGCCGCGCGCGGATGGCTGGCATCTGCTCCGGCTTCACGCCCGATTCAATCACCGAGGAGACGAAGGCGGCGAATTGCGGCGCCTGCGAGCCCTGCTCCTGGAACAGCTCGGGATGGATGAAGTCGAGGCCGTAGAATGGATGGTTCTTGTTCTCGATGCGGCCGTACATGTGCGTGCCGCAGGCCTTGCAGGCGTGGCGCTGGATTACCGCCGACGGATCGACGATCTCGAGCTTGTCGCCGTTCTCGAGCACGGTGACGTTCTGGCGCGGTACGACGGCGACGACGGAGAACGTCGCACCCTGCGGCTTCCAGCACTTGGTACAGCCGCAGGCGTGGTTATGCGCCACGTCGCCCTTGATGCCGACCTTGACCGGATGGTCCTTGCATTTGCAGACCAGCGTGCCGCCGGCAAAGCTGCCGCTGCCCTGTTTGACGCCGTTGTCGATCGATGGGTGGAGTGCAACAGTCATGGGTCGATCCTCCTTGGGGGTGACGCTTTCGAGCTAGAACACGACGACGGAACGGATGGATTTGCCCTCGTGCATGAGGTCAAAACCCTTGTTGATCTCTTCGAGCTTGAGCACGTGGGTGATCATCGGATCGATCTGGATCTTTCCGTTCATGTACCAGTCGACGATCTTCGGCACGTCGGTGCGGCCGCGTGCGCCGCCGAAGGCGGTGCCGCGCCAGTTGCGGCCGGTGACGAGCTGGAACGGGCGGGTGGCGATCTCCTTGCCGGCCTCGGCGACCCCGATGATGATCGAGGTGCCCCAGCCGCGATGGCAGGCTTCCAGCGCCTGGCGCATCACGGTGGTGTTGCCGGTGCAGTCGAACGTGTAGTCGGCGCCGCCGTCGGTGAGGCCGACGAGGTGCTGGACGATGTCGCCGGTCACTTTCTTGGGGTTGACGAAATGCGTCATGCCGAACCGCTTGCCCCACTCCTCCTTGGAATCGTTGATGTCGACACCGATGATCTTGTCGGCGCCGGCCATCTTGGCGCCCTGGATCACGTTGAGGCCGATGCCGCCGAGGCCGAACACGACGACGTTGGCGCCGGGCTCGACCTTGGCGGTATTGACGACGGCGCCGACGCCGGTGGTGACGCCGCAGCCGATGTAGCAGCTCTTGTCGAACGGAGCGTCCTCGCGGATCTTGGCGACCGCGATCTCCGGCAGCACCGTGAAGTTCGAGAAGGTCGAGCAGCCCATATAGTGGTAGATCGGCTTTCCTTTGTAGGAGAAGCGGCTGGTGCCGTCGGGCATCACGCCCTTGCCCTGCGTCGCGCGGATCGCGGTGCAGAGATTGGTCTTCTGGCTGAGGCAGCTTTTGCACTGCCGGCATTCCGGCGTGTAGAGCGGAATGACGTGGTCGCCCGGCTTCACCGAGGTCACGCCGGGGCCGATCTCACGAATGATGCCGGCGCCCTCGTGGCCGAGGATCGAGGGGAAGATGCCCTCGCTGTCGAAGCCGTCGAGCGTGTAGGCGTCGGTATGGCAGATGCCCGTCGCCTTGATCTCGACCAGGACCTCGCCGGCCTTCGGTCCTTCCAGGTCGACTTCGACGATCTCGAGCGGCTTCTTGGCTTCGAAAGCGACGGCGGCACGTGTCTTCATCGGTAACTCCTCAAATTTCTCGAGAGGGCGCCAAGAACTGAGTCTCGGCCGGGCCCCAAACGTTCACTTCTTGCCCATGCACGAGTCTTCATTCTTGGTATAGGCGTCGTTCTTGTCCTCGTGCTTGCCGGGCCTGGCGCGGCCCCAGGCCTCGTTGGAGCGGGCGCGCAGATAGACGTAGAGATCGTCCATGTAGCAGGCGACGTTCGGATTATCGCCGAAGGCCGGCATCACGTTCTCTGACGCAGTCGAGATGTTCTTGCGGCCCGAGGCGACGACACCGAGAAAATCGGCATAGCTCATCGTCTTGAGCGAATCCTTCAGCGCCGGCGCATAGGTCGAGCCCATTCCGTCCGGGCCATGGCACACATGGCAGTCCGAGTGATAGCGGCGGTATCCGGAATAGGTGTACCAGTCCACCGATCCATCGTTGATCTTGTAGGTCGGGTTTCCTTCCTTATCGAGCCATTCGCCAGTTTCGTTCTGCTTGACGGCAGTCGGGTCGCCCGAGCCGTCCGCAACAGCAATTCCTCCGGACGCAACGAAGATCATCGCAGCCATGACAGAGCAGATTTTACGCAAGAGATTTTTCCTCGAAGGGGCCGGG
Organism: Bradyrhizobium diazoefficiens; assembly: GCF_016616235.1. NCBI lineage: Bacteria > Pseudomonadati > Pseudomonadota > Alphaproteobacteria > Hyphomicrobiales > Nitrobacteraceae > Bradyrhizobium > Bradyrhizobium diazoefficiens. The sequence continues at coordinate 2,702,615 of NZ_CP067100.1, forward strand.
GAGACGAGCCGGCGCGTGGAACAGGTCCACGCGCCGGAGCGATGCTGACGAGGCTTAGTTCGGCAGCGAGAACACGGTCAGCGTGCCGCCGAGCGCCGTGTAGTTGCTCAGCGCTGCGTAGCCGCCGACCGCGCCGAGACCTGCGGTCGGATCGGTCAGGCCTGCGGCGAGACCAATGCCGGCCCAGCCGCCGACGCCCGAGAGCACTGCGACGTACTGCTTGCCGCCGTTCTCATAGGTGGTGACGTTGCCGATGATGCCGGAGGGAGTCTTGAACTTGTAGAGCTCCTTGCCGGTCTTGGCGTCGACCGCCTTCAGGTACCCTTCGAGCGTGCCGTAGAACACCACGCCGCCGGCGGTTGCGAGCGCACCTGACCAGACCGAGAACTGCTCCTTGTTCGACCAAACGATCTTGCCGGTCTTGCCGTCCCAGGCGATGAAATTGCCCATGTGGCTTTCACCCTGCGGCGGATACATCGAGAGCGTCGCACCCACATAGGGCTGACCCGCGGTGTAGCTCACCTTGAACGGTTCGTAGTCCATGCAGACGTGGTTGGTCGGAACGTAGAACAGCTGCGTGTCCGGCGAGTAGGCTGCCGGCTGCTCGTCCTTGGTGCCGAGCGCGGCCGGGCAGATGCCCTTCACGTTGTGGTCTTCACCGGCCTTGTCGGTCGAAGCTGCGTCGACCACCTTCGGACGGCCATAAGTCGGCGAGTTCTTGTCCATGTCGACGCCGGAGGTCCAGTTCACCTTCGGATCGTACTTCTCGGCGACCAGAAGCTCGCCGGTGGCGCGATCGAGCGTATAGCCGAGGCCGTTACGATCGAAATGCGTCAGCAGCTTGCGCGCCTGGCCGTTGATCGACTGATCCGAGAGGATCATCTCGTTGACGCCGTCATAGTCCCACTCGTCGTGGGGCGTCATCTGATAGACCCACTTGGCGACGCCGGTGTCCGGGTTGCGCGCCCAGATCGTCATCGACCATTTGTTGTCGCCGGGACGCTGCTTCGGATTCCAGGTCGAGGGATTGCCCGATCCGTAATAGATCAGGTTCAGTTCGGGATCGTAGGAGATCCAGCCCCAGGTGGCGCCGCCGCCGATCTTCCACTGATCGCCCTGCCAGGTCTTCAGGCTGGAGTCCTTGCCGATCGGCTTGCCGAGCGCGGTGGTCTTGTCGTCGACCAGGATCTGGTTATCCGGCCCTTCCGAATAGCCGCGCCAGGCCAGCTTGCCGGTCTTAATGTCGTAGGCCGACATGTGGGCCTGCACGCCGAACTCGCCGCCGGAGATGCCGATCAGCACCTTGTCCTTGACGACCATCGGCGCCGAAGTGCCGGTCTCGCCCTTGCCGGGATCGCCGTTCTTGGCGGTCCAGGCGACCTGACCGGTCTTGGCATCGAGCGCGACCAGGGTCGTGTCGGCCTGATGCAGGAAGATCTTGCCGTCGCCGTAAGCGAGGCCGCGGTTCACCGTGTCGCAGCACATCACCGGGATGACGTTTGGATCCTGCTTCGGCTCGTACTTCCAGACGATCTTGTTCTCCTGAGAAAGGTCAATGGCGTAGACCTTGTTCGGGAACGGCGTATGGACGTACATCATGTTGCCGATGATCAGCGGGCCGCCTTCGTGGCCGCGCAGCACGCCGGTCGAGAAGGTCCAGGCGACCTGGAGCTTGCCGACGTTTTGTGCGTTGATCTGGTTCAGCTTGGAATAGCGGGTATTGGCGTAATCGCCGGTGGGCATCACCCAGTCTTTCGGGTTCTGCGCCATCTTGTTCAGCTCGTCATTGGCTGAAGCGCCACCGACGGCGAGAGCCGCCGCGGAGCCAAGAAAGGTCGCCAGTAGCACCTTGCGCATAGTCATTCCTCCGTTGGTCTCGTTTTATTATTTCCGAAGCATTGCTTAATCACCGGGCTTCTCGTCCGGCGTCTGCTCGTGCAGGGCGGTCACGATGGGGACCAGAAACGATGCTGTGCTGTTTCCTCCTCCTGATGAGAGCCACGGGTCCACGTGCAGGAGCGGCCCGTTCTTGTTGTTCCTGCTGCAATCCCTAACGGCTTCGTCATCGGGAAACTTGCCCAAGAGAGAAGCTGGTTTGCTTGACAGCGCACGGACGCGAAGATTTTGATTTTGCGGTAGCGAATTCAGCGGCTTCCGCGCCGCTCCTGGAGCGCCGTCAACGCGCAGGTTCCCCTTGACGGCAGTGCAACTAAGGCGGAGGATTAACTTACAAGGGTGGCAATGAAACGATGGCGCTCGTTGCAAGAGACCGCTCAAATTCGAGGTAAACGTCACGCAATCACGACTGAGGGCTCCGGCAGCGTTGGTCGTGATTCGAGTAGAAGCTCCGGATCAAACCAGTGGGGCTGGATTAATGTCCGACACCATTCACACGCTCTCGACGACCGGAATGACGCCGAAGCGTCAGATCCAGAGTTGGATCGACGGGCTCACGAGTCTGTGCGGGCATTTCGACGTCGATCCGCTCGAGGCGTCCTCGCTCGAGGGCCGCATCGACTACACCTCCGTCTCGCGTCTGAAGCTCTGCCAGATCGAGGTGAGCCAGCATCGCATCGCGCACACGCTGGCGCGCGCCAAGGCCAACGAACACCCGTACATCAAGATCCACTTCCAGACCTACGGCGTGTCCTATTTCGAGCAGGAAGGCCGCCACATCGAAATCAATCCGGGCGACATCATCGCCTATGACGTCTCCTGCCCGCATTCGATCATCAGCCCCGCCTTCACCCGCCACGACGTGGTGATCGTGCCGAAGGCGCTGCTGCGCGACCGCGGCTTCCCGTCGCAGCGGATGCCGGCCTGCAAACTGTCGGCGAAGACTGGCACGGGACGGATCGCCCATGATTTCGTCCATGCCACCTTCGACGAGGCGGCGAAGCTGTCGGCGAACAGTGCGGTCGGCGTCGCAGATTCGCTGATCGACCTGTTGCTGCTGCCGCTGCGCGAAGCCGACACGATGTTCGACCGCGTCGGGCCCGAGGCGATGTATGTGCGCGCGCAGTTCTTCATCCGCGAGCATCTACGCGATCCGGATCTGTGCATCGACCAGATCTCGGCCGAGCTTGGCTGCTCCAAGCGCTATCTGCACATGCTGTTCTCGGAGCGCGGCACCACCGTGAGCGACTACATCTGGCAGGCGCGCCTGCAGAACTGCCGCCAGGAGCTCGAGGCGCACGCCGGCAAGACCATCACCGACGTCGCGTTCTCCTGGGGCTTCTCCAGCTCATCCCATTTCAGCCGCGTGTTCCGGAAGTACTTTGGCGTGGTGCCGTCCTCGATCCACAAGGCGCAGCACGGCACGGCGAGTTCGGGCGAGCACTAGAGCGTTTTCGAGCGAAGTGGACACCGGTTCGCGTCGAGAAAACGCGTCAAAACAAGAATCTAGAGCCCCGTTCCGATTCCATCGGAACGGAAATGGCTCTAGGCCCGCACCCCCTCCGGGACACGCGTTTCCCGTCACCGCTGAATGATCGTCGTCCAGACGTCGCCCAGGATCGCGGGTTCGCGCGGCGGCAGATAGGTGAGGCCGGCCTGCTTGCCGAACTCGGCGATCTTGCCTTCCGCGGCAAGGCCCGTCAGCGCCTTGTCGACCGCGTCGATGAGCCCGCCGTCGGCAGCGAGCCCGACATAGCCGCGATTGGCGCCGATCGGATAATAGTAGCCGGAGGCGGTGACCGTAGTGTCGGGATGCGCGGCGCGGTGGGCGTCGAAGCGGGCGAGATCGATCAGCGTCGCGTCGTAGTCGCCGCGATCCAGTGCACCCAGCAGATCGTCGCGGCCGGGGACGAGATGCGTGATGTTGTCGATCAGGCGCCCCTTCTCGAACGTCATCAGGATCGCATCGCCGAGCGAGCCGCTCTCGATTGCGAGGCGAAGGCCCGCGAGGTCGCCGATATCGCCGATCTTGCGCTCTCGCGCCTTCGGCCCCAGCACCACTGTCATCGGCGAATAGACATAAGGCTGGCTCGGCGCCAGCACACCGAGCGCGACACGGCGGCGCCGGTCGTCGCGCGTGGCCCCGGCAAAGTCCGGCAGGCGCGCCGTCTTCATGCCGGGCTTGACGAGCGAATCCGTCGTCAACGCGTAGCCGCCGACCAGCGCGCAGCGTCCGTCGGAGAGCAGTGCGTTGGCCTCGAGCTGCGGGCTGGAATCCTCATCCAGCTTGCTCTCGAACCACTGGATTTTCAGCGGCCGTCCCATCCGTTCCGCGATCGCGTGCGCCAGCAGCACGTCGAAGCCGGAGTCCGGCTTGCCCTTGTGATGCATCGAGAGCGGCGGCCGATCCTCGTCGAGACAGATTTTGAGCGGGTCGTCCGCCGCGCGTGCAACTGTTGCGGTCGCTGCGAGGATCGCGGCCGCGGCCGGCGCGGCAAGCCAGCGTCTCATGGCTTCCTCCGGCTGGAGATGAAGGCCCAGAGATCGCCGATCTCGTCGTCGCTGAGGATGTCTCCCCAGGGCGGCATCTTGTTGTTCTTGCCGTTCTTCACGGTGGTGACGAAGCGCGTCTTGTCGTCGGGAAAGGCGCGCAGGTCCGGCGTGATGGTGCCGGAGTTCATCAGATTGGGGCCGTGGCAGTGCGAGCATTTCGAAGCATAGGTCGACTTGCCTTGGTCGATCTGTGCCTGCACGGGATTGCCGGTTGCCTCGTCCGCGAAACTGACGGTCACCGCAAGCGCAACCGTCAGCACCACGACGGTGGCGAGGACCGCCACCGTCTTGTGAGATATGTCTTTCAGCATCGCGCCGGAGCTACTGCTTGACCGCAAAGACCCACAGCGAGCCGCCGGCCGGCACGCTCGCAAGCCGTTCGTCACCGGAGAAGATCGAGTAGACGCCGCCATAGCCGCTGGTCACGGCGACATATTGCACGCCGTCCTGCTGCCATGTGATCGGTTGTCCCTCGATGCCCGAGCCGGTCTGGAACTGCCAGAGCTTCTTGCCGCTGTCGGCGTCGAACGCTTCGAACTCTCCGGTCAGTGCGCCCGTGAACACGACGCCGCCCGCGGTCGACAGCACGCCGGAGAAGCGCGGAATGGCGCTCGGCGCCTCCCATTTCGCCTTGCCGGTCATCGGATCGATCGCCTTGAGATGGCCGCGCGGCCCGTCGCCCCACTCCCAGGGGTCGGTGAGGTCCATGCCGAGATACCATTCGCCCTGCTTGAAGGTGACGGGCTCGGCCTTGTAATGACCGCCGAACGCGAGCGTGTTGGCGTAGGCGAGGCCGGTCTGCGGATTGAACGACATCGGCTCCCAGTTCTTGCCGCCGAGGATCGACGGATAGACGGTGACCTTCTTGCCCTCGCGCGCGTCTTTGCTGACGTCGGTCTCGATCGGGCGGCCCGTCTTCATGTCGATGCCGGTCGCCCAGTTCACCTTCACGTAAGGATTGGCCGCCAGCAGCTTGCCGTTGGTGCGATCGAGCACGTAGAAGAAGCCGTTGCGGTTGGCGTCCATCAGCACCTTGGTCGGCTTGCCCTCGACATTCATGTCGGCGAGGACCATCTCGGCCACGCTGTCATAGTCGAACGGATTGTTCGGCGAGAACTGATAGTGCCACTTGATCTTGCCGGTCTTGGGATCCATCGCCAGCACGGAGCAGGTGTAGAGGTTGTCGCCGGGCCGCACCGCCGAGTTGAACGGCCCGGGATTGCCGATGCCCCAATAGACCGTGTTCAGCTCGGGATCGTAGGAGCCCGTGATCCAGGTCGAGCCGCCGCCGAGCTTCCAGGTATCGCCCTTCCAGGTGTCGCCGCCGGGCTCATCCGGCGAGGGGATCGAATGGGTGCGCCAGAGATGCTTGCCGGTGGCGGAATCCCAGCCGTCGATGAAGCCGCGGGTGCCGAACTCGGCGCCGGAGATGCCGGTGATGACGACGCCGTCCGCGACCAGCGGGGCCACCGTCATCGAATAGCCTTCCTTGATGTCGGCCGCCTTCTGCCGCCACAGCTCCTTGCCGTCCTTGGCGTCGAGCGCGATCACGTTGGCGTCGAGCGTGGTGCGAAACACCTTGCCGTCGTACAGTGCGGCACCGCGATTGATGATGCCGCAGCAGACGATGCGCGGCGTCTCGGCGGGATATTCGAGCTTGCTCTTCCAGATCTGCTTGCCGGTCTTGGCGTCCACCGCCATGGTCGCGTTATGCGAGGTCACGTAGATCACGCCCTGGTACACCAGCGGCTGCGATTCCTCGCTGCGATCGTCATTGAAGGAGTAGTTCCAGACCGGGACGAGGTTCTTGATGGTGTCCTTGTTGATCTGGTTCAGCGTCGAGAAGCGCTGGAGATTGTAGCCCATCCCGTAGTTGAGAACGTTCGATGTATCGGTCGCGCCCTTCACCAGCTGCTCGGTGGTCTGGGCGCTTGCACATGTCGATGCAAGCATGACGAGGCTCGCGGCCATCGCAAAGCGTTTCATCCGTTCCTCCCAATATGCGCGCCTTCTGACGCTGCGAGCGCAACACTCCGTCGGAATGCAAAAGCCGTCAATACGAAAGTCGAAAACGCGTCGGCGATATGTTTGAACGCCAGATGCCAGTATCTTACCGAAACCTGACAATCGACTTTCGCTTGTGCGCAGACGCTAAAAAATTCCGCGGCATGAAGCGGTGCCGGGCGACGGGCGCCGGTTTTGGGCAGCCGGATGCTGCGGATTGTGCGGTGCGCAGGTTGCATTTCGGCTTGAACCTCAACCCGCTTACGGACTTATGTTGTCTCGATCCCGCGCGAATCGGGACTCTTGCTGAGGGAGGTTTGAATGATATCCCGTCGTTCTGTTGCGCTTGCGCTCACGCTTGCCGTGCTGTCCGGTCCCGCCTGGTCGGCATCCGGCAGCGCCATCAAAATGTTCGACACCGACAATGATGGCACGCTCGATCTCGCCGAGGCGAAGAAGGCGGCGACTGCGCTGTTCGCCAGGCTCGATCCCGATCACGATGGCACGCTGGACGCGCGCGAATTGCGCGGACGGCTGACGGCGAAAGAACTCGCCGCCGTGGATCCCGATCGCGACGGCACGCTCACGCTGGACGAATATCTCGCCGTGGTAGAGCAGCGCTTCAACGCTGCGAATCCCGATAAGGACGGAACGTTGGATGCGAAGGAGCTGAACTCGCGTGCCGGCCGCGCGCTGCTGCGATTGTTGCGATGAGGATGGCGGCGCTTGACTGGGAGCGAAGGCGATTTGCCCGAGAGGGAAATTCGCGAGCACAATGCGACAGTTCGTTGTGCTTGCGGTTCAACTCCAGACTTGCGCCGTGCTTGAGGCAGCCCTAGGTTTTGCCCGCGCGATGTCGCGCTCAATATCTTGGGGAGACCCGAATGGCCTGGAAAGCTCCGAAGATCGTGGAAGTGCCGGTCGGCATGGAAATCAACATGTACGCCTGCGCTGCGCGCAAGTAACACTGACGACCTGCCGCGGCTTCGATGGCACACGCCGTCGAAGCCGTGGCAGTGTTTGGCATCAGCGCCGTTCATTGGGCTTCCGAACGTCGTGCCACGTGGCGAATCGAGCAACACCCGAAAACTCAACCGTTTGTACGTTGTCGTGCGCCGCCTGCCCAGCGGTGCTGCCGTTTTCTTAGCAACCTGGTTGAGGCCGTAGTGCGGATGTGCGTTCACTCAGCACGGACCTTGAAATGCGCGTAGCGAAGCGCAAGGGTGGGCAGGACAAGCAGACTAAGTGCCATCGAGGTCATGAGGCCTCCAAGGATGACGATCGCCATCGGGCCCTCGATTTCACGACCTGGCTCACCTGCGCCGATGGCGAGCGGCAGCAATCCTAAGCCGGTCACGAGAGACGTCATCAGGATCGGAACAAGACGATCCGCCGCACCCTCGATCGCAGTTTCGGGTCCCCATAGACGACCATCGATGAGGACGAGGTGCTCGTAGTGGGAAACCATAAGAATCGAGTTCCGCAGCGTGATTCCGAACAGCGTGACGAAGCCGACCATCGATCCGAGCGAAAGCAGACCGCCCGTCAATGCGAGTGCGAGCACGCCACCGACCAATGCAAACGGTAGATTGATCATCACCAGCAACAGATTTCGCCAATGGCCCGTAGCCATCGAGAGCAGAACGACGATGCCCGTCCCTGCCAGCAAAGCATTGACGATGAGATCGCGCCGCGAGCGGGCTTGAGCCTCGGCCGCTCCTGCAAATTCAATGTGCGCGCCGGGTGGAAGTTTGACTTCGCGGGCAAGCTTACGCTTGGCGGCGGCCACGAAGGATTCGAGATCGCGTCCACTGACGTTCGCCGTTACGGTCTGAACGCGCTGCGCATTCTGATGCTGGATCTGATAGCGGCCCGACGTTTCATAGACGTCTGCGATCTGCTTGAGCAGAATGTAGGCGCCGCTCGGTGTGCGCACCGGCAGGTCGCCGATCTGGGTGAGCCGGGCGCGGGCAGGTGCATCGAGGATCACGATGATATTGAAGACGGCGTTCCCTTCATATCCCTGGCCGACGACGTCGCCCTGATAGGCGGTGCGCACCAGCTCAAGCACTTCGACCGCATCGAGTCCCCAACGCTGCAGATCGGTCGGCCGAAGCGTCACGTTGACCTGCGGCATACCGGGGGGCGTGCGTCGCTGCACGTCGGCGGCGCCCCCGACTTCATCGAGCTCTCGCGCGACATCGCGTGCAGCGCGGTCGAGTGAATCGAGATCAGGCCCGTAGATGTTGATGACCACCGCCGCGGTGAAGCCGGATACGGTTTCCTCTACGCGCTCCGTCAGATAGGTCTTGCTGGAGAAGGAAATTCCGGCGAAGTCGGCGAGGGCTTCCCTGATGCGCGTTTCTGCTTCGGATTGAGCCTGACCCGAGAGCCTTGGCTCCAAATCGACCTCGAACTCGCTGGAATGCGGGCCGACCGTGTCGATGCCGGCCTCGGCTCGGCCTGCATGCTGCGCCACCCTGCGGACACCCGGGATGTGCCGGAGCGCCTCTGTCATCAGCTTGCCGATACGAAGAGATTCGTCGAGCGAGGTGCCGGGGATTGCCGAGACGTGCAGAATCAAATGGCCTTCCCGCAGATCTGGCAGGAAAGTTCCGCCAAAGAAAGGCAGCATCGCCGCGCCGGCAATCGTGACGGCTGCGGCCACCGTCATCACCAGCTTCGGGAAGCGGCCGATACGACGCAGCAAGGCCTGATAGTGGCGGCGGGACCAACGCGCTGCCAGCGGATCATGCAGGCGTTGTTCGCCGGTTCTCCCGACGAGGAGCAGCATGGAAAGCGCCGGCGTCACCGTCAGAGCGACCGCAAGCGATGCGATTACGGCCAAGATGTAGGCGACGCCCAAGGGACCGAACAGACGGCCGGCAATGCCCGAAAGCGCGAGGACTGGAAAGAACACCAGCAGCACCGCAAACGTCGCATAGGCAACTGCGGTACGCACCTCGAGGAAAGCGTCCAGCACGACGAGAGCTTCGGCTTTCGGCACCGTCGTTCGGCGATTTTCGCGCAACCGGCGTACGACGTTCTCGACGCCGATCACGGCGTCATCGACGACTTCGCCGATTGCGATTGCGAGGCCTCCCAGAGTCATCGTGTTGAGAGTTTCGCCCATCCATTGCAGCGCGAGCACGGCCGATATCAACGAAAGGGGGATTGCCGTGCAACTGATGATCGAGGTGCGCCAGTCGAACAGAAATAGAAAGAGAACGACGACCACGAGCGCTCCGCCAATCAACAGGGCTTTGAGGACGTTGTCGGTCGCCGCATCGATGAAATTGGCCGGACGAAATATATCGGCATGGAGCTTGACTCCGGCCGCCTCGAGGCCAGGTCGCAGCTCTTCCAGTGCGGCTTCCGCGCGAGTGGTGACCTCTCGCGTATTCGCGCCATACTGCTGGCTGACCATGAGCATGATGCCAGGCACGCCGTCGATGAGAGCAGCCCCGATCGGCGGCTCGGGGGCGGCCGCGACCGTGGCGACGTCGCCGAGAACCACGCTTGCGCCGCCTTCGTGCAGAAGCACGGTGCGGGCCAGCTGGTCAGGCGTTAGCGACTGTCCCTGGGTTTGCAGCGTGATGCGCTGATTGGCGGTGTCGATGAAGCCGGCGCCGCGCACGCCGGTGGCCTTGCGCGCGGCGGCCAGCACATCATTCAAGCCGACCCGGAAGCGGATCAGATCGTCCGGGCGGACCTGCACTTGCAGAGACCTGACATCCTTGCCGTAAGTCGAGACTTGTGCCACGCCCTGCACGGCGAGAAGCCGTCTTGCCACGGTCCAGTCCGCAATGGTGCGCAAATCCATCAGCGAACGCTGGTCGGACGTGAGGCCAATGACCAGCACCGTGCCCGCCAGCGGGGTCAATGGCGTCATCGACGGCGGCTGAACGCCTTGCGGCAGCCGCGCGGCCACGACGGCTAGACGTTCGGTTACCAATTGGCGCGCCCGATAGATATCGCTGCGGGGCTGGAAGACGACGGTTACGACCGAGAGGCCCTGGATCGATGACGAACGCAGACTCTCGACGCCGGCCAGGCCGTTGATCGACGTTTCGATCGGTTGCGTGACCAGGATCTCGACATGCTCCGGGCTGAGGCCGGGGGCTTCCGTCTGGATCGTGACCTGCGGCGGTGCGAATTCCGGGAAGACCCCGTATTTGGCGTCGCCAAGTGCGAACAGGCCGTAGCCCAGGAGGGCAAACGAAAGCGCGAACACGATGCCGCGGAAGCGGATGGCGAACGCGACGAGAGCGGCTTGCGGCCCTGACCTGCCGGAGCCGGTGTCATCAGTCGTCATCGCCGCCCCGAAGCTCGCTCTTGGCTTCCTCGGACAACAGGACCTGCGCGCCCCGCATGACGATTTCGGATCCCGATGGGATGTCCCGGACGACGTAGTCGTCATCGGAGACCGGCTGATCCATGCTGATCGGATGCCGTCGAAAGCTGTCGGGGCTTACACGCAGGTAGACCCACGATCGACCCTGCCATCGCACGATCGCCGTGTCCTCGATGAACACCCCCTCGTAGGTGTTGCCCGATGGCACATAGACTGTGGTGTTCATGCCGGGCAGCAGGCCGCTATCGCCCGGCACGGAGAAGAAATAGCTCAATCCCTGAATGCGAGGGTCGGTGCGCGTTGCCGGAGAGATGTATTGCAGATCGATATTCGCATTCCGCGTCGGCGCCTGCGCCAGCGCCGTTCCCGGAGTGCCGGCGACAGTGACGCCGGCCGGCAGCGTCACCTGAACCAGAAGCTGATCGCGTTCGATCAGCCTGACAATGGCAGGCGAGCGCTCGACGATTCCCCGGCCGATGACCGGCCCCCATTCCTGCTTTGCTGTTGCGGCGAGAGTCCTGAGCTGTGATTCCGCTGCGGTCAGCGCGGCCTTGTCGACCCGTAACGTTCCCTCCGCCGTCTCGGCTTCCTTCTTCGGGAGGGCCGCGGAGTCGACGAGATTCTTGGTCCGGTCGTATGCGCTCTTCGCGACTTCGAGTTTGGCCTGGGCCGTCTGGAGTTGGGCTTGCGCATTAGCGTAGCTGTTTGTGAGCTCCGTAATGCGGGAGATATCGAGCACGGCGCCATAGGCGCGGAATTGCTCGGTATGCGGAGCTGCTTCCAGCGCCGCGGTTTCGAGCCCGACCTGCGCCTGCTGACTCGGCGTCAACTTGACCACCGGCTGGTCGCTGTCTGCGGTGCGGGAAGGCTCAGTGCGGCCCGCATTCGACTTGTCCGGCTGCGTCTCCGCCGCCGCAGCTCGCCCGCCGCAAGCCGTGACAACCCAAGTGCTGGCGACGAGCACCAGCACGCAGACTGCGGCCACGCCGCGCCGGGAGGTTTCCGTAAGAGCCATCAAGCCCGTTAGCAGTTGTCGGGAACCAGCTTATTGACGAAATTGGTGGGCGGCAAGGCGCCGGTTGCACGTCCGTCACTTCTGCAATGGTCGTTGCGCTTGGGCGCGAAGCCGTGACCATTCCCGCATGGCTCACGCCCGTTTGAAACCTCCGGCTGCCTCAGGCGTAGGTTTTTATGGTAGTTTCTTGGCGATCCCTGAAGGATTCCCGGCATGAACCCGATCGAGCTTGTGGTGACTGTGTGTGCGGTGCTCTCGCCTGCGACTTGCGAGGAGCAGCATCTGATGTTCAACTATGGCGGCTCGCCGGCGCAATGCGCCATGGCCGCGCCGCCCTATATCGCGCAATGGATCGGTGATCACCCGAAATGGCAGGCGGTGCGCTGGCGCTGCGAATATCCGCACCCGAATGACAAGGCGTGAGACGCTACTTCGTACAATCCTTCAGGTCCTTGTCGGCGATCGAGAACACCGCGTCCGCCCTGATCTCGATGTCGCGAACGATGCACTGGCGTGCATTGGGATAGCTGACCTTGGCGTCGTAGCGGCCCGGCTCGACGCCGGTGATGCGCAACCGCTCGTCGTGGTCGACCTCCTTGTCCTTGTCGTTCAGGCATTGGTTCGGGCCCCAGTCGGTCTTGCCGGCGGGCGAGAGCTGGAAGCCCGAGATCGTCTCGGTCGTCAGATTCCAGAGCCTTATGCCCTTGCCCTTCGCTTGCGCGAGCGCCGCGCCCGGCATCGCACCCAAGAGGATGCCGATCGCAATCAACTGACGCCGCATGCTGAACCTCCCTCGCAGCTCATTTGGCTCAGTTGACCACGAGTTCTCATTTCGATTCAAGCGGGAGCGCCGCGAGCTCGGCCCTGATCCTGGCAAGCTCAGCCTCGTTGCGCTCGGCGCGCGGAACGGCGATCGGCACCTCCTGCACAATGCGCGCCGGGCGCGGCGACAGGAAGAACAGGCGGTCGCCGAGACGGATCGCATCGTCCAGGTTGTGGGTGACGAGCAACGTCATCACCGGGCGGCTCGCCACCAGCATTGCGATCTCGTCGCGCAGGCGGCCGGCGAGCGCTTCGTCGAGCGAGGCGAGGGGCTCGTCGAGCACGAGCAGATCAGGTTCGACCGCGAAGGCGCGGGCCAGCGCGACGCGGCGGGCAAGGCCCAGCGACAATTCGCCGGGAAAGTGGCTGCGGTGCGCGTCCAGCTCCAGGATCCTGAACAACTCCGACAATTTTGCGTCGGTGACATCGGGGGCGGCGAGCCGCACATTCTGCTCGACCGAGCGCCACGGCAGCAGCCGCGGCTCCTGGAACACCATGCCAATGCGCGCCTCCGGCGGCCGTGCAATGCGCCCCTGAAAGTCGCGGTCGAGCCCGAGGATGATGCGCAGCATCGTGCTCTTACCGCAGCCCGACGGGCCGATCAGCACGCCGACCTCGCCGGATTGAAGCGCAAACTTGACCGGCGCCAGCACCTCCTGCGTCCCGCCCGCAGCGCTCTTGAAAGTCTTGCTCGTGATCTCGACTTCAAGCCGCACGGGGCCGCCACCGTGTTGCGCGGGCTTCGAACGGCTGCACCAGCAAGGTCTCGATGACGAGCACGACGACGGCGAAGGTCAGCGAATAGGCCAGCAGCCGCGGCGTGTCGAACAGCTGGAAGGCGACGCCAATCTCGAAGCCGACGCCGTTCGGACGTCCCAGCAGCTCGGCGACCAGCACAATCTTCCATACCAGTGATAATCCGGAGCGGGCGGACGCGGCGATATAGGGCGCAAGCTGCGGCAGCACGACGTGGCGGAAGGCGCGCCAGCGCGGCATCGCGAACACGCCCGCCATCTCGTCGAGCGAGCGGTCGAGCGCGCGCGTGCCCTCGCGCAGGGTGACGATGGCGGTCGGCAGCTTGTTAATGGCGATCGCCGCGATCGCGGCCGCTTCAGTCAGGCCGGCCCAGATATAGGCCAGCACGATCACGACCAGCGCAGGCAGATTGAGCAGCAGGATCAGCCAGGGATCGCCAAGCCGGTCAGCGAGCTTAACCCGCCCCATGAGATATCCGACGGCGCTGCCGAGCGACATCGCCAGCACGAAAGAGAGCGCGACGCGGGCCAGCGTCGCGCCGAGATGCAGGAACAATGCGCCGCTCGATGCTTCCGCGATCATCACCTGAAGCACGGCGGGCGGAGAGGGCAGCTTTGCGCCCCCGACGAACAGCGCCGCCGTCCACCAGATCGCCAGAAACAACGCAAACGAGACCAGACGTAGCACCTCAGTCTCCGAGGACGGCGTGATAGAACGTGCCGGGATCGAGCTCGGCCGCGGAGCCGACCAGGTCGCGGCCGCCGATCTCGGCGAGCACGCGGTAGAGCACGCGCGCATCGGCCTCCTCCTCTGCGATGGTCCGGCGCGGGATGCCCTCGCGGTAGCGATCGCGATATGTCCTCAGCATGGCAGCATCGGTCGCGCCGGTGAGCGGCGCGATCTTGTCCCAGGCCTCGTCCGAGGTCACGAGCAGCTGCTTCGCCTTGCGGGTCATCGCGATGAAGCGCGCCACCGCATCGCGATGGCTCGCCGCCCAGCTCTCGTCGAAGACGTAGCCGACCGCAGAGACCGCGCCCTTGGCGCCCAGCTTCGGCAAAATCTCTTCGATCCCGGCGAGGCGCCGAAAACCCTTGGCCTCAAGCTGGGCGCAGAAATTCCAGAAATTGAGGCTTGCATCCATCTCGCCGTCGAGCGCCTTGGCGGCGATCAATGGCGGGGCACCATAGACGATGGTCGCAGCGGACTTGAGCTCGATGCCGTCCTGCTTCATCCGCGCCTGCAGCAGCAGCCAACTCTTGTCGATCGGGCCGCCGCCAACGCCGAGCTTGCGGCCCTTCAAATCGGCCAGCGTCTTGAGCGGCGAGGACGCCGGCACCATCAGCGCGCCAAGCGCGCTGGAATAGGGATAGAAGGTGAGCCTAGCGCCGAGCGCGCGCTCGCGCGACACCCAGAGCCAGTCGGACAGGATGATGTCGGCATTGCCGGCGCGCAGCGCGATCTTGCCGGCTTCGGGGCTGGCAAGCTCGGTGACGTCGAGCGACAGATCGGCCTCCTTGTCGAGGCCGCTGGCGCGGATCGCGGCCAGCTCCCAGGAGAATGTTCCGGTCTTCTGCACCGCAAGGCGGATCGTCTGCGCGGCCCGTCCGGGCGCGGCTAGCGTCAGCACCAGCGTCGCCGCGAGCGCAAGAGTTCGACCGAGTGCTCTCATCACGTTGTGCGCCGTTTCCTCTGACAGAGTGCTTTTCAGGACAATACGCATAGCATAGCTTTGGTCGCAACCAGCGGGAGGACGCGCATGAATCTGGCGAGACAGCTACGACCGATTGTCGCCGCATTGGCGGTGATGGCGTCGGCCCTGCACGCCACGCGTGCCGAAGAGGCCAATGATTATCCCACCTCGGCGCGCGCCGAATACGTCTATGGCTGCATGAAGGCCAATGGCGAGACGCGGGCTGCGATCGAACAATGTTCCTGCTCGATCGACGTCGTCGCCTCGATCGTCCCCTATGAACGCTACGTCACCGCCGAGACCGCGCTCAGCATGTCGCAGGTCCGCGGCAATCTCGGCACCCAGTTCCGGACATCAGAACAGGCGAATTCGGCTGTGAATGATTTGCGCCGTGCGCAGGCGGAGGCCGAGGTGAGGTGTTTCTGATTTGGCATCGCAGTGTCTCACCCTCCCCTGGAGGAGGCTCGATCGCGCGCAGCGCGAGCGGGGTGGGGTGATCCCTCAACTCGGGCAGTGTTGGATGGGGAGAGACCGTCACCCCACCCCGTCCCACATTTCGCGACGCTCAATGTGAGCCGACCCTCCTCCGCCAGGGGAGGGTGCTCCGCGCCTCACGTCCCCGGCTTTTCCACGTCCCACTCATTGCGGAACACGTGCCCATCCGTGTCCTTCGCCTCCGCGCGGAAACGCTTGGCGCCGTTGGAGACGTAGGTGAAGCGCAGGTTGGGATCTTCCGAGATCGAGATGCCGCCTTCCATCGACAGCACGGGGCTGTCGTCCTGCGTCAGCTTCAGCTGGTTGATGAAGAAGGCGGGAATGTAGAGCTGCGTGACCTGGTCCATCTGCAGGCCGGAATTGTTGGGATGGCCGATCATGATCTGCGCCTCGCGGATGCGGCTCGCCGGCGGCGCCTCCTCGCGCGCGAATTGCCGGTAGCGCATCTGGCCGAGCCGGTTTTGGGCTTCCTCGGCGTTCTTTCCCGCCGGCGCCGAGCAGCCGCCCGAGGCCTTGACATAGGTCTTGGAGACGTAGAGCTGGCCGTCGCTGAGCTCGGCGACCGCGTGAACGTCGGTGTAGTTGTTGATGCGCACGCGCGTCGAGATCTCGGTGACGTTGGCATCCGCGCCGAGCTCGAACTTGGCCGCCATCGGCGCCGGGTTGCGATCAATCACCAGCGTGATCGAGCGGATGCGGCGGTTGTCAGCCGGCGACAGCTTGCTGCGCAGGGTCACCGGCACGATGGCCGCGTCCTCGGCGCGATAGGGCATCTCGATGCCGATGACATCGGCGCCCTCGTTCATCGGACGGTTGTTGAAGATATCCTGCACCAGGCCCGGCCAGGGATCGTAGGCTTCCTCGGCTTGCACCGGCACGGCGAAGGCGATGCCGAGCAATGCGGCGATCAGGGGCAGGCGGCGTGTGCATCCCGTCATGGTCATGGTCCCCGGAGTCAGCGAAGCTGATCTCCTGCCCATCGTAGCGCGCCCGCTACTCCCATTCAATTTCCGAAAATGCTGCGGTTGCGTTGCGTGCGTTGTAGTCGTCGAACAGTTGCCAATTGGGCCGTTCCGAGGCGGCGGCCTTATCGGCAGCGGTTCGGATCGGCTCGCCCTTGCTGTTCGACGCCCGGACATCCGCCAGTAGCGTCGTGAGATAACGCCGTTCATCGGCGAGCGCCGCTGGCCATTCGCTCACGGGCCCGTGACCGGGAACGACGCGCCGTGCTGGAATCTTTTCCAGTTCCCCGATTGTGCCGAGCCAGCCGCGGATGCTGCCGTCCATCACCGGAATATGGCGGAGAAAGACGAGATCGCCGGCGAACAGCGTCTTGCTGGTCTCGTCGAACACCGTCAGATCGTTGTCGCTGTGCCCGGCCGGCCAAGCCCGCAAGATCAGGCGGCGCGCGCCGAGATCGAGAGTCAGCGTATCTGACACGAGTATGGTCGGCGGCACGATCTTCACGGGATCGATCAGCTCGCTGCCCATGATCCGTCTGAAATTGTCGAGGTAATACGGCCCGCGGCTAGCCAGTGCCTGTGGCAGCCTGCTGTGGCCGACGAAGCTGGTCCCGGCCGCGACGAAGGCAGCATTGCCGAAGACATGATCGGGATGGCCATGGGTGTTGATGACATAGCGGATCGGCTTGGACGTGCGGGCCCGCACCGCTGCCAGCAGCGCCTCGCCCTCGCGCAGGCTGCCGCCGGTATCGATCACGGCCACCGCATCCGCGCCGACGACGAAGCCGACATTGGCGATGTCACCCTCGTTCTCACGGGTCATCAGCGCAATGTTCCCGGAGTGCACGAAGATTCCCGCTGCGACTTCGCTTACAGGCAATTCGGCCGCGAAGGTGCGTGGTAGCGTCGCGAACCCCAGCAGGGACAGGGCTGCGATCGTTGAAGCAACGTGGGCCACTTTTCCGCCTCAGTTCAAAGGGTCTGCCGCATTGCACTGCAACAAAGCAAAGCCAACACAAAGCTTGGCAAAACATGGCGCGTCGTGCGTTGCATGGCTAGCATTCAAACAAGACGAGGAGGAAGCGGCATGACGGAGGCCGGACGACGTCGTCGCTGGTTGTTTTCACTGTGGATCCTGGTTGGGTCTTGCGCGCTCGGCGATGTTGCCCTCGCGCAGACGAACGAGAGCGGCGACCTCTCGTTCGAACTGGTCGACCCGAAGGTGCTGCGCGTCTGTGCCGACCCGCGCAATCTGCCGTTCTCCGACGAGAAGGGCGAGGGATTTGAAAACAAGCTCGCCGAGTTTTTTGCCGACAAGCTCCAGAAGAAGCTCGACTACGTCTTCTTCCCGCAGGCCACCGGCTTCGTGCGGATGACACTGGGCGCACATCGCTGCGACGTCATCATGGGTTTTCCGCAAGGTGACGATCTGGTCCAGGGCACCAATCCCTATTACCGCACGAGCTATGCGCTGGTCGCGAAGACCGGCAGCGGGCTCGAGGACGTCGATACGCTCGAGGATCCCCGGTTGAAGGGCAAGCATGTCGGGATCGTCGCCGGCACGCCGCCGGCGACCAACATGGCGCTGGCCGGCCTGATGGGCGATGCGAAGCCCTATCCGCTGATGATCGACACGCGCTACGACAATTCGGCGCAAGCCATGATCGACGATCTCACCTCGGGCAAGATCGACGCCGGCGTGCTATGGGGGCCGATGGCGGGTTACTATGCGAAGAAGGCCGGCTCGCTGCACGTCACGCCACTGGTGAAGGAGACCACCGGACCGAAGCTGGTCTATCGCATCGGCATGGGCGTGCGTCCGGGTGACCAGAACTGGAAACGGCAGCTCAACAAGCTGATCCAGGAGAACCAGGGCGAGATCAACAAGATCCTGCTCGACTTCGGCGTGCCGCTGCTCGACGAGAGCGACAAGCCGCTCGGCGCGGAGACGGCCAAGAAGGCGCCA